>CAMTXZ010000067.1:0-42684 GCA_947085765.1 uncultured Chromatiaceae bacterium | reverse complement strand
GCGAGGTCTCCTCTCAAAAAAGGGGAGTCACTTTGGGAGCGAACGTTTATAGATTTGGAATTAATTGCACAGGATAAGGACTTGGTGAAATCATTTTTCAGAAACGAAGCGGTATCCTTTGCTGCTGACTAGTTAGTAAGTAAGTATCGCCATCCCATCAGGTCGCTGGGGCGTGGTGTGATCACGGGCACTGCTATTGCCGTGGTTAGCAGTGCGGCGGGTGGGTCTATTGTTGGTGATGTTCTGGGTGGTACCGGGCTGTTGACGGCGCTTAAATTCAGCCGCGATCAGGAGCAGCAGTCAGATGAGACGGCGCTCCAGGCACTGGCCCAGCTGTATGGTCATGTGGCGGGTGCCGACACGCTATTTAATGTGTTGGAACAGTTGCAGGAGGCTGGTGGCCAGCCGCCGGAATTTTTTAATAGCCACCCGCAAACGGCCAACCGGATTGAAAACATTGCCGCAATGGCAAACAAACAGAACTGGCCAATCACGGGTACGATTACGCCTTTACCGCCAGAGTTTGGGGGTTGGTTAAAGCAAGCGATGTAGTAGGTTTGATGCATGTTTTGATCAGTTCTGTTTGTGGTTGAACCAGCTCGCCACGAACGCAATGCTGATCAGTTAAGCACGTAGGTGCGAATTCATTCGCACTAACGTGCCCATACACAGTGTGTTGTTCGAATGAATTCGAACCTACAATCGTGGGTCTAATACTTAACTGATCAGCATTGCGCCACGAATGGACTTATGCAGAAATTCCCTAAATGTACATCAGCTCATTTGCTGAACATCTTTTGAATCAGTGTTACCTCGCTCTGTGCCTCTTCCATAGCGGCAATGCTCTGCTCTGGCGTCAGGCCAAATTTTTTGAAGGCGGGTATCTCGGTCCACTCCTTTTTGGCGAGGTGATGGGGGGTGCCGATGTAGCTGAGGATGTTAGCGACGGTGACAACATCGACATAGTCGATAACACTGCCGGAGTTGCGCTGCAGATCTTCATGCTCCGATACCACTTCGATTAGTTCTTGTGGGAAGTTCCACATGTCGAGAATGGCGGTGCCGATGAGGTTGTGGAGCTTGTGAACAATTTTGTTGAGTAGCTCTTCATCATCCTTTAACTGCTCAATGTTGGCGGCCTCGGAGAGTACCGGAATGGTGCCGATGTCATGAATCAGGCCGCCGAGCATCGCCTGGTCTGGTTTGAGTTTGGTGTACCTGCGTGCCATTACGTGGCTAATGGCGGCAACTTTTGTGCTGTGTAGCCAGAGCGCCTTCAGTTTGCGGTTGAGCATGACGTTTTTGGCAGGCTGATAAAGTTGCTCCATCACAATACCGGTGACAATGTTGCGGACCACCGTAGTACCCAGTCGGGTGATTGCGTTTTGCAGGTTCTCAATCGGTGTGGCGCCACGGTAGAGTGGGCTGTTGGCAACCTGTAGCAAGCGGATGGAGAGTGCTGGATCGGCACCTATGGTGATGGTGACTTTGGCGGCGCTGGAGTTGGGGTCTTCGATCACCTCGCGCACCTTCATAGCGATTTCGGGAAGCATCGGCAAACTGATGCGGTTGTGATTGATGTCGTCGAGAAATTTTGTCAGTAGTTCTGTTTCCAGTGACACAACCTAGCCTCTCTATTTGAAAAACAAAACCCTGTAGTGGGATTAAGTGATGAACAGTTTCTGTACTTCGGCAATCTCTTTTTTAGCCTCTGCCATGGTGGCGATGCTCTGCTGCGGCGTTAGCCCCAGTCTGGCAAAGGCTGGAACCGTATTCCAGTCAATGGCCGCGAATTTATTGTTGGGCTGCCCCATGTGGCTGTGAAGATTGGCGATCATGACAATGTCAGTGTAGTCAGCCACGGCATTTTCATTACGTTGCAGATTTTCATGTTCGGCAGCCACGGTGATCAGTTCAATGGGGAAGTGCCACTCCTCCAAAATCAGCTTGCCAATGTCGGCGTGCAGAGTACTGATCACACGCTGCAATGCCACTTTATCGGCCAGTATGTCGGGAAAATCGAGGCAGCGTTTGAGAATAGGCAGTGTGCCGATGTCGTGAATCAATCCTGCCAGCATCGCCTCATCGGCGTTTAGTTTGGTAAAACGTTTGGCAAGTACATGGCTGATGGCGGCTACTTTGGCGCCGTGTACCCATAAACCATGCAGCTCCTTTTTGATCGGGGCCACCTCTTTGGCTTGATAGAGCTGACTCATCACCAGACTGGAGATAATGTTGCGGACACAGACGCCACCGAGGCGGACTACGGCGGTGCGTACATTTTCAACCGATTTGAGTCCGCGAAAGAAGGGGCTGTTGGCCACCTGGATGAGACGTGCCGATAGCGCAGCATCGGTGCCGATCAGTTTGGCCAGCTTCTCCGAGCTGACCAGGGGATCATCGACCATCTTGCGGATTTTAAAGGCCACCTCCGGCAAGGTTGGTAGTACCAGTTTGCCTTTGGTGATGTCTGCCATTAATCCATCAACAAACTTTTCTTCTGATGTCACCATGTCCGCCCCGTGGTGTCTGCCCGTTGTGTCTGTTAGTTTGATCTAACTATCGGCGCTCACCACGGGAACTCAAGCAGTGACTGTATAGGGCAGGTCCAGCAACGTAATGGTTGGACCGGTGGCGCTCTGAAGGTGGATGGTACTGTTCTCGGTAGCTTCGATTTCGAGCACGGCCAGCAGGTCGCAACCACCCTCTGGATTGAGTTGAGCGCTAACCACGGTGCCGCTTTTATGTTCTAGCCCTTGTTCATTATTCGGGCCGAACAGGGCTGCCCCAGGCAGCGGTGCGGTGCTGCTCTCCACGTGGGCCAGAAACATGCGCCGTTTGACTTTGCCCAGATAGTGCATACGCGCCACGATCTCCTGGCCGGGGTAACACCCTTTTTTGAAGTTGAGCGCGTTGATCGCTTGCAGGTTAACCATCTGCGGTACAAAGGCGTCGATAGTCTCTGCTTGAATGGTGGGCAGGCCAGCGTGAATGTCGAGTAGCCGCCACTGGTTGTTATCCACCTCACGCGCGTCTGCCATCAGTTTCTGTTGCAGTGTGGTGAGCCTCTCTGTGGAGCCAAACAGATCAAAGCGTGGCTGCGGGCCGGGGATCTGAATGATGGTGATCCCATCGTGTTGGCTGACGCCATCGATAGCTGTGGTTACCTCACCTACCAGTGCTTGCAGTCGTTTGGCACTCTGCGGTCCGGAAAATCCCAGATGTATTGTTTCATTACTGATGTCGGTGAATGTCACCTTTGACATCAGCACAAACATACGCAGCCGTTTGATGGTAGGTTCGGCAATCGCCTTTGGCATCACCATGTAATAGGCATCGTCCTGTTTGTAGATCCGGAACAGCGCCAGCATGCGCCCTTTAGGGCTGCAATAGCTGCTGAGCTGGCTGGTTTGATCGTTCACCAGGCGCAGATCATTGGTGAACTGATTGTGCAGAAAGGTGTGGTTATCGGCCCCTTCAACCTTGATCAAGGCGGTATCAGTCAGGTGGGCAACGATGTGGTCGGCAGATGCAGGCATGGTGTTGATTTCTCTACGTAGCTTAAGTTATTTGCATGATAACCGACTATTGGCGTAGAGGTAATAATTGGACTACTATCGGGACACCCTCAGATTAAGCGACCCTATGGATAATAAAAAAGCTGTAACCAGACCGGTGTACTTAAACCTGCTGAAAATCCGCCAACCCATCACGGCGCTTGCCTCCATCGGCCACCGCATCTCCGGTGTGCTGCTCTTCATCGCCATCCCGCTGATGATCTGGATGCTCGATCAGTCGTTACAGAGTCCGCAACAGTATCAACAGATCGCCAGCCTCTATGATCAGCCATTGATGAAATTGGTGATATTGCTGCTGGCGTGGGCGGCGGCGCATCACTTTTTTGCCGGCATCCGTTTCCTGTTTATCGATATCGACTGGGGTGTTGATCTGGCCACGGCCCGCCGCACTGCAACGGCAGCAATTGGTTGTGGTGTGGTAGGGGTGTTGATTGCCTTGTTTGTGATCCTATGAGCTGGAAGGCGAGTGGAATGAAATCCTGGTTATTGCAACGTCTCACTGCGGTCTATATGGCTGCGTTTCTGCTCTATTTCATCGTGGCATTACTGATCTCTCCGTCACACTCTTACGCTGAGTGGCAGGGGTGGCTGCGCGCTACCCCGATGGCCTTGGCAACCACGCTGTTTTTTCTGGCGCTGTTGGGCCATGCCTGGGTCGGTATACGGGATGTCTTGCTCGATTACATCAAACCATTTGCCTTGCGACTGGTATTACTGAATCTTCTGGCTCTGGGCATGATTGTTATGGCCCTATGGGTGGCGCGTATATTGTTAACGGGGGGCGCATGAGCGCAGCTTCTACAAGTAGTGGGGCGTCCATTCCGGTACGTCGTTTTGATGCCTTGGTCATTGGCGCCGGTGGTGGTGGTCTGCGGGCGGCGCTGCAACTGGCGCAGGCCGATGCCCATGTGGCGGTGGTCTCAAAAGTTTTTCCGACCCGTTCACATACCGTGGCGGCGCAGGGTGGCATGAATGCCGCGCTTGCCAATGTGTTGCCGGACAACTGGCACTGGCACATGTTCGATACCATCAAGGGCAGCGATTACCTTGCGGATCAGGATGCGGTGGAATACATGTGCCGCGCCGCACCACGACTGGTGGTGGAGCTTGAACATGCCGGCGTGCCGTTCTCGCGGCTTGATAATGGCAAGATCTATCAGCGTCCTTTTGGTGGTCAGAGCCAGAACTTCGGTGGTGAGCAGGCGGCGCGTACCTGTGCCGCGGCGGATCGTACCGGCCATGCCATTCTCCATTCGCTCTATCAGCAGAACATCCGTGCCAAGACCCACTTCTTTGATGAGTACTTTGCCATTGATCTGATCCGCGACGACGAGGGTTATATGCTCGGGGCGTTGGTGATGGAGATCGAGACCGGCGAGCTGCTGATCATCGAGGCGAAGGCGACCATGTTGGCGACGGGTGGCGCGGGGCAGATCTTTCGCACCAATACCAATGCCCACATCAATACTGGTGACGGCATGGCGATGGCGTTGCGGGCGGGCATTCCGTTGCAGGATATGGAGTTCTTCCAGTTTCACCCTACCGGTATCGCGGGCAAAGGCATGTTGATCACGGAGGGGGCGCGCGGTGAGGGCGGTTATCTGCTCAATAAAGATGGCGAACGCTTTATGGAACGTTACGCGCCCAACGCCAAAGATCTGGCCAGCCGTGATGTGGTGAGTCGAGCCATCTGGACTGAGGTGAAAGAGGGGCGTGGTTGTGGTCCTGATGCGGATCATGTCCTGCTCAAACTCGACCACCTTGGACCTGATGTCATCAATAAACGGCTGCCCGGCATTCGCGCCACCATTCAAACCTTCCTGCACATGGATCCGGTAAACGAACCAATACCAATCTACCCCACCGCCCACTACACCATGGGTGGCATTCCCACCAATCGTTTTGGCCAGGTGGTGGCGCCGTTGGGCAATACGGCGGAGGAGGTGATGCCCGGTCTCTATGCGGTGGGTGAGTGCGCCTGTGTCTCGGTGCATGGCGCCAACCGTCTGGGTGGTAACTCACTGCTTGATATTGTGGTCTTTGGCCGCGCCGCCGGTAATCACATCATTGATATGATGAAAGAGAACCGCTATCACCGGCCGTTAAGTGGTGATGGTGTCGATAAGGCGCTGGCGCGTCTGGCCCGTTGGGAGAGAAAGGGTGAAGGTGAGTCGGTGATGCAGCTGCGCGCTGAGCTGAAGAAGACCATGGAGGTCTACTGTGGTGTCTTCCGTACCGAGGAGATCCTGGCCGAAGGGGTGCAGAAGATGATCGAGCTGGAGGAGCGGCTGAAAAATGTCTACCTCAAGGATCATAGCAAGGTCTTTAATACCGCCCGCATTGAGGCGCTGGAGCTGGAGAACCTGATGGATGTGGCGATCGCCACGGTGGTCTCTGCCCATGCCCGCAAAGAGAGCCGCGGCGCCCACTCACGGATCGATTTTCCCGAGCGTAATGATGAGCAGTGGCTCAAACATACGCTCTTTTTTAAAGAGGGGCGCAAGCTCGACTACAAGCCGGTGCGCATGAAGCCGCTCACCGTTGACTCGTTCCCGCCCAAGGCGCGTGTTTACTAGAGGTGTCCTGATGCGTTTCTCTATCTATCGCTATAACCCAGAGTCCAACGACAAACCCTACATGCAGGAGTATGACGTCGACGTCACACCCGGCATGATGCTGCGGGATGCGTTGCTCAAGATCAAATCCATGGATGAGAGCTTCTCCTTCCGCCACTCGTGTGGTGAGGGGGTGTGTGGTTCCGATGCGGTGAACATCAATGGTACCAACGGGTTGGCGTGTGTCACGCCGGTCGCAACACTAAAAGAGCCGGTGGAGGTGCATCCGTTGCCGGGGCGGCCAGTGATCCGTGATCTGGTGGTCGACATGACGCAGTTCTATCACCAGTACCGCGCCGTCAAACCTTATCTCACGGTGCACGATCCCGAGCCGGAGATCGAATATCTGCAGTCCCCTGAAGAGCGCGAGAAGCTTGATGGCCTTTATGAATGTATTCTCTGCGGCTGTTGCTCCACTGCCTGCCCGTCGTTCTGGTGGAACCCGGATAAATTCCGTGGTCCCGCGGCACTGTTGCAGGCCTACCGCTTTATTGCCGACAGCCGCGACCAAGCCACTGCACAACGCCTTGATGAACTGGAAGGGCCGTATCGTCTGTTCCGTTGCCATACCATTATGAACTGCACCAACGTCTGCCCGAAGGGACTCAATCCCACCAAGGCAATTGGTGAGATCAAAAGCATCCTGCTCAAACACAACACCTGATGATAAGTGATGATAACGAATATGCGCGCCTGAAATGGCGCTGCCGGCGTGGCATGCTGGAGCTTGATCTGCTACTCCAGCCGTTTGTGGAAGAGCGCTATCCAACCTTGACGGCAGCAGAGCAGTTACAGTTTCATACGCTGCTCGACTTAGAGGATCAGGAGCTGCTTGAATGCCTGATGCTGCAAACCCCCCCCGAGGACACCACACTCGATCATGTCATCCGCACGATTCGCAGTACCGTTTAGGGTCACCCTAAAACCTTCGTTGCTGTTGCTGGCCATGTTGCTCTTCATGCATGGCGGCGCACTCATCTGGCTCATTACGTTTGTGCTGCCACTCTGGCTCAAGCTGGTTGTGGCCGTGGTGATCAGTGCCAGCCTGGCATTGCAGCTACGTCGTTATCTGTTGTTTAAAGGTAGTAGGGCAGTGACTGGGCTTATTTGGGATGGCGGTGATGAGTGGCAGCTACAGCGGGCAGAGGGAGAGGCGCTTAATGCCCAGCTGCTGGGCAGCAGTTTTGTGAACCCTTTTCTGATTGTGCTCAACTTTAAAATAGAGTCGAGCCGCCGTATGTTGCCGCTGGTGATTATGACCGACAGTATCGACAGCACCTCGTTTCGTCGTCTCACCTCAAAACTGCGCCGTGTGACAGGGGCGGAGCCGGTTGTCTGAGATTGCCGGTTTGACGGCATGGGCCTAACAGCTCTTGTTCCAGCACGATTCGCTAGCACCAAAACCACCATTATTATCACGATCCCAACGTTTGGCGCCGGTGCTGTCCAGCTCCATCACTCCATAACCTGCCTGCGCTCCTTTGGGGGTAGCAACCAGGGTGTAGGTGGATTGGGTAGCGCCCGCCTTGATGGTGAGATTGTAGTATTTAGTGGCTCCATCCAGCGGCGCTTCGCTGGCAAATATCCACGGTGCACCGCTGTTGGCCGGCACTGACTGGGTGCCGGCGGCACCCAGGTAGCTGTTGTTGCTGGTGTAAAAACGTTCCATCGCCAGGGCAAAACTTGTTAGTACACCCTGGGCATCACTGTGCCGTGATGAACGTATCTGATCCTGATAGGAGGGGTAGGCGATTGCCGCCAGGATGGCGACAATCGCTACGGTGATCATCAACTCGATCAGGGTAAATCCGTTTGCTGTTCTCTTCACTGCTGTCTCTCCATTAACTCTGCTGCATCACGTTATTTGGTTTTCCAGTAGGTCTTTCTGGGACTGAGTAATAGATTTGGATCCGGTGCTTTCTCGGTGCCAACCAGAATGACGGGACCATTTTCATTAAATAGCAGTGAGGGTTCAGGTGGAATACCACCACGCACTAGATTCATTCTTCTGTCGATCTGTGTTAGCAGTGTGCCGCCTGATTGATTAAAGTCATACACTGGTGAACCATCTTTGATGTTGATCAGATAGGCGATGGCTCGTCCCTGGCTGGGTGAACACGCGCCCGTTGCCGCGGTGATCGGTGTATAAGTGGTGAACATCAGCATGTCGGCAAAGGTGAGCGATTTTGCCAATATTTTTTCTCCTATAAAGGTGCCATTAGGCTCACTCATCCAAATGTACCAGCCCTTCTTCCCTGCGAGTGTTACTTGCGCCGCTGATACCTCGGTAACGTTTCCTTGGCCGATGATGTTACTGGTGGTGTCGTAGAGGTCACTCATGGTAATGGTGGTGTAGACAGGATTGCCACTGCCATCCACAGCCGGGTTGTAGATGTTTTTATCAGCGATGATAAAGAAGGCGTCGCGAATCACTGTGTCGAGTGGATGGGCCCGATATCCCGAGCCGATAGCAATATTGAGCTGGGTCGAATCTTTTGATAACGACACATCTGGGGCGTAATAGAAGCGGCGATTGCCCGCAGCCGTTGCGTCACCCAGACGGGCAATGACGCCGCCAGTTGCCAGGGTTGCGGCACCGGTGTTGGTCTTTTTAATGTCGAATCTCCAGAGCTGGCCGCGCATATCGGAGGCATACATGCGGTCGGAATAACCATCACCATCGGTATCGATTACGGTGATGTCAGCTGGGATGCTGTTGGTCATACTGGTCAGCAGCAGATTGGGGTTGGCACCATTGGCTGAGCCAGCGGGACCTGCCTGCCAGAGTTTGGCACCGGTGTTGGCATCAACCATGAAGATGGCGCGGCCAGTGGTGTCATTCTGGGCGGTGGCGTTGTTGTCTTGGGCGGTATCGTAGCCGCCGCCAAAGATCAGCACATCTTTATCAGCGCCGTTGAACTTGATCTTGGCCTTGATGGCTGCTGACCAGGTTTGTGCTAGTTCACTGAAGTCACCACTGCCGCCCTTGATCACCCATTTTAGCTTAGGTGCGGTACGGCTGGTAACATCAAGTGCGTAGTAGTTTTTGCCACCACGACGCATACCTTGATAGAGGTAGACATGTTCACCTGCTTCAAGTACGCCGCTGGTATTTAATAGCAGACCGTTGTCGTTGACATCGTTGAACCACATGGTCAGTGGTCCATCAAGACCATAGGGATGGGCGACGCTGGCGGAGTCCTCGAAGCGCAGCTTCAAATTGGGCAGCAGCTCCTGGGGGGCAAAGGCGAAGAGTTCGCCGCCGGTAGTGGTATTAATAGCATGCAGATAGCCTTCATTGGTGCCTATATAGAGTGTCATGTCCGGTGCGGTATCGGTACCGCCGTAGGTGACCAGCAGCGGTTTGCTGTGCAGTGGATCACCCATTTGGCGACGAATGTCGTCGACGAAGGTATCGCCGTCATCGTCAAGCAGATCAACACCTCGTGCCCATTGCAACAGGGAGGTACGATCCCCGGCCGTCATGGCGGCATCACCTAGCATGGTGGTGGTAATGGCGGTATTGCTTTCGTGCAACGAATTGCCGGTACTAGTTAGCAACTCATTGTTGGCGGCAGTTACTCCCGAGTAGGTGTAGATGGAACGTGGTAGTACCAGCCTGCTGGCAGCTCCTCCCTTCTTGACTTCATCACCATCGGGGGCATCCGCAGTTGCGGTCCAAAAACTGGTGGCCGTGGTTTTAAAGAAACCAGTGTTGGCATCAATTGCGGCGGTACTGTTTTTGTCGACGATGATTGGCGGATTGCCTGCCAGCTTGAAGCGTTTAACGTTGCCATCCCACTTGGGTCGTGCATTGGGGCGGAACAGGGCGTAGTAGAGCTCATCCCGGTGGGTGAAGCGGTTAAAGGCGTTTACAGAAACGGCCGGGGCAATGAAGGTGGTATTGATGGCCAGGATCTCTGTAATGATCGAAGTAAAGGCGTCGGTTAGGCCGGCAGTATCGTTGGCGGTGAAGTATTTGCCGCCGCCTTTGGTAGCAGCGTCGCGTAACAGTGGCAGATCCAGGGTGAAGCCGATGGTATAGGTGATGACGTTTTGTTTGTCGGGCAAGGCGCTGCAATCCTGGCTGTACATATATTGGGTCAATTCGTCGAGACAGTTACCGCTGCAGGTGGTGGAGCCGTTTACTGTGGAGAAGCCAGGCAATGCCTTGATGGCGTTATCGGCATCGATATCATAGGTTGGTTCGCCATCGGTGAGTAAAATGGCGAAGTTTTTCTGGCACTGATATTCGATGGGGCTTTTGTATTTGTTGGAATTGGCAGGTTCCAGTACTCCAGCCACATTGGTTGCTGGTGAGGTGCTGTTACCAAACTTTACGTTATCACCACGATAGTAGAGATAGGTTTCAAACATCGACTCTGCCAGTGGTGTGTAGCCATTAGCGGTGAAGTTGTTGACGGCGGTTTTATAATCGGCGCGATTGGCTGTGGTGAGCTGCTGCATCGGCATCACAAAATAGCCACCTTTATTGAGCTCTTGGCTTCTGTTGTCGAAACGCATCACGGCGACGTTAACATTGGAGATGCTGTCCATCAGCGAATTAAAGACCTCCTGCACTATCTTCAAGCGGCTCTTGGTAACGGTGGTAGTAGAACTGGCGCGCCAGTTAAGGTAGTTGGCGCTATAGAGTGTGTAGGTATTACCGGTGCTATTCCAATTGATGGCGTTGCTGGTATTGGCGCGCCATGGGCCGCCATTACTTTCATCGGCGGGATAGGGGTTGGTGGCGTTGGTCTGTCCATGCACACCCCAGTCGGCTTGACACTCAACCATTTCGCTTGGCGTAGAGGTGCTTAATGAGTCCCAGCGGCTTCCTCTGTTGCGTATGCGATACTGTGCCAGCTTGCCGACATAAAAGCCGCTACCGCTGCTACTCAGGGCTGTAGATGAGTTGGCGCATTTGTTGGCGCTAGTATCAATATACTGGCTGGTGCCACAGCTGGGAGGGGTGCCGTTGGAACTCCAATAGGTACGGTTGGCGTTACAACTGCCGGCATAGGTGGTGCCGGGAGTGTAGGTACCATTGGTGGTGGTGGTGGTGACGTTAGTATCCATACTGCCAGAAGTATCGATAATGAAGGTGAGGTTGGGCCGCACCACCGAGGGGGTGGTGCTGGCCCCCAGGTAGACCTCTGTATCCTCGGCGCTGAGAGGCGGGCTGGTCAGGAGCAGAGTGCCCAAAACCAAGCTGATAAATCTGTAATATTGAGTTGTCTTTTTCATGATCTGCCTCGCATGCCTGTTTAAGGTCCGCTGTTACCAACGTATCCGGAGTGCCTGTTTGCCATCCATGCTGTAGATAACGGTGGCCGATTTGCCTGAGAACGAGACAACCTTGCGGCGTTCGATCTCTTTACCGTCCTGAAAAAACCGTGTCTGTCCGTTGATGTCGAGGTTGAACGGACAGCTTTGACATCCACTGACCTGCGCCATGCCCTCTTCGACACCTTTGGTGAAGAGGATGCGCACATGGTCAGCCTCGGCATTTTTTTCTACGTCCATGAATTCAGCGCGGGCAGAGAGTGCCAGCAGCAGTCCGCTGCTGAATATTAGGCCGGCGATCACGCGGGTGAATGGCAGTGTCATGGATGATCTCCTTTGATTAAACATGTTGTTTATAAACCAGGGGCAGGGCGTTCCAAGCCCTGAACATGGTTTGGGCCGGTCCCGGCCCCACCAATTGTGGTACGGGTATTAACCTCGAATTTCAGGCAGTTCACACCCGCGCCATAACCTGGGCAGAGTTGTGCTGCGCCTGTGTAACTGACAGTGGCAGTAGTGCTTAGGGTGGCTTTGAGTTTGCTTTGTGGATCCATGTTCTTAGTGACGGTAGTGGTGGTAGTGTTAATGCCGCTAGTTAAAGCGGTCTTTAATGGATCGTTGGCGGAGACATAAAAAGGGTTAATTGCCGCCCCTGTTCCGCCTGGGTCTCCCGCTACAAAAACACTCTGAATAGTTGATTCTGATGCCTGAAATGCAATCATCGATTGTTGGAAGTTGTTCGACATGCGTTCCTCCATGCTGGTATTGGATATAGCGGAGATACCAAGCATGGTCATTACCAGCAGGATCAGCAGGCTGATAATCAGGACGACGCCTTGTTGACGGTTTTTATGGTTCATGACTCTCTCCTTTGTCGTCACGAGTTGCGCAGGACAATGGTGCGGATGAAGACACGGCGCAGCTGATTGTCATTGATGGGCCCCAGCAATGGTGTATTCAGGAGTGCGTAGGTGTTTGTGTCGATAGTGCCGGTGCTCTCAACAGTGCTGACCAGTAGGGCGATCCGGACGCTGACGATTGGTTTGGCGGCAATGTTGCTGGCGTTGATGTAGCGGTTGGCAATTTTGTCGCCATCGGTATCCTCGCCATAAAGGATCTGCATATTCTCGACCCCTTCGGCGATGATGCCGGGTGTGGCGGAACCATTGCCAAGGCACATGAGATTGGTGCCGTTGAGATAATAGCGGTCAGTAACGGTGCCGCCGCTGGCTTGGCCAAGGCAGTCGGTGGCTGACTGGTAGCTGATTTCGATAACGTCGCTGGCCTTGCCATTGGCCACAGTGAAACCAAGGGCGGTATTGGCGGTGGCATTGTTTAGGGTATTGGTAGTGTTAATTTTGTTGATGGCGGTAGTGCCGACGTTGTAACCGGCCATGCTGATATTGAGTGAAAGGATGTCCATGGCGGCACGGGCGTTTTCTTGCAATCTGCCCAGACCGTTCTGAAGATTGTGCGATACCTTGCTGCTCAAAAACACCTGAATGACACCTGCCATCAGCAGCAGACTGATGGTGGCGGCGACCATCAGCTCAACCAGGGTTAGCCCCTGCTGATGTTGGCGTGGCGCTGCTTTTTTCTGATGTGAACTGTTCATGGTTGCACCGAGATCGCGATGGTTTGATTGACGGTCGCCGCTACGCCGTTGCTGCGGTCTGGGTTGAGTTCACTCCAGCTGAGGCTGATGGTGTGGTAGGAGGAGCGATTGGTGCAGTCGTCGCCATCAGCGCCTGAGGGTGGATTGACGTCGGTGCAGGTGATGGTGGCCGTGGCCCCATTGAGTATCGACTGCACCCCGCCGCGCCGGGTGCCCGAGTTACGTTCACCACAGAACCAGACGTTGATGTCGTAGCTGGCCATCTGCGCTGAGGTGCAGCTCTGGGCGGCGACGGCGTTGGTGCCGTCGTAATATTCGCCGCAATAGGGGTTAGGTGCGGCGGCGCAGTTGATGGCGGTGGAGTTGACCGCCATGAAGGCATTGGCATCTACGGCGGTGATATTGGCGCGCATGCGTTCGGCCAGATCGTCGGCCAGCAGGGTTGCCTGAGTACGATAGGTAGAGCTGTTGGCGCTGCGGATGCCGGTCAGTTGTAGCGCGGCCATGCCGAGCAAGCCGATGGAGAGGATGATCAGCGTCACTAGGATCTCAATCATGGTGAGGCCAGCCATCTTCCGTTTTGGCGCTAGCGGTTGGGGATGTGTTGCTCTTCTCGTCATGATTCTCCCTATGAACAGGCAACAGTTTTAGTGGTGACACGGCCAGTGGTCAGGATGGATATTTCGCGTCCGATCTCGCCGCTGCGGTTGTCGCACATGGTGAAGGTGTCGGTAACATTGGCGCGGCCGCTGGCCTGGTACTGAATGGTGGCGATGCTGTTAGTGCTATCCAGCGTAGAACCGCCCTCTAATGATTGGAATATCCTCAGTGTTGCTCCACCATTGAGCACCACGCTCCAGCCCTTGCCCCATTCGTTGCTGGAGCTGCTGGCATCGGTGGCCACAACATTGATGGTGGTGCGACGATTGATCGCCTCGCTGCGCGCCAGATTCAGGGCGGTCACCAGCTGATTGGTCTGGGTGGTCAAACGGTTGTTTTTGGTCATCGAGGTAAAACTCGGCACCGCCATGCTTATCATGATGGCGGCAACGGCCAGGGTGACCATCAGTTCGATCAGCGTGAAGCCTGCCTCACGGCTGCTGCTTGGAACTACTGTTGATGTGCGATTCGCTAACATGGCTGGTTGGTCTTGCTCCTGTGGCTTACCTTTAACATCGGCAACGTGAAAGATGATTATGAGAGCGGGGTGGGCCACTCGTCAGTAGATCTATGCCTTCTGTCCGTCAGTTATCGGCACAGTGCCAAAAGTGTGAAATGGATCACGTATTGGCAGAGGGTTGACGTAAAATGGCGCGCTGCAAATGGTTTGGAGTTTTAATAAATTATGGTGACGTTGTCTGTTGCAGATGATCCCGCGATGCGCGCCCTGGGGGCGCGGTTGGCGCTGGCGTGTCCGCCGAGCTGTGTCATCTATCTGGTGGGTGAGCTGGGGGCGGGCAAATCGACCCTGGCGCGGGGTTTTCTGCGGGCACTTGGACATGTCGGCACGGCGCGTAGTCCGACCTACACCCTGGTAGAACCCTATGAGTTGCCAGAGCGGCAGATCTACCACCTGGATCTCTATCGTCTGGCCGATCCTGAAGAGCTGGAATTTTTGGGGTTGCGCGACTGGTTGGCAGAGGATGCAATCTTGCTGGTGGAGTGGCCGCAGCGTGGTGAAGGTCTATTGCCTGCTGCCGATTTGACCGTAACGCTCCTATACGCGGGCAGGGCGCGGTTTGTGACTCTACAGGCGACTTCGGCAAAAGGGGCAGAGGTTGTTGCAGTACTGGCGCAGTAATATCCCGCGAAACTAAAGATATCGGCGTAATTGTCGAAGAAACAGGGGTGAATGGGCGGCGTTTACTATTATTTATAGAAAAATGTTGTATCCTTCGAAATGTATGGGAAATTTGGAAAAACTCAAGCTGTGAAGCGTAGTAATGAAAAAATTAAGCAGATGCGCCGTGTCATGGCCGTGGTTCTGTTATGTCTGCTGCCTGTTTCGGTAAGTTGGGCTGCTGCTGTTGTGAAATACAACACCCTGCGTATTGGCCAGGAGGATGGTCTGGTCAGGGTGGTGCTGGAGTTGAGCGGCCCAAGCGCCATGAAATATTTCTCTCTTTCCAGTCCCGATCGCTTTGTGGTGGATCTGCGAGATGTTATCCGTACCGGTGAAATCCCGCAGGTCAGCTTTAGCGATACGCCCATCTCAGCCATTCGCTCGGGCATTCGCAATGGCGAAGATCTGCGCCTGGTATTTGAACTTTCGGCACAGGCCAAAGGAAAGGCCTATCTGTTACCACCAGCGGATGGCTATGGCCATCGTTTGGTGATTGAGATGAAAGAGACGGGCAAACGTTCTGCTCATACCGTGCTTGCCAATGCAGTGCCGCCTGTTTTTACTGCCACACCCGCGCCAGCGCCAGTGGCGGTAGTGCAACGGCCAGCCCCACTGGAATTTAAAAACGAAGCTCCCGTAAATGGACGCGACATTGTGATAGCGATTGATGCCGGTCATGGTGGTGCGGATGTGGGGGCCATTGGCAGCAGAGGCACACATGAGAAGGATGTGGTGCTGCAGATTGCCCGTCAGTTTGAAGAGCGGGTCCGCAAAGAGCCGGGCATGGTGCCGGTAATGATTCGTGATAGTGATGTATTTGTCAGTCTGCGTGATCGTATTAATAAGGCCCGCAGCGCCAAGGCTGACTTGTTTATCTCGATTCATGCCGATGCCTTTGTGAATCGGCGTGCCAGTGGCGCGTCGGTTTATGCCCTGTCACAGCGTGGTGCTACAACCGAGGCGGCCAGGGTGTTGGCAAACCGCGAAAACTCGGCCGATCTGATTGGTGGGGTGACTCTGGAGGGCAGGGATCAGCTGTTGGCCTCAGTGTTGTTGGATCTCTCTCAGAATGCCACCATCGAGGCGAGCCTGGATGTGGCTGGGCGGGTGCTGCAGGGGCTTAAACAGGTTGGCAAGGTGCATAAACATCGCGTCGAGCAGGCCGGTTTTGTGGTGTTGAAGTCGCCCGATATCCCCTCCATTCTGGTTGAGACAGCCTTTATATCCAACCCAGCTGAAGAGGCCAACCTCAAGTCGCTGGCCTATCAGCAGCAACTGGCGGATGCGATGATGAATGGGGTGCGCAGTTATTTTGTCAGCAATCCTCCTGATGGTGTCCGTATCGCGGCGCGTGAACATGTAATCAGGCGTGGCGATACACTCTCTGGTATTGCCACTCAGTATCGGGTTAGCGCCCGTACCCTGCGGGTAACCAATCAGCTCAAGGACGATACCGTTCGTATTGGCCAGGTTTTGCAGATTCCCCTCAGAGACAGTTAGCACTTTTTAGCCAGCCGCTTCACGTATAATTGGCAGCTCTGTCTGAGCTGCCTGGAATCTTTTTACGTGAAACGTATTCATCTACTCTCGTCCCATCTTGCCAACCAGATTGCTGCTGGTGAGGTGGTCGAACGTCCTTCATCCGTTGCCAAGGAGCTGATCGAAAACAGCCTCGATGCCGGTGCCAGTCAGATCGATCTGGAGATCGAGAAGGGCGGGGTAGCACTGATCAGGGTGCGCGACAATGGCGCCGGCATCCATCCTGACGATATTCCCCTGGCGCTGAGTCGCCACGCCACCAGCAAGATCAGCAGTTTAGATGACCTTACCGCCGTCGCCAGCCTCGGTTTTCGTGGCGAGGCGCTACCCAGTATCGGCTCGGTGGCACGCTTGAAGGTGATCTCGCGTTATCTAGATGAGTCACAGGGGTGGCAGTTTGCCGTCAATGCCGGTGAAGCCGATGTCGAGCCATCCCCGGCCGCCCACCCCCAAGGCACGACCATCGAAGTGCGTGATCTCTTTTACAACACTCCGGCGCGGCGTAAATTTCTCAAGGCGGAGCGCACCGAGTTCAACCATCTTGAAGATGTGGTGCGCCGCATCGGCCTGAGCTGTTTTGATGTAGGCATCAGCCTCAAACACGATCAGAAGCCGCTGCACCAGTGGCGTGCCGCGTCCGATGCCGAGGCGCGGCGGCGCCGTGTGGCGGCCATCTGTGGCAAGAGCTTTATCGAAAATGCAGTCGAGATCGAGTTCGAGACTGCCGGCATGAGGCTGTGGGGCTGGGTGGGGCTGCCAACCTTTTCGCGCGGTCAGGCCGATCTGCAATACTTTTTTGTCAACGGTCGGGTGGTGAAGGATAAGGTGATCGCTCACGCGGTGCGCAAGGCCTATCAGGATGTGATGTACCACGGCCGTCACGCCGCTTTTGTGCTCTACCTCGAACTGCCGGCAAGTGAGGTGGATGTGAATGTTCATCCCACCAAACATGAGGTGCGTTTCCGCGAGAGTCGCATGGTGCATGACTTCCTCTTCTCCACGCTGCATCGGGCGCTGGCCGATGTACGTCCCGGTGATGCAGTGGCGACCATCTCCAGCGAGTCGATCTATTCGTCTTCATCATCATCGCCGCCTTCAGCCGCTGCTGCCTCCACGCCATCCACTCAGTACGGTGGTTACAGCAGCGCTGTCCCGCTGCCACGGCAGAACCAGCAGGCCTTTAGTTTGGGGGTGCGGGAACAGATCTCGGTTTATGACCAGCTGCATGGTGCTGCTACAACGACGTCGCTGCCAACAGCCGATCATCACGAATCACCGCCGTTGGGGTTTGCCTTGGCGCAGCTGCAGGGGATCTACATCCTCGCCCAAAACAGCCAGGGGCTGGTATTGGTGGATATGCATGCCGCCCACGAACGGGTCACCTACGAACGTATGAAACAGGATTGGGCGGAGGAGGGGATTCGTAGCCAGCCGCTGCTGGTGCCAGAGACGCTGGTGGTCACTTCGCGTGAGGTGCGGTTGGCGGATGAGCATACCGCGCTGCTACAGGAGCTGGGTTTTGAGCTGAGTGCCATGGGACCGGAGACGTTGTCGATTCGTGCCGTACCGGCCCTGTTGCGCCATGCCGATGTTAAGGCGCTGGTGCTGGATCTGTTGGCCGATTTGAATGTTTCTGGTGAGAGCAGCCGGGTGCGCGAGCGCTGTAACGAGATCCTGGGCACCATGGCGTGCCATGGCTCAGTGCGCGCCAGCCGTCAGTTGGGTGTGGCAGAGATGAACGCACTGTTGCGTGACATGGAACGTACCGAACGTGGCGGCCAATGTAACCATGGTCGTCCCACCTGGGTGCAAATGGGCATGGACGATCTGGATCGGCTCTTTTTGCGTGGCCGTTGAGCGGTAATCGCCCTCAGATGTCGAGACGCCTGAGCTGGGGATCAGCGGCGCTCTGTTCCCAGCACTCATCAAAAAATTTATCCAGCTGCCGTGCCTTGATGGCGCCGTTGAAGCAGATCTCGCCCTCGTAGCGATTGGGATGGATACGCCGCATCAGGCCGCAACCATCGGCAATCACAAACTCCTCATTGAAATCCTGGTGCTCAATGGGGGGCTTGCGAATCTGTAGGCGGCTGCTGATGCGGTAACTCAGCTCCACCAGGCGATTGCTGCTTTGCACAACCGGCATGGCGTCCTGGATCAGAATGCGTACCCGCGAGTGGCGGCTACGGGTAGCCAGTTTAAGCACGGCGTCATAAAGCGCGATGCTGTTGTATATCTTATGGTCGAGCCGCTGGGTGAAGATGTCGAGTGAGCGGCGCGCCTGTTGCGCCAGCGCCAGTGTCGCCTCGGCTACCTCTTCACTGTTGTCGGTAGGCAGAGGGTCATGCGACTCCCCCAATATTAGATCTTTCAGTTTTAGAGCCATCTGGTTTTATCTCATTGAGTCTGTAGCAGTGAACATTCTAGCGCAGCCACAATAAAAAAAGCCCGGACTGGGTCCGGGCGAACATTCAGGGAGCCATAGTGACGGGCATCGGGGTGAATGCGGGGGGGTCACTATTAACGGTCCCTTAACTCTGATTGTAGACACCTGGCGTCAAATTGCTGTGGTATGTGTCACAAAAAGGTGAAAATTGAGTGTAAAAAAGCCCGAACTGCGAGGGGAGGGGCAGTTCGGGCAAGGGGGGAAGTTAATGTTCAGGCGGTGATGGCTATCCGGGCGGGTTGCCTGTCGAGCAGTTTCATCAAGCCGCCAATCAAGATGATGGTAGCGAAGTAGAACAGCACCTGGATGCCGTCGGGGCGGGCTACATAACCGACCAGGGTGCTGAGCAACTTACCGGTGATACTGATTTCCGAAATGATGCCAGAGGTGTCCCAGATCGCATGGCCTAGTGGTGGCAGCAGATCAATCTGTACCAGATAGGCGGCGCCATGGGCCGACATACCTGCCGCCAGCAGCAGGATCAGCCAGCCGGTGACGGCAAACAGGTGTTTGCTGGGGATCTTGAGCAGGCCACGATAAAGCAGGTAACCAAGTGTGCTGCCAGCGGCAATGCCAATCAGGCCGCCTGCCAGCATGGTGTTGGCGCTGGTCGCCTGGGCGCTGGCGATGCCGTAAAGGAACAACACTACTTCTGAACCTTCACGTAGTAGTGCCAAGCCGATCACCACGGCGAGGATACGTAGTGGCTGGCTGCCTTCCAGGACGGAGCGTCCCATCGCCGACATCTGCATCGCCAGCTGTTTGCCGTGTTGTTTCATCCAGATATTGTGCCACCCCAGCATTGCTACTGCGGTGAAGAGAATGCCGGCATTAAACATCTCCTGGCCACGTCCGGTCAGGGCTTCGGCGATGACATCGGCAAACATGGCAATCACGCCCGCCCCCAGCAGACCAGCAGCAGCACCCAGCGCTACCCACTTGCCGCGGTGTGCGACACCACGGGTGGCGGCGATGATGATGCTGATGATCAGGGCCGCTTCCAGTACTTCGCGAAAGACGATGATGGCGGTGGATAGCATGACTTATCTCCTCAGGTGGAACTGTTACTCAACAATGACAACGCCCTTGGCAGTTGCTTCATTGAATTCACCCATAAAATTGTAGTTTCCAGCCTTAAGTGGGCCGATAAAAAAGGAGACCTTTTTGCCGCCAAGCACCACCTTTTCGCGTTTTAGATCATCGCTATGGAACTCTTCCGGGGTTGGGTCCTGGTTATGCACGACCAGTTTGACCTTCTTGCCTGCCGGTACTTTGATCTGTGCAGGTTCAAACTTGTGGTCCTTGATGATGAGCAGGTATTCATCTGCGGCCAGGCTTGGTGTCGAGATGGCAAGAACGGCGCTGGCCAGCAGCGCGGTACTGATCTTTTTTAGGGTTTGTCTGATCATTTCTATTCTCCGGAAAAAACGTTAACGGGTAGTCTTATTGCAAATGATAGTGATTCTCACTAGCGTTGTCTATAGGGAGAATGAAAATTTACGTTGTTGCAGTGAGTATGAATCAATAAAAAACCCGGGCTGTCTTTGTCAGGCAGTCCGGGTCTGGTGTAGGCGGCGCGTAATTGGAGCGTCGGGGGGATGCGGGGTGAATTACGCACTACCTACGATTTGAGTATGGTGTTTGGCGGCTAAAAAGCTGTGTTGTGGGTCACACAATTGAACTAAGTCGTATCGAGGCAGAAAAATTTCTACCCCGATGTTGCACTTAGAGGTCTTGCGCCTGCTCAATGGCATTGCCGATGTAGCTGGCGGGGGTCATGGCCAGCAGTCGTGTTTTTTCATCTTCGGGAATGGCCAGGCCCTGGATGAAGCTCTGCATGCTCTGTTTGTCGATGCCCTTGCCGCGGGTCAGCTCTTTGAGTTTCTCGTAGGGCTTTTCGATGGCATAGCGGCGCATCACGGTCTGGATCGGTTCGGCCAGCACCTCCCAGCAGTTATCCAGGTCACTTGCCAGACGTGCCTCGTTGGCCTCGAGTTTGGAGATGCCCTTCAGGCATGACTGGTAGGCGATGGCGCCGTGGGCCATGCCGACACCGAGGTTGCGCAGCACGGTGGAGTCGGTCAGGTCGCGCTGCCAGCGCGAGATCGGCAGCTTGGCGGCCAGATGGCCGAAGATGGCGTTGGCCAGCCCCAGGTTGCCCTCGGCGTTTTCAAAGTCGATAGGGTTGTCCTGGTGGGGCATGGTGGAGGAGCCGATTTCACCCTCCACAGTCCGCTGCTTGAAGTAACCGATGGAGATATAGCCCCAGATGTCGCGACAGAAGTCGATCAGCACGGTGTTGAAGCGGGCCGTAGCATCGAAGAACTCGGCAACGTAGTCGTGGGGTTCGATCTGGGTGGTGTAGGGGTTCCAGTCGAGCCCGAGGCGGGTGACAAACTGCTGCGCCAGGGATTGCCAGTCGAGATCGGGATAGGCGGAGAGGTGGGCGTTGTAGTTGCCAACGGCACCGTTGATCTTGCCCAGCATCGGCACCATCACCACCTGTTCACGCTGGCGTTTGAGACGGAAGGCGACGTTGGCCATCTCCTTGCCCAGGGTGGTGGGGGAGGCGGGCTGGCCGTGGGTGCGCGACAGCATTGGTACGCTGGCGTATTTGTGGGCCAGGGCGCTGATGGCGTCGATGGTCTCATCCATCATCGGCAGCAGCGACTGGGTACGGGCCTCGCGCAGCATCAGGCCGTAGGCAAGGTTGTTGATGTCTTCGGAGGTGCAGGCGAAGTGGATGAACTCGCTTATGGCCTCCAGCTCGGCATTGCCGGCGATCTTCTCCTTGAGGAAATATTCCACCGCTTTGACGTCGTGGTTGGTGGTCTTTTCGATATTTTTGACACGCTGGGCATCCTCAACGCTGAAGTTTTCAAAGATGTTATTCAGGGTGTTGTTAGCCTGTTCGCTCAAGGCCGGGACTTCGACAATGGTAGGTTCGGCGGCCAGCAGCTGCAGCCAGCGCACCTCCACCAGCACGCGGTGACGGATCAGGCCGAACTCGCTGAAGATGGGGCGCAGGTCGGCGGTCTTGTTGCCGTAGCGGCCGTCGATGGGGGAGATGGCGGTCAGTTCTGATAGTTGCATGGTATTTCCTGTCTTAAATATTTTGTCTTAACTGGTTTCATTCAATAGTGCTTTGGTCTGGTTGAGCAGCTTCTTGCGGCTGAAGATCAGCCCCAGGCGGCGGCCGCCACACTGATGCCAGAGCACTGCGGAGCGGATGCCTGTCAGCAGCAGGGTGCGCACTTTGGCGGCGTTGGCGCTGTTGCTGAGGTGCCCCTGTTCGCCCTGGACGATGACCTTGGGTTTTAACGTGCTGATGGTATTGGCGTAGAGATCACCGATGTTGGCAAAGACGTTTTCATGGGTGCTGGAGCCAAAGTGTTCGGCCTGGCTTTTGGCCTGTCGTAGCCCGCGACTGATCTTTTCCAGCATGTCGGATTGCTGCATCAGCCTGCGCTCCAGATGCATCAGCGTGATTACATACTTGGTCAGCTCCATGTCGCGCTGGTCGGTGGCATCGCCAAACTGATCGAGGATGGTATTAAGGCCGGTGGTCAGCCCTTTGGTCGCGCCATAGATGTCGTCAAAGCTGTTGGGGTCCATCTCAAACAGGCTGTTGATGCAGACGGCCATGTCGGCGCTGTCGGCCCGGCCGTGGCGCGCCACTTGCTGGACGAGTTTGACTGCTTGCCAAATTCCGGCAAAGGCGATCACTTGTTCGCGGTAACTGTGTTGCATGGTGCGTCGTCTTCCTTGTAGCTAACCGTGTAAAAGCGTGGCGGCAGCGTTGTGAGTGGTGGTGGTTTCGATGATGCCGCCGCCCAGGCACTCGTCACCCTGATAAAAGACTACTGACTGCCCCGGCGTGACGGCCCGCTGTGGTTCATCAAAAGTCACCTGGCAACGGTTGCCCACCAGCCAGTCAATGGTGCACGACTGTTCTGGCTGGCGGTAACGGCTTTTGGCAGCGCAGCGCAGCGGTGTTCGGGGTGCGCTGCCGGTGGTCCAGTGCAGCTGGCTCGCCTCCAGCGTATCACTGTAGAGCATCGGGTGTTCGCCTTGCGCGACCAGCAGGATATTGTGCTCCAGCTCCTTGCCGACCACAAACCACGGCGCGCCGCTTGACTCCTTGCGGCCACCGATGCCCAGTCCCTGGCGCTGGCCGAGGGTGTGATACATCAGGCCGTTGTGCTTGCCGATGAATTCACCTTCCGGGGTGCGCATCTCGCCCGGCTGGGCCGGCAGGTACTGACCCAGGAACTCCTTGAACTTGCGTTCACCGATAAAGCAGATACCGGTGGAGTCTTTCTTTTTGGCATTGACGAAGTGGTGCTCTTCGGCGATGTGGCGGACTTCTGGCTTGGGCAAATCACCAAGCGGGAAGAGTGTTTTTGAAAGCTGCGGCTGCCCCAGGGTGTAAAGGAAGTAGGTCTGATCTTTATTCTGGTCAGCGGCCTTGAGCAGACGGTAATAGCCATCGCGGAACGCCACCTTGGCGTAGTGGCCAGTGGCGATTTTGTCGGCGCCGTGGGCCAGGGCGTAGTCGAGAAAGGCCTTGAACTTGATCTCTTTATTGCAGAGCACATCGGGGTTGGGGGTGCGTCCGGCCTGGTACTCGGCGAGGAAGTAGGCAAAGACCCGCTCCCAATATTCAGCGGCAAAGTTAACACCATCCATCTCGATGCCCAGCTGGTCGCAGACCGCCATCACATCCTGAGAGTCCTGCAGCGCCGGGCATTCGCCGTCGGGGAAATCTTCCCAGTTTTTCATGAAGAGGCCGCTCACCGCATAGCCCTGTTGCTGTAACAGTAGCGCCGTGACGGACGAATCGACGCCGCCCGACATGCCGACGATGATGCGTTGTGGTGAATCTGAGGTCATGTTGCCTGGGGTCCGGGGGTCAAAAGAGGGGGCATTTTAATATAAAACGTCGCGCCGCGCTTAAGTGCCAATGTCGGCCAATAACTCCAGTGGATAGCGTCGCCCGGCCAGATAGTCGTCGATGCAACGTCGTACCAGCGGGCTGCGTAGTCGTGGTGTAAGTTGATTGATCTCATCGAGGCTGAGCCAGTGGGTGGCGATGATGCCATCGTCCAGCTCCAGGTGGGTATCGTGGGCGGTGACCTCGCCGGTGAAACAGACACGTAAGAATGTGGTGGCCGATGTGGGTTCGATCCAGCGGTAGATGCCAACGATGGCGGAGGGGGTGAAGTGGTGTGCGGTCTCCTCCAGGGTTTCACGGATGGTGGCGGTGATGATGCTTTCGCCTTCGTCGAGATGGCCAGCGGGCTGGTTGAAGACGGTTTTGCTGAGGCCTTGCTCCTCTTCGACCAGCAGGAACTTGTCATTTTGTTCAATGACGGCGGCGACGGTGACGTTGGGTTTCCAGACCATGATCTTTGTTTCTCGCTGGTGGGGTGAATAGTTCCGGTGGAGAGTCGATTATGCGCCACTCGCCGGGCTGAATGTCATCCAGGCTCCAGGGACCAATACGGTAGCGGATCAGCCGTAGCGTGGGGTGGCCAATCGCGGCGGTCATGCGTCGCACCTGACGGTTGCGGCCTTCAGTGATGGTGAGTTCGATCCAGCTATCAGGGATGTTGGCGCGGTAGCGGATGGGTGGAGTGCGGGGCCAGAGGGGATTGGGTTCAACTAGGCGCGCCTCCGCAGGTTTGGTCATGCCATCCTTGAGTTCGACGCCTTGACGTAGCAGCTCCAGGGCCGCTTCATCAGGAATCCCCTCGACCTGCGCCCAGTAGGTCTTGGCCATTTTGTAGCGCGGCTCGGCAATGCGGCTCTGGACGCTGCCATCGTCAGTCAATATCAGCAGCCCTTCGCTGTCGCGATCAAGACGGCCGGCCGGGTAGAAACCCTTCAGGTCGATATAGTCTGCCAGCGTGCCGCGCTCCATTTTGTCGGTGAACTGGGAAAGCACATCGTAGGGTTTGTTGAAGAGGATGATCTTGGCCATGTTTGCTGGGTTCATTACAACTGGATTCATTACAAAAGGACGGCAATAGTAAAGTAGTCACGGCTGTTTTTATACGTGGTGGCTCACGGTATAGCATCATATGGGCTGAGTGGCGTGATCTCTGCGGGCGCAGTGATCTATGATCTGGTTCGTTTAATGTGTGCTGTAACGCAGTTGAGTAGTTGGATACTTGACGGTGCGATGGCTGTCAAAATGTAATAAAACCGAAGTCTCTCCCAAATAAAAACCCCGGTCGCTGTTCTAGGTTTTATCTTGCGGCCGGGATTTTTTACTGTCTATCTGTTGGAATCTGTTTCAGCGCCTAATGAAGTTGTATCGTCAGCGGCTATTTCGCTGCCGTCCAGGTTGATGGAGGCCGCAAGCAACCCCTTTGGACCTTGTGAGACTTCGTACAGAACCTTTTGGCCCTGTCGAAGCGACTTGTAGCCATCCATATCGATTGCAGAGAAGTGAGCAAATATATCGTCGCCCCCCTCTTCTGGCGCTATAAATCCATACCCTTTGGCGTTACTGAACCACTTAACTATACCTTTTGCCATGCTTACTTTCCCCGCGGTTAAAACAAAAAACATGCCGCAAATTCCGGCCCGCTGCAGAGGATTGACTACACCTACATTTACCCCCCCACTCGGTGATTAATGTTGATCAAAAAAGCTCAGAAGTCAATAGATTGAAAACATTAAGGATTGTTGTTTGCTGTGAACATGCTCAATTAGTCGCTTTGCTGTGTATATCAGTAGTTTATAAGCAGATACTTAAGAGGGGCAATGTGATTTGCTATAGTGTGGTTTTTAAGGGCATGGGTTTTTTTTAGTATATGCATGGAAAAATTACGATTATTTAATAGCTTAGAACATATAGCGCAGTGTAATTAGGGTTGTTGTTTTTATGCAGGAATGCGCTGTCATGCTGGGACTATTTGGTTATAATCAAAGCCGTTATGACAAAAAAAACAGACCATGATTTAAATGATGACCTGGCACTTCAGGAGGCGCGGCCTCAGTTGAAGCGTCCCCCCTTATATAAAGTTTTGCTGATAAACGACGATTACACTCCTATGGAGTTTGTCATTCATGTGCTGGAGAAGTTTTTTGGCATGGGACGCGAGAAGGCCACCCAGGTGATGCTTCAAATCCATACAGAAGGTATGGGTGTGTGTGGCGTTTTTTCGCAGGATGTGGCTGAAACAAAGGTGGCTCAGGTGAATGATTTTTCATATGAAAATCAGCACCCGCTGAAATGCACGATGGAAGTAGCCTAAAGTTTTAGGTTTGTGCAGTACCAGGCAACGTAGGAGGTGCTTGTCATGTTGAACAAGGAATTGGAATTTACTCTGAACACCGCGTTTCGTGAGGCGAGTGATAAACATCACGAATTCATGACGGTTGAGCATCTGTTGTTGGCGTTGCTGGATAACTCGGCCGCTGCGAGTGTGTTGCGTGCCTGTGGCGCTGATCTACCCCAGTTGAAACGGGAGCTGCTCTCGTTTCTTGATGAGACCACACCTGTTATTTCTAATGAAGATAGTAGAGAGACCCAGCCAACCCTCGGCTTTCAGCGTGTACTACAGCGTGCCGTTTTTCATGTGCAGAGTGCTGGCCGTGAAGAGGTGACCGGTGCCAATGTGCTGGTGGCCATCTTTGGTGAGCCCGATTCTCAGGCTGCTTATCTCTTGAATGCTCAGAATGTTACCCGCCTGGATGTAGTGAATTACCTTTCTCATGGCATCTCCAAGGTTGCTGGTGATGAAGAGGGCGAAGGATTCGGTCGCGCTGAAGATGATGAGAGTGAGTCTGATTCTGCTGCTAAATCGCCACTTGAGAGTTTTGCTGTCAATCTCAATCAGCGTGCCAAGCAGGGTAAAATTGATCCTTTGATTGGACGACATGAAGAGGTTGAACGCACTGTTCAAATATTGTGTCGTCGGCGTAAAAACAATCCCCTGTTTGTCGGTGAAGCGGGGGTCGGCAAGACCGCTCTGGCGGAAGGGTTAGCCAAGCGTATTGTGGACGGCGAGGTGCCTGAGGTGTTGGCGGATAGTACCGTTTACTCACTGGATATGGGGGCGTTGTTGGCCGGGACAAAATATCGTGGTGATTTTGAAAAACGGTTGAAAGCGGTATTGGCGCAGATGCTAAAACATCCTGGCAATATCCTTTTTATTGATGAGATACATACCATCATTGGTGCTGGTGCCGCTTCTGGCGGTGTGATGGATGCCTCTAATCTGCTTAAGCCGGCGCTGGCCTCTGGTGAATTGAAGTGTATCGGTTCAACAACCTATCAGGAGTATCGCGGCATCTTTGAAAAAGACCGTGCTTTAGCACGCCGCTTCCAGAAAATAGATGTGCCAGAGCCAACCGTGAATGAAACCATTCAGATTTTGCACGGTTTGAAATCCCGTTTTGAAGAGCATCATCAAGTTAAGTATACCCGTCAGGCTATCAAGGCGGCGGCGGAATTATCCGCACGTTATATCACTGATCGTCATCTGCCGGATAAGGCGATTGATGTAATTGATGAGGCGGGGGCACAGCAACGCATGGCGTCACCCTCCAAACGTAAAAAAACCATTGGGGTGCGTGATGTAGAGGCCATTGTTGCCAAGATAGCTCGCATTCCGCCTAAACATATTGGCAGTACTGATCGCGAGCGGCTTAGAACTCTGGAGCGTGATCTGAAAATGGTGGTCTTTGGTCAGGATCCGGCGATTGACTCCTTAGCCACCGCAATCAAGCTGGCTCGCTCTGGGCTTGGTCATGATGAGAAGCCGATTGGTTCATTCCTTTTTGCGGGACCGACCGGGGTTGGTAAAACTGAGGTTACACGTCAGCTCGCCAAGGTGATGGGGATCGAACTGATCCGTTTTGATATGTCTGAGTATATGGAGCGACATGCAGCGTCACGCCTCATTGGTGCGCCACCTGGTTACGTTGGGTTTGATCAGGGTGGTTTGCTTACTGATGCGATCAATAAAACGCCGCATGCAGTATTGTTGCTGGATGAGATTGAGAAGGCCCATCCCGATGTATTTAATCTGCTGTTGCAGGTCATGGATCACGGCACACTGACTGATAATAATGGCCGAGAAGCCGACTTCCGAAATGTGATCATTGTTATGACCACTAATGCCGGCGCTGAGCAGATCAGCCGTACCTCCATTGGCTTTACCCAGCAAGATAATGCTCGTGATGGCATGGAGGCAATCAAACGTACTTTCACCCCTGAGTTCCGTAATCGCCTTGATGCGGTCATTGAATTCAAGGCGCTGGATCGCAAGACCATGGGGCATGTGGTGGACAAGTTCATCATCGAGCTGGAGACTCAACTGCATGACAAACATGTCACCATGGAGATCACTGCGGCGGCGCGTGCATGGCTTGGCGAGCGTGGTTATGATCCTGCCATGGGGGCACGGCCCATGGCTCGGTTGATTAAAGAGAGTATCAAAAAGCCGCTCGCGGAAGAGCTGCTGTTTGGCCGCTTGGCCTCAGGTGGGTTTGTCAGGATCGGCGTGAAGGGCGGCGAACTGATCTTCGAAATCGAGGAGGAGGCGCGTCAGGCTGAGTCGGTTGATTAAGTTGATTAATTAGCGGGCACGGTATGTGATGCGACCTTTGCTTAGATCATAAGGGGTTAACTGCACGGTGACTTTGTCGCCAGTCAGGATGCGGATGTAGTTTTTGCGCATTTTCCCTGAAATGTGAGCGGTGACCACGTGTCCATTCTCCAGTTCTACGCGGAACATGGTGTTGGGCAGGGTGTCAATAACAGTGCCTTCCATCTCAATAGCGTCTTCTTTTGCCATAACGGGGATGCTTCTCCAGTGAGGTTGGTATTCTTCCAGGCGCTTGCCTGCATTAGGGGCGGTATTCTGCCCTAAATTCAATCATCACGCAAAGGGCGGTGCTGTTGGGTGTTCCGTTCAGTTAAAATGGTGGCCAGATTTATATTAGGTCTCTTCACTTATGACTCCCTCTTTGCGCACATCTAAACCGCCCGCCATCTTTGTGATGGGTCCCACGGCGGCGGGTAAGACCGATCTTGCGCTTCGTTTGTTTGATAGGCTGCCTTGTGAGCTTATCAGTGTCGACTCAGCGCTTGTCTATAAAGGGATGGATATTGGGACGGCCAAACCATCGCCTGAGTTACTGGCGCAAGCTCCCCACCGTTTGATTGACATACTTGATCCGGCGCAGATCTATTCAGTGGCTAGTTTTCGTGAGGATGCGCTGCTGGCAATGGCCGAAATTACAGCCGCAGGGCGCATCCCCTTGCTGGTTGGGGGAACAATGCTCTATTACCGCTCCCTTGAACATGGGCTTTCTGAACTGCCCGCGGCCAATGAGGCTGTGCGTGCCCGTTTAGATGCAGAGGTTGCAGCTCACGGTTTGAGTGAGCTGCATCGACGGCTGGCAGATGTCGATCCGGCAGCAGCAGCCAGAATTAACCCTAATGATCGCCAGCGCATCCAGCGGGCGCTTGAGGTTTATGAGCTGACGGGGATAAATATGACTGAGCTCTGCGCCAGGTCGCCACGGCAGAACTTACCCTACACAGTAGCCAAGATTGTTATCGCGCCAGCGCAACGCGCTACATTGCATGAGCGCATCGAACGCCGTTTTGACGCCATGCTGGAGCAAGGTTTTGTTGAAGAGGTGGTGTGTCTGCGTCAAATGGAGGGGGTTAATCTCTCTCTGCCTTCCATGAGGGCGGTGGGTTACCGGCAGGTGTGGGAATATCTTGACGGGAACTATGGGTACGATCAGTTGGTCGATAGAGGGGTCGCGGCGACCCGTCAATTTGCCAAGCGCCAATTGACGTGGCTACGTTCTGAGCAGGGTGCGGCTTGGTTTGATGGTGAGTCCCCGGTGCTTATTGATGATGTGTTGAGATATTTGCAGGCAGAGCTGGAATTGAGCGTATAACCTATTGTTGTGCTAGACTTTAGCCTTGATGACGCGTGGTGCATGCTGGCTCGTTTGGGCCGACAGCTTTAGTGGTAATGGTCGGATTTGACCGAATAATATAACAAAAGGAGAGTTATATAATGAGTAAAGGGCAAAGTTTACAAGACCCTTTTTTGAACGCTCTGCGGAAAGAGAAGGTGCCGGTGGCGATCTACTTGGTCAACGGCATCAAATTGCAAGGGCAGGTTGAGTCGTTTGACCAGTTTGTTGTGCTATTAAAAAATAGTGTCAGTCAGATGGTATACAAACATGCCATATCCACTATCGTGCCGGCGCGTAATGTGAAATTGAGTATTGGCACTGATGACGAAGATAGTGCTGAATAGTTAGCAGCGGGTGCCAGATTAAGTGGAATTTTTTGAACGCCCTAAAGTGGGTGAACGTACCGTGCTTGTGCATGTGAATTTCCATGACCAAGGTGCACGGGAAGATCTTGATGAACTTAAAGAGCTGGCGGTCTCTGCGGGCGCTGAGCCTGTAGCGGTTATACAAGGCAGCCGCCGAGGTCCTGATTCTAAATATTTTGTGGGAATAGGCAAAGCGGAGGAGATCCGTCAAGCCGTGGTGGAGAGTGAATCTGAGCTGGTAATTTTTAACCACGCACTGTCGCCGTCACAGGAGCGTAACCTGGAGCGATTGCTGTGTTGCCGGGTCTTGGATCGTACCGGTTTGATTCTCGATATCTTCGCCCAGCGCGCCCGTACTTTTGAAGGTAAATTGCAAGTTGAGCTGGCCCAGTTACGCCATCTCTCCACCCGTTTGGTACGCGGCTGGACTCATCTGGAGCGGCAGGGTGGCGGGATTGGCCTGCGTGGCCCGGGAGAAACGCAGCTTGAGACTGATCGTCGTTTAATCGCCCAGCGCATCAAGCAGCTTAATAAACGCTTGGAGAAGGTGTCGCAGCAGCGTGAAGAGCGGAGGCGTTCGCGGCGTAAGTCTCTGGTACAGACGGTCTCTCTGGTGGGTTATACCAATGCGGGTAAGTCGACGCTCTTTAACGCCTTGACGCAGGCGGATGCCTATGTGGCCGACCAGCTGTTTGCCACACTCGATCCAGCATTGCGTAAATTTAACCTGGAAACCGAGCACGATACGGTGCTTATTGATACCGTAGGGTTTATTCGCCATTTGCCACATAATCTGGTGGCGGCATTTCGTTCAACGCTGGAAGAGACGCAAGATGCTAATCTTTTGCTGCATGTGATTGATGCCCATGCTGATGGGCGGCAGGAGCGGGTTGCTGAAGTCAATTCAGTACTGAAAGAGGTGGGTGCTGAGATGGTGCCTCAGATTGAGGTCTACAATAAAATAGATCTGGTGGCGGGGAGTGAAGCACATGTTGACCGTGACGATGATGGTCGTCCATTACGTGTCTGGGTTTCAGCGATGACAGGTGCCGGTGAGGAGCTGTTGCGTCAGGTGGTGACAGAGTATCTGCAGTGGCAGGATGCTAATTCACGGAATGATGAGATCACCTGGAAAGAGGTGGCGGCTAAACATCGTTACCAGTTACTGTTGGCGCCTATGGCTGGCCGGTTACGAACAGAGCTATTTATGGCGGGTGTGATAGAGAAAGAGACTCACACCGAGCAGGGCGAATGGCTACTTGAGGTTTTCCTTTGGCCGCGGCAGAAAGAGGCGTATTGCCGTCAGGAAGGGTGCCGTTGTATGGACGACCATGCTGTTGATGTTGTTAATAATTTCTAGCATTGCCTTGCTGAATGAAGGCGAGGTTTGTGGAATTGTCGATTCGGGTATTGATATACCGGAGTGGCTAACTGTTTACATAACGATTTGGAGATAAGTATGGCCTGGAATGAGCCGGGAGGATCGAAGGATAAAGATCCCTGGGGTAACCGTGGAAAAGATCAAGGTCCTCCTGATCTGGACGAAGTGGTGCGCAAAATCAAACAAAAGGTTAGCGCGGTGTTTGGTGGCCTCGGGGCAAAGGGTTCCGGTGGTGATGGCGCTACACCTATCCGCAGTGGTGGCGGTGGTAGTGGTGCCGGTGGCATAGGAATTGTCGTTCTGCTGCTTGTGGGGGTCTGGCTTGTTTATGACATGATTCATATCATCCAGCCGGCGGAGCGGGGTGTTGTTACGCGCTTTGGCAAATATGTCGACACAATGCAGCCGGGCTTGAATTTTCGCCTGCCACGCCCAATAGAAAATGTAATCAATGTCAATGTGGCGCAGAATCGTGACGTTCTGATCGGTTATCGGACAAATTCGAGTGATCGTTCTGCTAAAAGCACCCCGGTCCTCAGTGAGTCGATGATGTTGACACGTGATGAAAACATCGTTGATGTCAGATTTGCGATTCAGTACAACATTAAGTCGGCTGCAGATTATGTCTTTAAGGTTAAAGATCCTGACCTAACCTTACGTGAGGCTACGGAGAGTGCAATTCGTGAAATTGTTGGTAAGAGCGACATGGATTTTGTGCTTAAAGAGGGACGTAGCGATATCGTTGATCGGGTCAAAGTTCTTATTCAAAAGACTTTGGATAGTTATGGTGCTGGTTTGATGATTATCAGTGTCAACATGCAGGATGCTCAACCGCCGACTGAGGTGCAGCACGCCTTTGATGATGCGGTTAAAGCGCGCGAAGATCAGCAACGTGTCATCAATGAAGCTGAGGCTTACTCTAACGATGTATTGCCGAGAGCACGCGGTGGTGCGGCTCGTCAGGTTGAGGAGGCTAGCGCCTACAAAGAGCAGGTTGTTGCTCAGGCGGATGGTGAAGCCAAGCGCTTCGAAAGTATCCTGGTTGAGTATAAAAAAGCACCTGAGGTGACACGCCAGCGTCTCTATATCGAGGCCATGGAGCAGGTGTTAAGCAATACCTCTAAGGTTGTGGTCGATGTTAAAGGCGGTAATAACATGATCTATTTACCCTTGGATAGAATGATGGGTAACAACAGCAATCCTGCTGCAAATACAGCGGCGGGCGCGGGGCAAAAGTTTCAGTCGCCAGAGAGTCAGTCCAGCTCAGCTGTAAAGTCTGCTGAACAATTTATGCAGCAGGGTCAATCGGCTTTACGTGGCAGGGAGGTGCGCTAATGAATCAGAATAAAGCTTTGAGTGTTGTCATCCTGTTGGGTGTTGTTTTGGTGATTGGGCTCTTGTCGGTGTTTACGGTGGATGAGCGCGAGAAGGCGATTTTGCTACGGTTAGGTAAGATTCAAAGTACAGACTTTGATCCTGGTCTGCACTTCAAGATTCCTTTTATCAATAATGTACGTAAGTTTGATGGCCGGGTCCTGACTATGGACGCCGAGCCTGAGACCTTCCTGACGGTTGAGAAAAAGAATGTTGTGGTGGACTCTTTTGTTAAGTGGCGTATTGATAATGTATCGACCTATTTTACCGCGATGGGTGGAGATCAGCGTATGGCCAACGTACGTCTGTCGCAGATCATCAAGGATGCCCTGCGTGAAGAGTTTGCCCGCCGTACTATTCAGGATGTTATTTCGGGTGAGCGTGCTGAGATCATGAGCATTGCTACGGTAACGGCTGACAAAAAGTCCAAGGAGTTTGGTGTTGAGGTGATTGATGTTCGTATCATGCGTATCGACCTCAAGGGCGAAGTTAGCGATGCCGTTTATCGTCGAATGGAGGCAGAGCGTACCCGTGTAGCGAAGGATTTTCGCTCCAAGGGGGCCGAGCAGGCTGAACGTATTCGTGCCGATGCCGACAAACAGCGTACCGTGATCATAGCTGAGGCCTACCGCGAAGCTGAGCTGCTGCGCGGACAGGGAGATGCCTCGGCGTCGGAAATCTATGCCAAGGCCTACAATAAAGACCGTGAGTTTTACGCCTTTTATCGTAGTTTGATGGCTTATCGCAGCGCCTTTAATGGCAAGGAAGATATTATGGTGATTAAGCCGGATGCTGATTTCTTCCGTTACTTCAATAGCCAAAAAGGTGCAAATTAGCAGAGTTGAGCAACGATTGGCTCACCGCTTTTGCTAATAAACAGGTAAAATAACAACGCTCGCGGGCATCACACACAGTGTCATGCCCGCTTTTTTTGATGGCAATTATGACTTGGCAAAGCTTATGGGTCGCCCTGGCCCTGGTATTGGTAATTGAGGGTGTACTGCCTTTTTTGAGTCCGCTGGGCTTGCGTAAGGCGTACGGCCATATAATCCAGATGGATGATCGGTCATTGCGGCTCTATGGTTTGATAAGCATGATTGCAGGGGCGGTATTACTCTCCTTGGTGAGTTGATCCATCCCAAACAACACAATGGTTAATTGAGTGACACAAGAAAAAGATCGCTGGTTACTGCCAGAAGGCATTGTTGAGCTGCTGCCACGTGAGGCTCGGCATCTGGAATATTTGCGCCGCAAGCTGTTGGATATCTTCTATAGCTGGGGTTATGAGCTGGTGATGCCGCCGCTGATCGAGTATCTCGAATCGCTGTTGGTGGGGACGGGAAATGATTTGGATCTTCAGACATTCAAGTTGATTGACCAGCTTACCGGCCGCTTGATGGGAGTGCGTGCCGATATGACGCCGCAGGTAGCACGCATCGATGCCCATCTGCTCAAACGTGACGTTCCTAACCGCCTCTGTTATATCGGTCCAGTACTGCATACTCGCCCCAACGGTTTTGGCCGTTCCCGTTCACCAATGCAAGTCGGGGCGGAGCTTTATGGTCACGCCGGGATAGAGAGTGATGTCGAGATTCTGCGGCTCATGGTGGAGACACTCAGAGCCAGTCGTGTGGCTGATCTGCATATCGATCTGGGTCATGTCGGCATCTACCGCGGTTTGGTTCAGGATGCCCGACTTAGTGGTGATCAGGAGGTGACTCTGTTTGAGGCGATGCAACGCAAGGCGTTGCCTGAGATTGAGGCGTATCTCGGCGAATGGGGTGTTGCCCCTGTTGTTAGGGCGCATCTGTTGGCGCTGGTGGATCTCAATGGTGATTACGCGGTGCTGGATGAGGCCCGAGCAGTGTTAAAAGCGGCCAGTCCAGCCGTTCAGGCGGCATTGGAGAATCTCTGTCAGATCGCTACCCGCGCCAAACATTTCATCGGCGATCTCCCTTTTTACTTTGATCTGGCTGAGTTGCGCGGTTACCGGTATCAGACCGGGGTTGTCTTTGCTGCCTTTGTGCCGGGACAGGGGCAGGAGGTTGCGCGTGGTGGTCGTTATGACTCCATCGGCGAGGCCTTTGGCCGCGCCCGTCCTGCTACCGGCTTCAGTGCTGACCTCAAGGTGTTGGTGGAGTTGAGTCCGTGTCAGAAGAAAGGGCTAAAGGGAATATTGGCCCCCACAGATGACGATCCTGCATTAGAATCGCGTATTGCCGAACTACGCGCTGCCGGTGAGCGGGTTGTCTGTGCCCTGCCAGGCGAGTCTGAAGATGCCTCCGACATGGGGTGTGATCGTATTTTAAAGCTTGGTGGCAATGGCTGGGATGTGGCTGCTAGCAATTGATTTATTGAACCGTTTCCATTGATCAAACAAACATATTCAGGTGTTAAAGCATGAGTAGTGCAGGTAAAAACGTAATTATCATTGGCACCCAGTGGGGTGATGAAGGTAAAGGCAAGGTCGTTGACCTGCTGACAGATAAGGTAGGTGCAGTAGTGCGCTTCCAGGGGGGGCACAATGCGGGCCATACCTTGGTCATCAATGGTGAAAAGACTGTGTTGCACCTCATTCCGTCAGGCATTCTGCGCGAAAATGTGCTCTGTCTTATCGGGAATGGTGTGGTGCTCTCGCCCGAGGCGCTGCTGCATGAAATAGCAGGACTTGAAGCGCGTGGTGTGCCCGCCCGTGAACGGCTGCGCATCAGCCCGGCCTGTCCTCTGATTCTGCCCTACCACGCCATGCTTGACCATGCGCGTGAAAAGGCGCGGGGCAAGGCGGCTATTGGCACCACCGGCCGTGGTATCGGTCCGGCGTATGAAGATAAGGTGTCGCGGCGTGGGTTGCGTGTTGATGACCTGTTCCATCGTGAGCGGTTTGCCGCTAAGTTGGGCGAGGTGCTCGATTATCACAACTTTGTTCTGCAGAACTATTACAAAGTCGACAAGGTTGATTTCCAGCAGGTGTTGGATCAATCCATGATCTGGGCTGAGCAGTTAGAGCCGATGGTGGTGGATGTGCCAGAGGTGCTGAATGAGTATAGCCTGCGTGGCGAAAACGTTCTTTTTGAGGGCGCCCAAGGGGCATTGCTGGATATCGACCACGGTACTTACCCCTTTGTTACCTCATCCAATACTACCGCGGGTGGCGCCTCTACAGGCAGTGGAGTGGGGCCGCGCAGCTTTGACTACATTTTAGGCATCACCAAGGCTTATACAACCCGTGTGGGGGCCGGTCCATTCCCGACTGAGCTGTTTGACGCCATGGGTGAACATCTGGCCCGTCGTGGCCATGAGTTTGGTTCCACTACTGGCCGTGCACGCCGTTGTGGCTGGTTTGATGCGGTGGCACTGCGCCGTACCAACATGATCAACAGCGTCTCCGGTATCTGCATCACTAAACTCGACGTCCTGGATGGCCTTGATACCATTCGTATCTGTGTTGGTTACAGCTGTAATGGCAAGGATTACCTGGCGCCGCCGATGGGGGCCGATACCTTGTCACAGTGCGAGCCTGTTTACGAAGAGATGCCAGGCTGGCAGGAGTCTACAGTTGGTGTGAAAAACTACGAAGATCTGCCTGCCAATGCTAAGGCCTATCTGAAACGTATTGAAGAGATCATCGATGTGCCGATCGATATAATCTCCACCGGGCCTGACCGTACCGAAACCATTATTCTGCGTCACCCTTTCGAATAAGTTATTTCAAGCAGACACCCCGGCCATTGAGCCGGGGTTTTGTTATGTTTTAGTCGCAACAAACATCACTTCTGTTATCTCCATTCGCCTGTATATAGCGTATTGACTGAACATGTCGCGCTTCTTTGACCCTCGTACCCCTGGTGTTGTCTTAAAAATTGAGATTTTTATCTGCCACAGAGTTCATTACATGAGGTTAAGATAGTATCTTTAATACTGTTGTAGAACGAATCCACACTATTAATAGGATTGGAGACAAGGATGACGGGACAATCTGGAAAACTATATTTAGCCTTGATCAGTGTCCACGGCCTGATTCGTGGAGACGATCTGGAGCTGGGACGCGATGCCGATACTGGCGGCCAGACCCTGTATGTAGTGGAGCTGGCTCGAGCGTTGGCTAAGCAGCCGGGCGTGGCGCGGGTCGATCTGCTGACGCGCCTGATTGACTCACCTGATCTTAGTGATGTGTATGCGCAGCCGCATGAGGCACTGGGTAATGGCGTTAATATCATCCGCATCAAGGCGGGTCCTGACGGCTATCTGCCCAAAGAGCAACTTTGGGATCACCTCGACAGCTTTGCCGACAACGCCCTGAGCTATTTCCGTGACAACAATCTGCTGCCTGACATCCTTCATGGCCATTATGCCGATGCCGGTTATGTAGGTGCACGTCTGGCCCATCTGCTCGGCGTGCCGCTGCTCTTTACCGGCCATTCGTTGGGGCGTGTCAAACGGCGCCGTCTTGTGGCCAGTGGCCTCTCTGCCGCGCAGGTTGAACAGAGTTACAACATGGTGCGGCGTATCGACGCGGAGGAGCAGGCGCTGGCCTCAGCAGAGCGTGTCATCACCAGCACCTTTCAGGAGATCGAAGAGCAGTATGAACTCTACGACCACTACCAGCCGGGACAGATGCGCGTCATTCCGCCAGGCACTGATCTGACAAAATTCAATCCTGCCACAGGGGATGAGCTGCAATCGCCGCTGTTTGCTGAGCTGTCCCGTTTTCTCCGGCAGCCTGATAAACCGATGATCCTGGCGCTGTCACGTCCTGATCGCCGTAAAAACATTACCGCACTGATAGATGCCTATGGTCAGTCACCGGAGTTGCAGGAGATGGCTAATCTCATCATCGTGGCCGGCAATCGTGATGATATTGATGATCTGGATGAGGGGGCGCAGGAGGTCTTCAAGGAGCTGCTAATCGCTATCGACCGTTACGATCTTTATGGCAAGGTGGCAATGCCCAAACACCATAAACGTGAACAGGTGCCACAGTTTTATCGTATGGCCGCCGCTTCGCGTGGTGTCTTTGTCAATCCCGCACTCACCGAGCCATTTGGGCTGACACTCATTGAGGCGGCTGCCTGCGGCCTGCCGATTATCGCTACCGAAGATGGTGGTCCGCGCGACATCATTGGCAACTGTCACAATGGTGCGTTAGTCGATCCGCTGGAGAGCAGTACTATCAAGGCTGCACTGTTGGAGGTGTTGCAGGATCAAGAGTTGTGGCAGCAGCGTTCGCAGGCAGGCATCAAAGGAGTCACTCAGCACTACGCCTGGGATGCCCATGCCAGCCGTTACCTCGACATCATCAAACCTATCGTCGAGCGTACTGATATGTTGCAGCGTAAACCGCTGAGTCGACGTGTCGGGACTTATGGTGACCGGGTGATATTTACTGACCTCGATCAGAATCTGCTCGGTGATCCTGAGTCACTGCGGGAGTTGATGGTGCAACTGCGCCGTTATCGCAAGTGTGTACAGTTTGGCATCGCCACGGGGCGCCGTCTTGATTCGGCGTTGAAAGTCTTGAAGCAGTACGCTATGCCAGAGCCTGATATTCTCATCACCAGCAGTGGCACCGAGATCTACTATGCGCCTAATCTGAGCGCTGATACCTTCTGGCAGAAACATATCGATTACCACTGGACGCCGCATCTGGTCAGGCAGGCCCTGACCGATCTGCCCGGACTCAAACTACAACCGAAGAGTGAGCAGAGCCGTTATAAAATCAGCTACTTCATAGATCGCGACGTAGCCCCGCCGCTCGATGAGATCAACAGCCTGCTGTATCGCGAAGAGCAGTCGGTCAATGTCACACTCGCCTTTGGTCAGTTCCTCGACATTGTGCCGATCCGCGCCTCCAAGGGAATGGCGTTGCGTTATGTCTCCGACCGCTGGCAGATTCCGTTGGAACAGATATTTGTTGCCGGTGGCTCAGGTGCTGATGAGGACATGATGCGTGGTAACACCCTGGCAGCAGTGGTGGCCAACCGCCATCATGAAGAGTTGTCGAAGCTGGTGGAGGCAGAGCGTATCTACTTTGCCCAGCAGCCGTTTGCTGCGGGCATACTCGAGGCGCTGGATCACTATCAATTTTTCAGTGGATGCAGCGAAACGGAACAGTCAACATGAGTCAGCAACAACAGTTGCTGCTCTGCACCGACCTCGACCGTACCCTGTTGCCCAATGGTGCCCAGCCAGAGTCAGATGGCGCACGGCAAAGCTTTGGCCGTTTTGCCCAGCTGCCCGGCGTGATGCTTGCCTATGTCTCCGGCCGGGACCTGGTACTGGTAGACGAGGCAATTAGTCGCTATGCGCTACCCGTGCCCAGCTATGCCATCACTGATGTTGGTACCAAGATCTATCATCAGCTGGATGGCGGCTGGTCAGAGGTGGCTGAGTGGGCTGAGCAGATCGATGGTGACTGGCGTGGTCATACCCATCAACAGCTCTCCGAACTGTTAAGCGATATCCCACTGCTGCAACTGCAGGAGAGAGATAAACAGAACCAACATAAACTCAGTTTCTATGTGCCACTTCACGCCGATCACGATGTATTGCTGATGCAGGTGCAGCAGCGGTTAATTGAAGCCGGGGTGTACGCCAGTTTGATCTGGAGTATTGATGAGCCGGCAGATATCGGGCTGCTGGATCTATTACCGCGTGGCGCCAATAAACTGCATGCTGTGCGTTTTTTGCAGCAGCAGCTTGGTTACAGCGATGATGAGTTGATCTTCTGCGGTGATAGCGGTAACGACCTCGAGGTGATGGCGAGTGCCATCCGCTCTGTGCTGGTCGCCAACGCCAGCAGTGAGGTGAAAGAGATGGCAAAGGCTCAGGCCACAGCAGCGGGTCATGAGCAGACGCTCTATATCGCCACGGGTGCATTGACGGGCATGAATGGTAACTACAGCGCAGGAATTCTGGAGGGGGTCTGCCACTACTCACCCGCCTACAGAGAGGTGATTATGCAACTGCTTGAACAGGGGGAGCGATGAACAGAGTCATGCCGGTAATTTTTGGTGAGGTGCTGTTTGATACCTTTCCTGATGGCGTTAAACACCTCGGCGGCGCTCCGTTTAATGTTGCCTGGCACCTGCAAGCCTTTGGTGATCAGCCGCTGTTTCTCTCCAGTGTGGGTAATGATGAGAATGGTGATGAGGTGATCGATGCCATGCAGCAGTGGGGCATGAGTGTGGCAGGTGTGCAGCGCACAGCGCAGTTTGCCACCGGCCAGGTGAATGTCAGCTTTACGGCTGGCGAGCCTGCCTACGACATCGCCGTTAACAGCGCCTACGACAATATCACTGCTGAAGCAGTGCCTGACGTTTCTCATGCGCCGCTGCTCTATCACGGCACCTTGGCGCTGCGCAACCAGCTCAGTTGTAACTCCCTTGATCAACTCTTGGCTCACCATGCGTTGCCACTTTTTATTGATGTCAATCTGCGTGCCCCGTGGTACCAGAAAAGTGAGGTGCGGGAATGGTTGCAACGTGCCTACTGGGCCAAACTCAATCAACACGAGCTGGCAGAACTGGCCCCGTCAGGCGATACCCTGCAACAACAGCTTGAAGCGCTGCAACAGCAGAGTGAGATTGAACTGGTGGTGGTGACCTGTGGTGAGCGCGGCGCCATTGCCCGTCGTCGTGATGGCCAGCAGTGGCAGGTAGAGCCTGCGGCCGCGATCACAGTGGTCGATACCGTTGGCGCGGGTGATGCTTTTACCGCCCGCCTGATTCACGGACTGCTGCACCAGGAAGAGACCGGTGCAACACTGGTTGCCGCGCAGGCGTTTGCCAGTCGTATCGTCGCGCTCCGTGGTGCGGTGCCATTATCAAAAGATTTTTATAGCGCTACTGAAGCGTAAGCGCAGCCAAGGTTTAATTTAACGATGCATAACAACGAGTGGTACGAACAGCAGAGTAAGGTCACCCTGATGCGGATTCTGTCGCGCATTGAAAAGACCTTGCCGCGCGAAGTGGATAAAGGTGAGTGGGCCGGTTACGTCGAACGGCTCACTACCCATTTCCCGCAACTTTTTAAGCCGTTACACCAGCTCTATAATGAAAACTACGATTTTTTCTATCATGTTCAGACCATCATCGAGACCGCTACGCAGGTGTGGCTGGAGCGTAGTGATGATCTGAAGGCGCTCGATGCAGTCCGTGCGGCCGATCCACACTGGTACCAGTCGCACCGCATGATCGGTGCGATGTGTTATGTCGATCTCTTCTGTGAAAATCTCGAAGGGCTGCGCAAACATATCCCTTACCTCAAAGAGCAGGGCATCAGCTACCTGCATCTTATGCCGATGTTTAAAACCCCGGAGGGTGATAACGATGGTGGCTATGCGGTCAGCAGCTATCGTGAACTCAATCCCGCTATCGGCACCATGGAGGAGCTGGCCCAGCTCGGTGTCGAGTTGCGCAACCACGGCATCAGCCTGTCGCTCGACTTCATCTTTAACCACACGGCCGATGGCCACCTCTGGGCGCGGCGGGCGCTGGCGGGCGATGTGGAGTACCAGAACTATTACCGCATGTTCCCCGATCGCAAATTGCCCGATGCTTATGAAGAGACTGCCATCCCGGTCTTCCCCGATGAGCACCCCGGTTGCTTCACCTACAGCAGCAAGATTCGCAAATGGATCTGGACTACCTTCTACAACTATCAGTGGGATCTCAATTACGAAAACCCGGCGGTGTTTAACGCCATGGCTGGCGAGCTGCTCTTTCTCGCCAACCAGGGGGTTGAGATTCTGCGCCTTGATGCGGTCGCCTTTTTATGGAAACGGCTCGGCACCAGTTCACAAAATCAGCCCGAGGCCCATACCCTCATACAGGCCTTCAACGCCCTGGTGAAGATCGCCACGCCGGCGATGGCCTTCAAATCAGAAGCGATTGTGCACCCCGACGATGTCATCAAATACATCAGCGAGGAGGAGTGCCAGCTCTCTTATAATCCGCAACTGATGGCACTGTTGTGGAGCACACTGGCGACACGCGATACCTCATTGCTGCGCCACTCACTGCATAAACGGTTCGAGATTCCTGCGGGCTGCGCCTGGGTCAACTATGTGCGCTGCCATGACGACATCGGCTGGGTCTTCTCCGATGATGATGCCCGAGAGTTGGGCATGGACCCGCAGGCGCATCGCCGCTTCCTTACCAACTTTTATACTGGCAAATTTGAGGGCAGCTTCTCTCGTGGCCAACCGTTTCAGGAGAGTCCGACAACGGGTGATGCACGTGTCTCGGGCACTGCCGCCTCACTGGCAGGTTTGGAGACGGCGCTTGAGAGCCGTGATGACTACGAGATCAAGCAGGCGGTCCGCCGCATCCTGCTGCTCTATGGTGTCTGCTTCACCATCGGTGGCATCCCATTGCTCTATCTTGGTGACGAGGTTGGTATGCTTAATGATTACAGCTACCAGGATGATCCAGAGAAGGGTGGTGATAGTCGCTGGCTGCATCGCATCGATTTTGACTGGGGCAGTGCCGAACAGCGTTGTGAGCGTGACAGTCTGGTGAATGAGATCTACTCCGGCATGCTCAAATTGGTGCAGATACGGCAGCAGAATTTTGCCTTCTCCCGTGCTGAAACCGAACTCATCGATACCGACAATAAACATGTGCTTGGTTACTTCCGTCGCCACGAAGAGCAGAGCGTATTGGTATTGGCTAACTTCAGCGAATTTG
>CAMTXZ010000066.1:0-40111 GCA_947085765.1 uncultured Chromatiaceae bacterium | reverse complement strand
ATCACACTATTTATCGAGCAACATAATCAGTCACCAAAACCTTTTGTTTGGACCAAAAATGTTGGTCAAATAATGGAGAAAGTGGGGCGAGCTAGAGAGATATTACAAAATGTATAATATATTCAGGACACTACACTAGATGGGCTGTCGTAGGTTGATAAGGGTGGTATAGCAATATCATCAAGAAAAACCCGGAGTTGGGATTGGGCGGGGTCATAAGGGTCATGGTCTATGATGTAGCCGAACCAATGATCGTTTCCCACTTTGTCAGCTAATCTCCCATAGGTCCATCTTAAATCTTCCTGGGGAGTGAAGACCGACTGCACGCCGGCGTTTTTAAATGTATCACCCAACAGATCAACCAATTTATCGGCCACCCCTTCATTCTGTTGGAATGCACCGTTAATTCCGCCAGCCGTAGTTACGAGTGCGCTAAATTCATCTACAGTCGCGTAGCGCCAGCCTTCAAACATTCCCCCGGCTCTAAATTGTGCTGAAACTTGAAAGTAGGACATATTGACCGACAATGTAACGTCTAGCCAATCGAGATTGCTAACGGTGTCTGTTGTATAGGTGTTGTGATCAATGAGAGTGGCTCGTGCTGATTCCGTCCCCATTAGCAACCAAGGCACTAGTAGAAAAACCATCCTTTTTTTCATGCTAATTTTTCCAGATATTGTTACGCCAGACTAGGCGGAGGCGATCTAATCAAGAAACATACCAAAATCAAATTTTCTATAACAATCTGATACATAATAAATATCAGATTATTCTAAAATAATGAATGTGTAAGAATTTACGACAGAGATTAGTGAGGCACGGGAGGGTTATATAGTGAAGAACTACACATTTACTGATAACCATGCGTCGCTGCTCTTACCGCTGTTATTGGTAACAAGTTTTTGCTAGTCAACATAACCGTGGTTATTGATAGCCTGCCACTGACCTACAAAATTCAGCGCAACTTGATCAACAATAATCTCTCGGCTGTGTCACCGCGCCTGCTCGCATTAGGTTAAGTTCGATAGTGCGCACAAGGTTAGCAGGTGCGGGTCGCCCTTCATTACCATTGAGTGATAGCGCCCTCTCACAAGGTACTGCACCGCAATCATGAGTGAAGCACTGAGCACGTATTGTCTACTCACAGAGTGGCAGAGTTTTCACATGTTATCGTCGAAACAAGGGGTAGCGAACAGATCAATGTGATTGTTCATCCAAGAATAGAAGTGAGTTGGCCATGCTTTTTTTAACCCCATCACCCAGGGCATTGCGGAATAACTAACAATACGCCTCGGCGGCAAAGATGGTCTTCCGGCCATTGCCTCGCTGGATGATGCGTTACACATTATCATTACCTCATTACCTCATTACCTCATTACCATTTATCTATTCCGGTGGTTATTTCACTGAACTAGTGCAGAGCTTAAAGCCCTCACGTAACGCTGCGCCAAGTTCGGCATCGGTAGCGGTTTGTGGCGCGTACAACGGCTGTGGTCCATCTTTGGTTGCGGAATAGCCATCCAAGGACTTGTGATGAAGCGGCTGAATTTCTATCTTCCCTTCCGCAACAGTAACTGAACAGCTATCCATATCGCGATACATGGCGCGTTTGGACTTGTAGCCATACGCCTTCATCGCCCAAGCTTCACGATCTTTACCAAGTTGCTGTACTACCCCGGAATGAAAAATTTTCTGAAACTCGTCCACGTTCACCCATCTGCTTGCCTTGAGCGCCAGACGCAATGTATGTCCTAGCATCGCGTCGTCCGTGTTCGCGGGTAGATAATATGGGGGGGCATCGGGCTCCGCATAGCTGAGCATGCCTTGGGAAAACGTAATAAGTTCATAAAAAATACGATTGAAATATACACTTGCACTCGCGTCAACGGTTTTCATGATTCATTTCACCTTGGTCACTACGACCTGAATGCCTTTGCTCGCGGCATACTGGACAGACTGTGCGATCGCTGTCATCTGTTCTGCTGTGGTGTTATAAGGAACACCGAGCTGCATCTGTTTACTGCTAATGTGGTCATTATATAAAGTAAATCTCCCTTTCTTCTCATCTATTACAAACTTATCCATCTTATTCACATATCCATTCAAGGTGCTGGTAATAGCGGCTGAATTTTGGTACGTCACATCAGCCGTATTCAGCGTTTTAGTACTGACCGCAATGAGATCCGGTGTTAAGTGGTCAAACGTCGAGAAATTGCTCTTAACCGTATTAAGATCAAGGGTACCGGATGGCAATCTGGATTGCACATAGGCTTCAAACGGTTTGCCCTGCTTAACTATGCCTTTCCCGAACTCCATGCCTACTTCACTCAGGGCGACAACACCGCCCAAGCCAGTGCTTTCAGCTTTAAGAAGGCTAGCTGTGATCTTCATCGCCACTAGACTTTGCGATCCCACGTTTATGCCTGCCTTGGCGAGCATCACTCCGCCCTTCGCTGCTGCCCCGACACCCGTGGCCACAGCGCCCACTTGCCAGATCAGCGCGCCCAGGTCTTTGCCAAGTTGCTCCGCGTTCTGATCACCGCCCTGTTCCAGGGCGATGCTCATGCGGTCGATCTTGGTGTCCAGTTCTGCAAACAGGGCATCGCCCATTTGTTGCCGGGCATTGTCATCGGTGATGAGATCTTTGAGTCCCTTGAGCCCTGTTATCGGATCGGTGAGAAACTCAGCCAGCCCTTTTACATCATTCCAGCCAGATTCAGCCAGTCCCTTACCTATGCCCGATGTAGTTAGTACATCCTGCTTTGTGCTGATATAGCCCCACTTGCCCAGGACTTTTAGCTCATCCAGCAACGTCTCGGCGGCCTTCAGTTCTTTGTTCATTTGAACGATCTGCTGCGTGGCCAACCAATTGTTGTCCACCGCCGAGGTAGCAGCGGCGCTGGCAGTAGTCGCATTGGTATCCGTCACGGCGGCCAGCCCGGTAACGATGCTGGTAATCAGGTGGGCCTTGGCTTCTCGTTCGGTCTGAGTTTCATCGGGGCTGGTCTCACTGAACAAGCCAGTGAGCAAGCTGCTGCTAGCTGCACCCAGTGCACCTGCACCACAATCTTGATTGCTGGCCGCCGCACCGCCGCAGGCGACAATGCCATGCAGGGCGGCATGCAGCGGGCTGCCTTCTGTCAATGTACCCTCGGCTACTAATTTACCGATATAAGTGGCACCTTGCTGCTGCACATAATTCACCACCATGTTCTTGGCAAACTCGCTGCTGGAGGCGCTGATATTGCCGCTGGCGGCGGCTGCCAAGGCGGTGGTGATCTGGCGATAGGTGCCGCCTGCACCCCAGTTGTCGCTGATGTTTTGGGCGTCTTCACGAAGTTGTATGGATTGATCTCGCAGCGCTAGCCGCTGTTCATCGCTTAAGCCATTGGTCGGATCGCTGGCCTGCTGTTCTGCTTTCTTCGCCAGGGTGGTTTTGGCATCGGCTTCTTTGGCTCGGTTGTCGAGAAACGTGCCGGTCTCTCTCGCCAATGCCCCTACTATTTCAAACCCGGCCTTGATCTCTTGTTCGTTAAAGATCGGCTTTAGCGCATTGCTGCTGTCTTTGTCGCTGGACACGTCGCGATTGAGGTTGGCAATAGTTGTTGTTGCATCCTGACCAGTGAGCTCGCGTTGTTTGGTGTCGTCGGTGATCGTGATGGCTGCACCGCTGATGCCGGATTTGGTAGTGCTGGCGGCGCTGTCGCTAGCGCTCATTGCCACTGGCGTGGTGGCACTGAAACCCTTATGGCTGGGCAGAGTGCTGCCCGGTGTTTGTGCTCCGCCGGTGGTGGCATCACCCTGCTGGTTGGTACCAACCGCGCCCGCGGTGGTATTTTTACCGCCACCAAGGGGGACCATCGGGTTGCCTTTGGTGTATCCGCCACCGATGTTGAAACTGCTGGCGTCGTAGTCAGCCCTGTTCTTTATGTCGCTAGTGGTCAGTGTCTTCGTGGTGAGGCTGTTGTTGTCGTTTAATACGGCCTGGTCGTTGCTGGCGATCACTGCTCCCTTGAGATCGGTGTTGCCTTTGACATTGATGTTGAACCCTTCGTCGCCGGCTTTGATGGCGCTTTGTTCAGTCACGCTGGCAAAGTTGCTATCCATTTTCTGCTGACTAAGATTGACGCTGGCGGCAAAGCCGGCACCAACCGTGACGCTGCCGCCTATAGCCTGGTTTTTGCTCTTAAAGACGCTGGTGTCTTGCAGACTTTCGATGTTGAGATCGCCGCCGATATCGGCGACAACTTGTTTGCCGCTGGCAACGGCACCTTTGAGGTTGGTATCGCCGCCCGATTCGAGGGTGAGCTTATTGCCCGCCTCGACATGAGTATTGCTCCAGGTCACATCGTTACCATCGGCCTTACCACGTGCTGCGCTGGCACTGAGGGTGATACCTGCCGCGAACCCGCCTGATCCGTAGCTAATTGCGAGGCCCACACCAGCACTTTTGCTGCTATTACTGCTGCGCTGATCGGCGTTGTTTTGTGCGGCCAGCAGATTGATTTCATCATCTGCCTTTAGGGTGGCGTTATTGCCCGCGGTGACATTGCTGCCCTGGATAGTGATGTCGCTGTCCTTGTCGGCGCCCGTTGCGGTGAGGTTGACGTTGCCACTCGCCGCGACAGCCGAACCTTTGGCAACACTATTGGTTTGTGTCTGTTTGCTTTCGCTTTTCGAGCCACCTATTGTGATTGAGATGTTGATCCCGCCCGCAGCCATTGGGTCAGACGCCACCGCATCGTAGGCGTTCTTTGCCGCCAGCGTTGCCGTGCCCGCTGCCAGTGCCTGCATGCGACGGTCCTTGGTCTGACTGCCCGCTTCCTTCATCTGTTGCGTGGTTTGGAGAGCGCTGAGTACGGGGCTGGTGAGCGAACCTGTCAGGCCGCTTTCTGAAAAATAGGTTTCAGTTTCACTACGACCAGCCTCTTTGGCTTCGGTGATATCGATGCGCTGCGCAACGATATCGATATTGCCCTGCGGGGCCAGTACGTCGCTCCCCATCTGACGGTAGTTTTTACCGGCCTGGATATCAACATCGCCCTGGGTGCTGCCCACCGTGCTGGCGGTGGAGTAGGTGCCGCTGGCCTGGTTGTCAGTGGCTTGCTTACGTGTTCCGATCGTGAAGCCGATGCCACCTGTGCCCATCAGTCCCGATGTCTTCTTGTCAGCATCCTGCGTCTGGTTGTGAGTTCCTGTGGCAGCTTCAATGTTCACATCGTTGGCTGCTATCAGCCTTGTACCCACATCTGAAACTACGTTGCTGCCTGTTACCCGCACATCGTGACCGGCCTGGATCAGTACTGTGTTGCCGGTGATGTTGCTGCCGGTGACTTGTGTGCCGATGGTCTCGGCGCTTTGGTTAGTGGTGACTGTCTGAAAGAAGTTACCGCCAGTATCGTGACTTTCGGCCACGGCACGGTGCGCGGTGGTGGTATTTTGCAGGGTGATGTCGTTACGGGCGAGCAGACTGGCCTGTCCGGTATTGGCAGTAATGGTGGCACCAGTAACGGTAAGGTTGCCGCTGCCGGTGACATCGGGCAGGCCGGTGGCAACTACCTCAAGGCTATTGCCGACAATAAAACTACCACCAACGAGTGTCTCTTTATCTTGCCCGACGCGGTCGTAGTTGTCGTTGCCGACAGTCTGGATGTCATTGCTCTGACTATCTTTAACAGAGGCAATACGGACATTGGCAGCTCGGAGCAAAGCATCCGTACCTGCGGTGAGATCGGTGCCGTTGAAAGTGGCGTTATTGCCTGCCACCAGCGTGGCGTTGTTGCCAGCGCTGAAGGTGGCTACCTGGTGGGTGGTGCTTTCTTCTTTGATATAGCCGCTGCGTCCTTCGACGCTGTGGCCGGAAGTATCGTTGCTCTGGATCTGGTAGCGGCTGGCGACGGCGGCGGCGGTGATGTCGCGCCCTGCGGTGGCGGTAAGATCTTTGGCAGCATCGACGGTGCTGCCCGAAGCGAGCAGGTCACGCCCGGCATCGAGCCGTACACTACTGCCCTGCACTGTGGCGGTGGATCCGAGAGAGGTGCGTGTGCTGCTGCCGCTGGTATTAGTTGTGTTGAGTGTGTTGGTTTGCAGTACCAGATCGCGTCCAGCCTGAAGGCTGACCTGACTATCGAGGCCTCGACCTTCTACGATACCGGAGAGATTTATCAGGTCGTTTCGGGCGCGGGCGATGACGTTCTGGCCGCTGATGCGTCCGCCTTGGTTAACGAGGTCGTCACCGATGATCAGTGTCGCGCTTTTGCGCGCGGCTATAGTGCCTGAGTTGTTCAATCCCCCTCGTGTTTTGATGTTGACCGTTTCACCAGCGACTAACGATCCGTCGCTATGCAGATCACTGCCTTCTGGGTGACGCAGGTAAACCTGAGGCACAAGTACCTGGGTAGTGCTGCCATCGGCTAGTGTGACCGTTTGTGAGGTAAGCCAGACCATGTCGGTCGTCAGAACTTCCATCTGTTTACCCGTCAGTGCCACACCTGGCGTGAGCTGGTAGTCTCGGGCAAAGGTGGCGCCTGCCTCCATCAACGACTGGTATTGCTCTTCGCTGGTACTGTAATCAGTAAGGTAACGGTGATTCGTCAGGGCAAGTATCTGATCGTTGACGAGCTGTTGTTCGTAAAAGCCATCACCGTAGCGTTTAAGATGCCGCTCGGGATCGAGATTGAGCTGAGCGAAGAAGTAATCAGACCCCACGAAGTTGCTGTTGCGAATAAACTGCGGGTCAGTTTCGATCAGGTATTTGGCCTCTGGTTCCGGGTGGAGTACAAACAGGCGATTGTCGGGCAGGTCCAGGCGCGGTGGAGTAGTGATAATCACATCACGTGCGCCACCATCGGTGCCAGTAGCGGCAACGCTATAAATGATCGGCGGCACATAGTTGCTGGGGGGCAGAGTGGTTTTTATGTCACTCAGCCCGCTAACACGTTCATTGCCTGTTGCGGCTGTGACGGCACTTGCTGCCATGTCGGATGGAGCAGTGGTAGAGGGATTAAGTGGCTTTGATGCCGTGAGATTGGTGTTTTGCTTAACCGTATAATCGAGCAGGGGTTTGTTGTCGACTTTGTCGGCTGGAGAGTAGTCTGCTTCCTTTCCCCAAGCCCGACAGTGCTTATTTCCAAAAAAACCACAACTATTGACTTGGGTATATTGTTGCGTGCCGCTGTAGGTGGTGGTGTCCCGTATCGTAACGCTGTTGTTTTCTAGTTTGTCACCAAGACCAATGAGATTGCGGCCAGCCACGATCTGGCTATTGCTGTTGTTCACTTCCCCGCCGTTGATGGTGATGTCACCACCCGAGAGGATTCTGGCGGGGGCGCTGCTGCTCACTTCCTCATGGGAGCGGGTCGAAGTGATGTGGTATAAGGTGTAGTCTTCAAACTCGACCACTCGATTATCTTCTTTGATCTCGGCGTTATAAGTATTGATCTTAACTGATAATTGATCGAGGGCGCTTTGGTAGCCAGTGTTCCACTTTGCGTAGTCGCTTTTCCATTGCACACAGACCTTACTGTTTGATACACCACAATTGCTGTTGGGTGGGGCGGTGGGTGGGGCGTTTACCGATTTTACATCAAAACGCACAAATTCAGGCGCGTCCCACCGATAATTTATTCCCAAAAAGCTGAGTACTTGCACCGGGGCGATGGTACTGCGCTGGCCGTACTTATCAGGATGCACTTGGCACTGCACTTTATCTTGCTTACCGCCTACACCGAAGCACTGGGAGGCGGGATATTGAGTTGAAGAACCTCTAGGCTGGACTTTTACCTCCTGTATCGAAGGGTCTGTTATGGGCGTGATGATGAGTGCGTCGTTATGGTTGGTGAGGGTATTGACGCCTATATACAAATCGCCACGCGCCTCAATAGTACTTGAACCGTTGAACAGGCTGTTGCTCAAGTCCGTTACGTTGCCGGTGCTGTCCAACGCCCCACCGATGACCATATCTCCTAGACTGAAGAGAACCCCTCCGTTGGTGTTGTTAATCGCCTGTGCACCCATCAGCATGAGGTTACGCGCGCCCATGATGCCGGGGCCGCTGTTGTTGATGGTATTGCCTGCCAGGCTTAGATCATCACCATAGATGCGCGCTATGTTGTTAATGGTCTTAGCGCGAATATCGGTAAACGTGCCATCGATGAGGCCGGCTGCGCTGTTAGTGAGTATTCCGCCAACGTTGAGCAGTGTGCGGTAAGCGCTCATTTCACCAACGTTGGTAAGATCACCGGTGGTGGTGGCCGCGAGTGTGTTGTTGGCGATGAGCGTACCGCTATTGGTGATGCTGCTGGCATTGATGGTGAGATCTTTGCGTGACGAGAGCAGGCCGGTGTTGAGGTAGTCGCCCTGGATGGTCAGGGTCACGTCATTGTTCGATGCGATTGTGCCACCCGGTGCCTGGCTGTGAGTGGTCACCGCAGCACGTTGATCACCCACCAGGGTGCCATTGGTATTGTTCAATGTGGCGGCAGTGACTGTCAGGTTGCGCTTGGCGCTGATTGTGCCTTGGATGTTGTCCAGAGTGGCAGCGGTGACGACAGCATCATTGGTTGCATTCAGGACGCCACCTGTATTGACAAGCGTCGATGCACCGATCGTGATAGCACCAGCATCAATTTGCCCTGCGGTGCGATTCAATGCGCTGTTGTCGAGCGTGGCTGAGTTGAGAGTAATGTCACCACTGACAGCGATACGTCCTCCACGATTGTCGATGGTCTGGCCGGCAGTCAAGCTGCCAATCCCAAGTGCATCGATTGCACCGCCGTTGTTCAGAATGTTGGCAGCTTTGACGGTGATGTCGCCATTGCTGACGATCTTGCCCGCCACACCGTCCAGTACACGGTTGTCCAGGTCACCGGTGAGCGTCAATGTCTGCCGACCGTTGCTGGCAATATAGCCTGACGGGCTATACAGTGTGCCGCCGATGATTTCTAGTGCGCCACTAGCAACGATGCCGCCGGTATCGCCGCTGCGAGTGACCGTTAGGCGCTGCCCGTGGGTATCAATGCGGCTGTCGCCCATCGACATCAGTAGGCCCTGGTCGTTGTTGAGTTCCTGGGTATCCGCGCTGAGCTTATTTCCGGCAATCACCTCTCCGTCAGTGTTGTCGAGGTTGCCCGTGTCAAGCGTCACATCCGTGCCACTGATGAGGCCGGCCCGATTGTCGGTATCTCCGGCAGTAATTGTTGTATCGCCCGCGGCTTGCAGTTTGCCGCCTTGGTTATCGAACGCCTGGCGATTGTTGTTAATGGTCAGCTTGCCTTGCAGGCTGGCCACCGTTCCACCGCTGTTGGTGAGGGGGGCCGTAATTAGTGCGACATCGCCTTTGGCAATTATCTTGCCATTACTATTGTCCAGGGCCTTACCCTGAGTATTTAGCTCCAGGCCCGATCCGGATAGGAGAGCACCTCCCTGATTGCGGACCTCGCCACTCTTGAGGGTGAGACTCTGAGTGCCACTAATCTCTCCCTGTTCGTTGATGATCGAACCCGTGCCCAGATTTACCTGCGCGTCCTGTGTGGCGTGAATTATGCCCGCTGTATTGTCCATGGCTGTTCCTGCAATGGAGATCTGGCCATCGCTAGTTATCTCGCCACTGTTGATAATAGCGCCTGAACTGTTGATGGCCACACGTTCGTCAGCCGTAATGACACCAAGGACATTACTCAATTCGCCTGTGGTAAGTGTGATTGTGCTCTTTGCTAGAATATTGCCACTGTCGTTGGTCAGTCCCTGCCCATTGGTATTAATGGTGAGTAACGTTTTTGATGATATTTCACCTGAGTTATTATTCAGAGAACGTGTATTGAGGTCGGTGCCGGCCGCTGAAGTAATAAGGCCAGTGCGATTACTGACTTCGCCAGCAGTTATCGATACAGATCCTTGAGTTGAGGCGATGACAGCGAAGTCAGTGGGGATATCAGAATGAACATGCGCATTGTTGGAGAGTGTTCCAACGGTGAGGGTTACACTATTTTTACCCAACACCTTGCCTCCAGTATTGTCGAAGTCACTGGATTGCAGCGTCAAGACACCTGCCTGGATAACACCGTCAAGATTATTCACGCGCCCCGGCGTGGTTATGTCCAGGCCGTTGGCTACATCCATTATCCCTTGCTGGTTGTCGATCGTGGCGGCTTTGATGTGTGTTAATGCGTCACCCAGCCCGTTAGAGATGATACTGCCCTGAATGTTGGTGAGTGTCTTAGCGTTAACTGTTAGGCCTGCGTCCGACACCAGCACACCACCCGTGTTGTTGAGTGCATTGCCATGGGTGTGCAGGTCAAGACTTGTTTTGCCTGAGATCACACTGTTTTGATTGCTAATAATACCTGTCGTATCAATCTGTGTGGTCTGTTGGCTGATAATTTGAGCTTGTCCATCATTGATTAAACTCCCTGCTGTGAGCTTGACGTTGTCAGCTCCAAGCAGTTTGCCGTTACTATTGTCAACAGCACCTATTACTGCCACATCCAATACACCGCCTGACTGGATTGTCCCGCCCTGATTAATGATCGAAACGCCGCTCATCAACACCGATTGCCCGCCCTGCCAAAACCCCGCTGTATTGTTAGTGCTCCCGATTGCTCGCAGCTCCCCTGCGGCATAGAGATTAGTGTTATTTGCAGTAATATCCCCCGTGGATGTGGCGTCGAGATTAAGCTTACGGTCACTAACGATTTTGGTACCGCTGAGATTTATCGACTGCGACTGTAGATTCAGGTCATTCGCCGCTCGCAGTGTGCCATGAGTGTCGGTGAAGCTTGCCGACCGCAAGTCGAGTTGGCCCGCACTTTGGATTGTGCCACTGTTACTAGCTGCCCCCGTCGTGGCGATGGTGAACGTATCTGTACCACGTTGGGTGAGTTCACCGCTGTTATCAAATTGTGTTGCGCTAATTGTTAGTTGGCCATTTACATCCACAATGCCGGACAGGTTCACATTGCCGCTGCTGGCGACAGATGTATTTCCTTCGCTCACCGTCAGCCCAGTAAGTGTGGTGTTACCGGTGCTAGTGAACTGGACGTCTTTTTTGGCATGGCTGTCTTTGAGTATGAGATCGCCGTTAGAGGACAGCGTTAAGTTGCCCTGCAGGGCCGCAACACGACCCTGACTGTTAACGCCTAACCCCTGTTCAGTGGCTACTAGAAAAATCTGATTGGCATACATGCCCCCCACATCTTTAATGTCGATAACAAAACGGGGTGCTGTCCCCTGCCCTGCCTGAGTTATTGCTTGCAAACTGGCGTATAGCACATGGTTGGCACCCGCGATGGCGTTCAGATTATTGGTCCAGACTTCGCCTTCTATCACCATGCCACGTGCAATTAGGTCAAGCTGTTCTACGTTGGTGGCCGTCAGTCCCTGGCTGCCGATCGTTACTTGCCCTTGACGCACATTGAATCCGTTAAGGCTACCGCCTTCGCCGAAGCGAGGTGTACCGGTGGTTAGACTGGCCCGACCTGTGTTGAGAAAGCCGCAACCGTCGCAGGTAATACCGTTGGGATTGGCGATCACTATGTCCGCCCGTCGACCAGCAATTTCTATAGTTCCGTACAACAACGAGGGGTTAGCCGTTACAACTTCGTTGAGAATGAGCCGCGCAGGGGTTGGACCCATTTGCAGATTCCCGGCAATCAGGCCGCCGAGTTGTGTTTGGGTGGTCCCTGTACTGTTGTTGAGGATTGCGCCATTTTGATTGACATTGAACTGGCCGTACTGATTGTGTGACACACCTGCGCTATTGGGTGGGGCTATATGAACGAGGGGTACGCCATTTGCTGTAGCATCTATGAGCGGACGCTGCCCCGCGGGTGAAGTACTTACGGATGTAATGGAAGGGCTGGAGCTTTCCGCTGCCTGGGCGGTGGCGGACAGCACCGCAAACTCGCACTGCCACAGATACATCACCAGCACTGCCTTCGCCACACGGCGTACCCAAGGCACCTGATTAGTAGTTTTTTGTTGCAACCGTGCCACACACTGTTTTTTGTTCATGCCCGCCACCCCATAAAATTATTATTCGCCAGCATCTGGTAGACCACACTAATTAAATGCATACGTCACAGACAAATAGGGATTCCAATTCTCTGTTTTAAAACCATCCGGTTTGTAGAGAGGCCTACCTAGTGACGTATCGAATTGCACTGAATTCCACTTGCCACGCAGCCCCAGTGCCGCCCCAGCCAGTCTGTTACCTACAAGGAGAGATTCGCTTACCCCCCCTACCCGACCGTAGTCAATACCAAGATAGACGGATGCATCCATCCATCCGATTGGCGTCGACAGATCGTTGCGATGAAAAAAGCCACTTTCCGCCAACAACACATTGTCGCCATCAAAACCTCGCACACTCCAACGATTGCCAATCGCAATTTGATCCGTCACAAGTGTGGTGTCGTCGGTCTTCTGGCCGCGCAATGTGGTGGTGTATTGGAAAAAACGCCCGCTCAACGTAAAAGGTTGATTATAGGTGGCTGTCAGCGTCCATAACCTGGGACGTAGGGTCAACCCATCTTCGGCAGCCGTCGGCAAATCATCCTGGGCATCCCTCCAGGGCACGCCGCGACGATAGCCGAGATCGACATCCACGCTAGCGTTGCCGATCAATTGTCTTGACGAGATTCCGGTCTCCACGTAGGTGGTGCGCCGGCGTTGAACAATCAGCTCTACGTCATCTAGATAACTGTTAGCACGGCGTGTAGAGAGTGCAGCATATAGGCCGAATTTGGCCGATGCAGTGCGGAACGCGGTGTGATGTAGCCGAGCCTCTGCCATTTCACTTTTGCCGCTGGACAAGAAGCTGGCTGTGGTGCCTTGCACCATTTGCGCATAACGGCTATGGCTATTGGTAAGAGTCAATGTGCTGTAACCGTAGGGAATGCTGTAACTACCCCCCAGGCTCTGGCTACGGTGGTCAGGATCGGACTGTTCAACATTACTACTGGCGTTGAGATTTAGAATATCGTTCAGACCCAGGGGATTATCAAAAGCTGCATTGCCAAAAACTTGAGTGCGCCCGAGTGCGTGACTCCCCGAGTTGTCGAGCGTGAGGTTCCCGTGAAATCGATCACTCCATCCGCCGCTCTGGCGCACTATGGAAACCACGCTAGTATCGGCGCGTGGCCCTGGTTCAAGTTTGGTAGTGACGGTCTGACTGGGCAGGCGTTTCATCTGTTCCAATCCCTGTTCCAGATCACGAATATTGAGTATGTCACCCTTACTTACTGGAAAGGCATTTCGCCACGTCCCCCACGACACATCCGCTGCCACCGCACCAGATGCAGAAGCGACCGGTGTTACCATTTTCACGGCGGCGACGCGACCAATATGCAGGCGCAATAACAATTTTCCTTCCTTGAGATTCTGCTCAGGCAACGTCACACGAGATGTGGCGTATCCGAATTCGAGTAATTTTGCATTGAGTGCGGCGGCTATTTTGCGCAACCCCTCTGAGCCTACGCAACGCTGCAAATATGGTTGCGCGGAATCCATCAACCAAGCGAGGACTTGCGAATCCTCATTCGCCAGGACGATCTCGTTGATGACGAAACAAGGCTTTTCTTCAGGCAAAGTAGTGGATAAGCGCGGTGGTATTTCGGACGTCAGGACATCTGTCTTGGGCCTCAATTTTTGTTGCTGCAACCTTTCGCGCTCTTCTTGGCGTCGCAAGCCCTCTTCCGCAGCCTGCGATGTACCGGCAGAAATGGGGGGTGTCGCAGCGTGCAACTCACCAGCAGAAAGCAACAACATGATCACCGCAGCAAGAGGCCAGAGGTGGCAACCTATACATGAAAAAATTGTTTTTGTATAGCCATGCATACTATGGATCATAGTGTCGATGACACTCTAAGTTTTATGTTTATTTTTCTGGGATCTTGTGCCCCCGCTGTGCGATGGAACCACAGAATCACAGTACGTTACAAGTACTTGGTTACGGCTAGAATAAAATCAGATTGCAGTGGCATAGTTAATAAGGCATGTTTTTCCAGTCCGTGACAGAACTGGCATGGCTAGCCCATGCCCGACGCAAATTCTACGACCTGCACGCCGCCAATCAGAGCCAGATTGCTGCTAAAGAATTGAAGCACATTGCCGAACTCTACGATAATAAGCGCGAAGGTAAGCCGATGGCATCAGAAGATCGTCATGCGTTACGCCGGCACCAGGCCAAGCTGGAGGTATTCCACACTTGGCTCCAGGAGAAAAGCCATCTGTGCTGGTCATTATGGACAATTCTAACAAAGCCGGCCAAGAAAAATGCCTTGAATATAAAACATCCAACCAGATATTTTAGGGATAAACCCACTGCTTGCACCAGCGAGTAAAGTCTGCTTAATAAAAATAAATGTCATTTAACGGAATTTGGATCTGGCAGATATGGAACTGTTGAGAAGGGGTTAAAGGGATCAATATTATCGATTCCAGGCTCTATTTTAAATTGATCGCCGACTCCAGGACCATAATTACGTGGTTCATTAATTAACCTATACACATCAGTAGTGGCAAACTCGTAGCGCACTATTGATCCACACCTTGTACGATCGACATCTGATGGAAATATTGTTTCATTATCACATGTGTCCGGTGTTATCTGTTCGTGTCCCTGTTGCTGAAAGCCCAAGTCTTGATTTGTACCATAGGCATTTATTTTTTGTCCATCGAACCAGTTGGCGACTATTGGAACTCCTTTGTATGTTTTCTGATATTTAATGTCTCCGGCCTTGACCAGTGCACCGGCCATTTCAGACTGGAAAATATCATACCTGACTAATCCAGCGTCCGGGGCATGCCAACCCTCCTGAGCAATGGCTCTATATTGAATATACTTTTGAATATATTTGCGAGCATCTTGCAAGCCTGTGCTGTCATTGGTAAAACTGCCTCTAAAGTTATCTCTAAGCTTTTCTGCTTCTGATAGCAAGTAGATCTCAGCATTCTCTTGTGGATCTGCGCCTACGCTGATCCCCTCTCTTTGGGCGATCTCAAGATCGTGAGTATCGTAATCAAAGCGCATTTCTGCTGATAATGTTACATAGCTGTAGAGCGGATCAATATCTAATGATTTTGTTACTGTATTTACAAAATCACCTAGTTTCACTCCTTGATATTCGTAAGAGGCTCTCCATATGTCGCTATAAAAAGTAGTGCCCGTGGTATTCCTTGCTGCATCTGCCCATTTACTGGGATCGTCTGTTTCATAAATCAACTGTTTTAGCCGTATTTTCTCATTGGGATCTTCAAACGATCCTGTACGAATTTTGTTTAAGAACTCAATTGAAGTGGCCGTTTGCCCATCCATATAAGTACCTCCATCCGGTGCCAGACATTTTCCATTATGCATACCGCAGTTCATTCCCTGAAGAACGGAGACCCCACCATTTTGACCATTTGTTTTGACGTAACTCTCCGAGAACATGCCAACCTTACTAAAGGTCTCACCCGCGATGGCAGCATCAGTGACAATCTGCTGTATATAACGTTCGCCGGTGGCTGGATCTTCTATGTTACGCTGATAAAAGCCTATATCCTGAAGTGCGTTGCTGCCTGTTAATCCACCGGGCAAAGCCTGACCAACCGGTTTTCCATCAGCGCCGATCTCCCATTTTCCAAAATACATATTTTGCTGGCTATTAGGGTTGACCAGATAGGTGCGGGTATTGGGCAATACATTGGGCATCACGATATCACCTACCGGCACCAACCCTTTTGGCTGAGCAAAAATGGGGGGGCTATTTAGACCGCCAAAAACTAACACCATAGTAAAAGTCGATAATGTAGTTGGATTCGAAAACATATTTCCCCCAATCCTTACGTTATATAGATTTGTAAATATCTATTTTCTAGCCAGCGTGACCAATGCCGATGGCGCAAACGACTATGGCGATATATAAACATTAGCGAATCCCCCAAATGAGGTATTTTAATATTATTAAATGCTTATTAACCAACCTGCCGATCAAGATCGTGTCTCTACCTCGTGCCCCATTTATAGCGTCTATGCCATGAATTGACTCACTTACGCGACAGCTAATTTCTTTTGCATCGACAATGACAATTAATGGCTTAACAGACTGTTGAAAAACTATTTTTGGAATCCAAAAGTGAAACTTTCAAAGGTAGCTTTACCCTTCTCCAATATAAGATCGTTGATTCTGGAGCGTTTGACGAGGTCATATTTTTTTGAAATTTGGTTCATCGAGTTTTTTAACAGTCTGTTAATAACAACGACAAAAATTGACAATATAAAAATTAGATACTAAACAGTATGTGCTATGGTTAAGCGATTAGATTAATATCGGGACGATCAAATCTGGCTATTGTGCTAAGCGTCAACAGTAGCTCCAGAAGACAAAAAGTGATGGTCATTTGAGCATGCATAATCAGAATTTTTTAAGGCGGGGAACCTCCCAATCTCCGAGATATTTCCTCACATTGGTTTTTTAGTGGACGTTTTCAACCAACGTTTAACCCTACAATAATGTGGTTATACATCACCAAACAACTGTTGCTTGCCACCTCTCTTCTCTGGTTACTAATTTTCGCCGGGAAAACCGCATCGGGAACAGAAACCGTTTACGTCATCAATAAAGCATATCTACAATATACAACTTCCAAAAATCCACCACTTGATGGGGAATTTAACGGAGTGCAGCGTACTTTGCCAAATTGGCTATTGGCACCTCAAAAAAACAGTGTCGGCTGGTATGGAGTTGAGATTGAACTAGAGACAACACCAAGCACCCCATGGGGACTCTATCTACCTGAGGTGGCAGTCAATGCTGCCGTATTTCTCAATGGTCAGCTAGTAGGACATGGTATTCGTTACGATAATCAATATTCACCACTGGCAAGCAGGCCACTTTACCTGCAAATTCCGATAGGGCTATTGCGTGCTGGCTCAAATAGATTTTATATCCAGCTAAATCCGATTCAGCCTCTGCCTATTTTCACCAGTCGTATTCATATAGGTCCGGCAACTCTGTTAAAAGAGCGCTTTGGGCAGCGTATGTTCTGGCGTATCAACATACCCACTACGGTACAAATAATCACGCTACTAGCGAACCTATATTTCATTATATTGTGGCTGAAAAATCGACAACAACAGCACTATCTCTGGCTTGTTGCTGCTACTCTGTTCTGGACGATGCATACTGTTGATCTCATCAATGATGCCACTTGGCAAGAGAGATGGGCAATATGGATTGGCTTGATCGGCTTTTCGCTCTGTTTGATAATGTTTTTGCACCGCTATTACCAACTACACCGCCCCTTGCTAGAACGTGCTCTTTTTTTAGTGGCAATACTCGGTGCCATTTTTATTATCACATTGCCACCAGATCTTTCGGCAAGCCTATCACTTTGGCCATTCCAGCTAGGATTCGTCATGGCAACACTCTATAGCAGCAGGTTTGTTTGGTACCGTTATCGCCGTTCCCATACAGCGATCGATGCTTTAATGTTAATCACACTCTCTACCACTTCGCTATTCGCCATATACGAGTGGTTCATCTCCGTTGAATTGGTCAATATTGAAAATTATCATTTTTTATATTTTAGCATCCCTATGCTACAGATCACCGTTGCAATTACGCTCATTCATAAGTATCTGCACTCACTGCAGGAGACACAAATACTTAATGAGGATCTGACTCTTTATGCACAGCTACGTACCGTTGAACTTGGTGAGCAACACGAACGTTTACGAACACTGGAGCGAGCGCAGGTGCTGGCAACGGAGCGGGAGCGCATGGTAAGAGATATGCATGATGGCGTGGGAGGACAGCTGGTATCAGCATTGGCCATGCTCGAAAGTGACCAATATACAAATCAGCAGCTTGCCGAACACTTACGCGCAACCTTGAATGATCTTCGATTAATTCTCGACTCACTGGACCCTTCACATAATGACTTATACACGGCGCTGACCTCTTTGCGGTCATGTATCAACGCCTGTCTGCAATCACAACAGATAAATTTACAGTGGTCTTTAGATGATTTTCCTTGCAATCTTATTTTTAACCCACAGCAAATTCTTCAAGTATTGAGAATTGTACAGGAGGCCGTAACGAATATTATTAAACATGCATCTGCACAAACAGTCACAATCCGTTGTTACTGCGACACTATCAGCGAAAACGATGACGTTATAGTTATAGAGATTATTGATGATGGTATGGGTATAAAAAAAGAGATATCCTCTGGGCGCGGCATGAAAATCATGGCTAAACGTGCAAATGATCTAATAGGAAGACTTGAGGTTACATCAAATACAGAGGGGACGCACATACGTTTAAAGATCCCCCTACAGAAATATCAAACACTGGAGTAGCATTAAAGCAGCCGATGTTACGACTCGTTCAATGCAATAATCCCCCGTTGAGTTGCCTCAAATACAGCTTCTGTCCGTGAATGTACCGCAAGCTTCTGATAAATATGTTTGGTATGTGTCATGACCGTATGAGGTGAGAGATTAATTAATTGAGCAATCTCAGTTCCAGAAAAACCTTTTGAAATATATTTCAAAACCTCTTGTTCCTTCTGCGTGAGACAGACATCTGAACAGAGCTTTACTACAGCGCTCTTCTCAATGGAGATAAACCGGTTCAGCAAATATCGGGCTATAGAGGGGGTCATCGGTGACCCACCCGCAATAAGCTGTATAATAGATTCAGCTATTCTATCCAGACGTTCATCTTTTAACAGGTAACCTGTAGCTCCAGCTGCCAAGGCTGATACCACATGTCGCTCATCACCAAACACGGTGATAACCATCGTTTCTGTTCTATATCCCCGTTGATAAACTTCTCGGATCAACGCTATACCATTTCCATCAGGCAGACCAATGTCAACCAACAGCACATTTGGCTCGCCAGACTCAATCAATGTACGTGCCTGTGCCAATGTCGATGCTATACCAAATAGATCAAGCTGCGGATGGGCTACTATTGCCTGGCACAGGCGTATTGCCACAGGCTCCTGGTCTTCTACAATCAAAACTGAATAGGCCATTATTTTCCTTCGTCGGTTTTATCTATTATGAATGGTACAAAATTTTTTATAACAGGCAGAAAAATAGATAATCCGGTTCACCATCTCATATCAATTTAAACTATGTTCATGGTAAATCAAAACATTCACCGTTGAGAACAATTAAATTTTTCAGTCAATCTTCTATATCAATACCTCTACATAAAAACTGAATTGTAGTTACACTGAACGATTACTACAGTATTAATCTTCTCACTTGACAGTACCGCTCACAAGCGATATCCATAGCCAATGGAGTAAATCGTGGCGTTATCAATTAAAAAAAATAAAATAGACACTCCCAGAATGGTATTGGCACTGATTATCTATTTTGTTGGTGTAATGCTGATTGCCTCAATCATTTATATCATGAGCCGCCAGGCATATATCGCCGAGATCGACATGCGATTAACGGCAGCCGCAGAGAACCTACCAAAGATATTAGCTGCAGACTTTCATGACCGTGCTACTACAGCCAACAGCATCAACAAAACCGAGGATCAGACCAATCTGAATGAGCTATCAAAGCATACTGTGACTGGTGGTTTTGCCTATCTCTACACTTACGTTATTCAGGACAACATCGTCTATTTCACCGCCAGCAGCTACTCTGCCAATGACACTAAATACAATACTGTATCCCACTACTGGACGGATTATCCAGAGGGTAATCCTGTGTTTTGGGCTGCTATGAAATCAGATAAACCGATATTTGATACCTACACTGACCGCTGGGGCACATTTCGCAGTGTTCTAATTCACTTTCGATCCCCCACGGGAAACGACTATGTCGCCGCTGCAGACATGGAAATATCAATCATCGAACAATCACTAAAACTGCGTGTATTGGCGGTGATTATTATTGGTGTTTTTATGCTGGGACTCGCACTGCCTTTTGTACGGGTATTTACGCGTACTTATGCGGCAATGAACAGTGAATTGCTACAATTAAATAAACAGTTAAATGAGGATATCGAACGCTCACGCAAAGTTGAACAGGCCATAGGCCAACGCCAAGATGAATATTGATATTTCCAACCCGTTATCAGGCTGAAAATAAAATTGTGACTATGAAAAATAAAATTTATCGGGAACATGCTCAGTCGTGTTGGCCCGGGGAACTGCCCCCCGAGCTTCACATAAAACCGTACGTGAACGTCTCCGCTCAGGTCGCAGTAGGGACGTCAGTTGCCAGATGCCCCCACACAGATCCGTACATTGCATACGGCTCCAAAGGTCTTGACGTAAAACCGCTCGCTCGGGAGTGGGTGGACTACCTGACATGGCGGAAGGTAGTTATTGATCATCCGGCTGAACCGTAACCACGCCAATCTATGTCGTTGACTTCTTCGCATCAGCGCGCGTCGCCAAGCATGGCTCAGCTCGCTTCGGAAGGCGTTTAGTCGGCATATATTGTCCGGCATTGTGTAGTTGTTGAAATATACTTTTACTACCCGGCACATCCTAATCAGCCTGATATTCACGACTTTGACGTATTGTCATCCATGACACTAGATAATAAAACAGCCCTATACCCCATTAATATTGCGAAATACCAAATCCATGTGTCTGATATTTAGTCTTGCACCAAACTAGTATTGTAGAGTAAAAAATAATAATAAAAAATACCCAAATATAGTGATTCACATAAGAATTTAAATCCGCTAAAACTCAATATGTATATGTGAGGCAGACGGGATAAAAATACAAATTTACATAATTTTTTATTACATATATGTAATTTTGTTTGACTCTTTAATAAAGGTCATAATATTTTTAAACCGCGTCTAAATATCGCATATCACAGCGTATTTCATTTACCAAATTAAGGGGTTATTAACATGAATACATCTAAATATATTGTGATATTAGCAATGTTATACAGTCAAATAACGTATGCAGATCAAGGGCGCTATGTAGTAGCCAAAAGCGGTGGTGATTTCACAACTATCACAGAAGCTTTAGCGTTAGGATCTAACTGCACAAATAATCCGGTCGTGATTGACATAATGCCCGGCCTATATAGAGAAAATTTGAATTTAACGGGATTTAATGCATGCACACATCTGCGTGGATCTGGTATGGGGCTAACAACCATTCTTGGAACAGGAGGAACTACTCCGGTAATTAATACTGGAATTCAATGTGCTGGCTGTGGGACACCACAAACCATTATGGTTTCTGGCGTAACTGTGCAAGGTAACGGTGGTCAAGATGGCGTGTTTGCGTCATATGGCACACTAACATTAAGCGATAGTCGTGTTACCAATACAGGCACTGCGGTGGGTTCTATCTATGGAACAGCGATTGTCCGTAATAGTGTTATCGAACGCAATGTTACTGGTGCTTCAACTAGCTATGGCGCATTACACCTTGAATCAAATAAAATAATCATGAACTCTGGCACTGGAGTTTTCGGTGCACTTAATGTGGTAGATAATTTGATTCAGGGGAATCGCATAGGTATATGGATAAATTCACAGCCTCATGCCAATGCAAGTGCAAATATTTCCGGAAACACAATCACACAAAATAGCGTTGATGGAATGTATATTTCCTCGATGGGAACCCTAGTAATTAAAGACAATAAAATCACCAACAATGGTAATGATATCAATGCACGCTGGCAGACAAATATTAATACTACATTGGCGTTTAATACTTACGACACAATCAACCCAGCAAATGTTAACAAAGTTTACAATATAAATTCTGCTGGTGTACCGTGGCCGAATGGTAGATAGACGTGACGGTAAAGTAGTGTAAGCGTCCGGCCAACTGCATCTTGATCAAATCACCCGAACAGCCCAGGGCATCAGTCGCTCGATCTCGCCCGCTGATGTCTGGGTAGCTCCGTGAACAGCCAGCGCAGATAGTGGTAGGGTTCGTGCTGATTGGCTTTGGCGGTTTCAATAAAACTGTAGAGCACGGCGCTGGCGTTGGCACCTTTGACAGTATTGCTGAGTCGTGTAGGCCCGGGGAACTGCCCCCCGAGCCTCACACAAAACCGTACGTGAACGTCTCCGCTCATACGGCTTTTGAGTACTCCTCCTGCTTGCCTAACAGTTGCCAGAGGGCAAACAGGTTCGGGTACTGCTTTCGCATACTGTCCAATTTTCGTTCCGCTTTCCGCTGAGAGATGCGATAACGGCATTTCGCCCTGCGAACAAGCCTCGACTGGAAGCAGCTCCATATATGATACCCAAAATGACGATACCAGTAACGTCCATAATAGTTGATCCAGCCCCGTAGAATGGCATTGTAGGTCTGCGCTAATCGCTTGATCGTCATTCTTGACGAGCGATGAATGCGCCAACTCCGAATTGTCTTCGTCATTGCCTTCATGGCCTTCTTCGAGGCGCCCGGATATACCCTGTAAAACAGCATACCGTCCTTGCGCCGCAAAACTCGACGCTTGAAATCATAACCAAGGAAGGTAAATTCCGTAGCCACAGGCTGTGTCAACTTCACGCGCCCCACAAAGACCTTCTTGGTCTTGTCCGGGTGCAGAGCCAGACCGATCTCTGCCATCCGGGCACTCAGCGCCCTGATGATCTTGTCGGATTGACTCTGCGTGCGACAATGCAACACTGCATCGTCGACGTAGCGTGCAAAGGGTATTTCCGGATAGTGGCGTTGCATCCATTCATCCATGCCGTGATGGAGGAAAAGGTTTGCCAACAATGGGCTGATAACGCTCCCCCCTGTGGTGTGCCCCTCTCCCGCGTTTCCCTCTCGCCTTGCCGATCAATCATCTCTACCTCCAGCCAACGCTTTGACTCAACTCGGCACCTGATGATACTTCAGGGCCTTTAAAATCCGCTCGTGGCTGACGTTGTTGAAAAAGGTTTTGATGTCTACCTCCACCACCCAGTCATAGCGCCAGATCCGCTGCCGGGTAACTTCCAGTGCATCGTGCGCTGAACATCCAGGCCGATAGCCATACGAGTCCGGGTGAAACTTGGGCTCCAGCAGCTGTTCCAGATGGAGCTTCACTGCCCCCTGTGCGATCCGATCCGCGACGGTAGGAATACCCAGTACGCGAATACGACCGTCCGCCATGGGATAGTCCAATGTGTTCCCGCCCAGATATAGGTCACATCACCACACCAGACTTGATTTGGCCCTGTGGCACTGAATTCTCGGTTGAGATGATTTGGAACCCAACGGATTCTTCGTTCGTGGTTGTATAACGATGCTGTGTGTTCACCAGCCCTGCTTCTTTCATGAGGCTGCGGGCCATATAGCGCCTCACGGCTTCTGCCTGGTTCTTCAATTGGCCGGAGATGGTCCGGGCACCCGCTGAACCACGACTGATCTCATGCATTTTGACGGCCTTTGTTCGGAGTTTCTTCCGCTCCGGGCAGGCTTGGCCATCATGGCTTTTTTGGTGGTGAATCACCTGGGGTTAGTAAATCGACGTGAACATCAAGCAAGTCCTCCATCTCTACCTGAAAACCACCAAGATCGAACAATGTTGTACCTGAAAGCGCATCAACCAAAAGGTCAAGGTCGCTGCCGTTCATGGAGATCGTCAATTATCCCAATCGCCCCTATACCTGTCTGATATTTTTTCATATAGTCATCTTATTATACTTTTCGTCATATTCCTTTACTCCAGCCATTGTAGTGCCGACTTAATAGCTGACCGAGCTTGTTCTGCCCCCGAAAATCCCACTGGGCATAACGACGCAGCATCAAAGCTTACAATATGGCTTTGCAATTTCTTAAGCACACTCGCATCGATACCCTTGATAAAACATTTCATGTCCAATATGTGGTCAGCACCATCAATAATACTGAGCTTACTTCCCGAACCACACGGATATGTTCCCCCATCAGTTGGTGTACTATTAAACGGTCTTCCAGCAACAGCATCACACATACGCGTAGCTGATTCCACAGGAACCAAGCTGTCCTGGTTACCATGAATCATAAATAATGGCGCAAAAGGGGCTCCTTCTGAAACACGACGTGGTATGCCGTTTTGTTTGATAAATTTGGGTAAGTTGTTGCGATCAATAGCATCAATATCTGTATATCCGAAAAATTGTGCTGTTAAATTTTCTGCCTGTGGAAAGCGACCATCAAACTGGCCCCCAGAGGCTGTCTTCAAGACAAAATCCTCGAAGTCCGTGGGCGGGTAAAAAAGTAGACTCTTACGTATATCAGCACTATGTTCATCGTTCACTGCAAGCCAACTTGCCAAATGAGCCCCTGCTGATTGACCAACCAGCGTGATCGGACCACTTGCTGCACCTAATGTAGCGCCATTGTTTTTCACCCACTGTAGCGCTGCTTCAACATCTGTCACGATATCTTCACCCAATGTGTTTTGGCACGCAGCGGGACCATCCGAGCTACCCATCAGACGATAAAAAGGTGAAAAGACAACGTAGCCCCGTTCGGTTAAATGAGAAATGGCAGATTCCATTCCAATAGCCCCGAATCCTCTAAATTTCCAAGCACCTCCATGAATAAACATGAGTGGTTTTAAATTTTGTCCGAGAATATTTTGTTTGAAAACACGCATTTCCAATGCGCAGCCGTTTATATTCCGATACTGTGCCTTTTTTAAAAATGGCCGACGATTTCCGTCTTGAGATATACCCCATACATCTAATCGAGGGCCGTGGGATAATGTCCAACGACTATTCTTTCCAATATCTACATAGGCTGGATCACCGTCATTTTCCCAAGCATCTGCATTTCCTATAAATGTTTTATTATTCTCTAATAGATTATTTTTACAGTAATCCAAAAAAGACGTCGGTTTATAGGAGACTGGCACCTGGCATGTTGGATCAGAATAAAACGTGGAAACTTCTCCAGGTGCATCTGGTGACTGAATAATTTTGCAGCTCTGGCCGATGTTTGCATATAACGGTGACTGAGACATGTTCGCTGTCAAACTTTGAAATGCGCCACATGCCAGTAATTCTTCTGTTGCCTGTCCATCACCGGTAACAATGTAATAGAGACCCAGTGCGATCAAATCTTCAATTTCAAACAATCTAAATGGCTCAATCAGTGCGAGTGCCGCATCAACCTCCTCATCTGTGTATAAAGTGCCATTCTCTTGTTGTTTTTCATACGGCGTGCTGACGTTCCAATTTCCTTTTTTGCATATCCCTACGAAACAATATTTAACCCGATTCTTAATTACAAATTTACCATCAAATTTTAGATGCTTAAAAGTTTTATCATCGTTTGACCCCCCAATCCAATCAGCTTTGCCAATACCATCCAGATGTAAGCTCGCTATAATTTCCATTCCCGCACCAAAACCAAGTAATATGAATGGATAAGCCTGCGCCTCTACTTCTGCAACGCGTGAATGGTGGTTAACAGAAACTCTGAATCTGGAATGTGCAGGACCTAAATAAAGTCTTTTATCAATTATTGCCATATCCACCTTAACCCCCATCTCTAACGGAACAACTAGGTTCTGTGGAAAAATTTTAACTTTCGCACTCACTATACCCAATGGTAAAACAGGTATATCTTTTATATCGATAATTGGTACACCAACGGTTCTAACACTAAATCCACCTGTTGCAATATTGAAGCTAGAGTCTTTGATTTCATATTGATAAGAACTTTTTAATACTAACTCAATATTTCCGTCCTGCTCCGTCCTCACTAAACATTTTTGTGAATCTGGATCGAAACCATATAACTGATGGCCATTTACGTGTGTTTTTATTAGTTGGTTGTCAGGTAGCTGGACCCAAGTCCACCCCAAATAGGTAATGCCTATATCCCAGCTCGGCAAATCTCCAGCTATATCTTTGAGCGTTTTACCTGTATCAAATTGAATTAGTGTTGGTATGCCAACAGTTGATAGCACCAAACGTAGAAGAATCTCTTCAATTGGGTTAAGGCCAGTATCAACGAGAAATACATCGTTTATCTCCGCGAGTTCGGCTGCCAATAATTCATCAAGTTCTTTACTTCTAGGCCGAGTCAAAATAGGGATTGCTGCATCTGCGCTACAAGTATCCGAAGCCAAATCCAAGGAAGTGATAAAAATACCGTGGCCGTTAGGAATCGGTACGTTATCTCCTACAATTGGGGCATCACCCAATCCTGCAGATCTAGATACAGGACGTCCTTGTGTAGCCGCTGGATTGGTTAGTACGCGGTACATTACGCCACCATCCTCTTTTAATGTAGCAACTACGGCCGAATCAGATCTCAATGTCTGGTACCGCGTATTTGCTAAATCAATAGCTAGCTGTTTTTTGTCTATTTGACTAGTAAAAATATAGTTACTACCCGATGAATAAGCAGACCAAAATAAACGCATTCTGTTTACGGGTTCCAAGTCAATATTTTTAATATTAAAACATTGTATTCGACTATCCAGTGCAACCTGATTAACACCATATGCAACTATTCGGACACAATTATCACGAGGACTCATCAAACCCATGTCTACAATGGAAACAAATCCGTCATGCGCAGTGTTATCGACAAAGGTCCAGTCGCCAACACTGTATTCAATTCGTTCAACAGGCCCGGCAGTTTTGACTGTTACCAGATCAAAAACAGTCACTCCTTCTAAGTAAGCGCTATCGAGAGATAATTGAAAATCCACATCCGAAATCTGCCCCGCTTCAAAGATTATTTGATGACCATTATCAGCAGGCCATTCATTGTTGAGCTGAGCATAAGGGTCTACAGTTATCGAAAATGTATCACCTAAGCTTGCTCTGAAAATGGGCAAAGAAACAGAGGCACTTTCGCCAACAGATAAACCACCAACAGTATAATTTTCTGTCTGAAACCCACTGCTAGTTATGTGGTCAAAACGTAACATAATGGACTGATTGATATCAAAATCGCCGACGTTATCAATCTTCAATGTTACATCTACATTACATGCAGTAAACTCACTACTACAGCCACTGTATTGGTAATCAATGCTGTCCGCACCGACAGATATATTATTGGTGCCGATATTAAATTTAGCGCGTTTAGCGGTAGAAAACTCATTCAACCTACCACGCAAGGTGAGTTCGTGATTTCCCGGTGATACATATAAAGGTATTTCCGTTCCTGGAGGCTGATTGATACGTTGACCGCTTCCTGAGTCAATAGCAACAGTTAGATCGGTAAACGTTCCTTCAGATTCATATATAAATGGCAATACAGGAGGGTACTGGTCGCTAATAATCTGTGCACCATCTATTGGTTGAATAATGTTCACCCGTGACACACTAAACTGAACCAGACCAACTACAGTGCGATTGGCTAAATCATCAGCTTCTATTCTAAAGTTATGGAGTCCAGGAGACACATCAGATAACGTTGTAACTGGCTGATCGTCCAAGAACATTCTTACATTTTTTAGTGTTTTATTGCTTTTGTATTGAATCGGAATTTCATCAAAAGAATACAATGTTGGCCTTGGTGATAATAGTTCAATTATTGGGAGAGTAGAATCAGTAAAAAAATTGATACGACGGCTTAAGGAGCTTCCGCTAACTGGATGAGTCGCTGTTAATAACAAGCTATGCTCACCATCTTGAGGTAAAACCAAGCTAGTACCGGATTTTATAGTGCCGGTCAGTTCGCCAAGTCTATACGTCACCTCACTATTGCTGGAAAAATTTACTGCTATCCTGTTATTAGCATAGGTTTTTCCATTTTCCGGCAATGAGACATTAAGTGAAGGTATTGCCTCCTTAACGGAAAACTGCCGGGTAACCGAAGCTGTTTTTCCATTTTCCATTGTGGCAAATAATTTCAAGGTATGATTGCCATCTGAAAGGTCATTTAATGTTAATCCTTCTTTCTCTGGGCCGCCATTCAGGGTATACCAGACCTTAGAAACAGACTGACTAACGTTATATTGAATACTTATCGATTTAGTATTATAAATTCGCGCTTGAGGGGATAGGAGATTGATAGAAAAAAGACTACGGTCGATAGTAAAATTAACGAGCTTAGAAACAATATTCCCCTGTGAATTCCTACCAGTCACCTCCAGTGTATGGGGGCCGTCTGGCAAACCTGATAAATTGCTACGAGGTTGGCCATCGACTAAAATAACAACATCTGTTAGGGGTATAGTAAAATCTAAAACGAAGTCAATGTCATCTCCATAAACATTACCCTCTTCAACACCATAAATGGTAATCGCCGGGGTGTTGATGTTAACGTTGTAAAATCGCTCAATACTTGCTGTGTTTAAAGCCAAATCCCTTGCCCTGATCTGTATTCTGCTTTCTCCTTCGGGCAACTCGGCATTAAAACTGTTGCCAAAAAACGGGACTTCTGGATCGTTATTGACCTGGTAAGTTGTAGCTTGAAGTCCACTTATACTGTCAGATGCTGAAACATCAATAGTTAATTTATTACCAGTCAAGTCGTCTGAGACAATACTTAGGGCTGGTGGCGTTAAGTCAACCTTTAGGGTATTGCTATTCACGTAACTTGTTTCTATATCATATACATTTGTGACTACTGCTTTGTATTGAAAACAACTTGCGTTGTCAAGTCCAACACTTAACTGCTGCTTTAAAGTCGAACTATTACCATAAGGGCTCCAAGCTGAAAAGACACCACAACTGCTATTGAATAATGGGGCTTTTCTATTGAAGAGTTGAAGTGAGTCACAGGAAACGCAATTCATTCCTAAATTAACTATTGCAGTGCTTTTGTTAGTGTATCCGTGTAAATAATCTACACTACCACCAGCGCCATCGTTCTCAGGAGCATGCACGTATGTTCGGGTAGAACTAAACCATCTATCACCTGTAACTTTATCTTCTACGCGAAATCGCAAATCAATTTGTGGAGTAACTACTATATCTGTCCACCACGCGTCTAATACTCTTTTCGAGTCTACAATTCTCAGGGTGTTTGCAATATCAAATCCAATTATTCCTCCCTCTATGAGCTCAATCACTTTACCCTCAAAAGTAAAACTCAACTTTTCTGCCGCACCAGAAGAACTTCCCGAATATCGTTTAGCAATTGTGCCATTAATAGGTATTTCAGTACTCCCCGGAGGTTCAGCGTAAGGTGTGCCAAACCAAAAATCCCCATTGGAAAGAGGCTGTAGAAAAGGCGGTCCATTACTATCGGACACAAACTCTTGAGCAACAGGCACTCCGTCACTACGTATATATCGAGCGTATGATTTATCTGCATTAGTCGTGAAAAATGGTGAACCAGCTCTAAATTCAGTTCCCCAAGCAACAATAAGATTGTTATCTTTTATTCGCCTTATCTGGATGCTATTAGGCTTAAGACCACCTGTTAATTTCGTGGTGTTTGCGGTTTCAGATGACATACCAAGATCACTGGTATAAATGTAAATCCCATGATCTGTTGTAGTCGCTAAAGTCGAATCGATTGTGATTCCTTCTCGAATCCAAACAATTAAAAATCTTTCATTATCTAGTCCTATAGCGCTTGGTGACACTGCGTTATATTTGCCACTAACACCAGTATCTACATGAAATTGAGGCCCTTTAGGCATTCCATCAACTGAGTATTGACGAGCAAATATTGATGAGGCTGAATTGAACATATTTCCTTTACTTTCGCCTACAACGATAAAACCGCCATCGCTAAGTGGTGCAATACTAGATATTTTGTAATAGACTGTATCGGCTCCATCAGTGACTAGTTGTTCGGCCCCAATTTTTATACCATTGCCATCAAAGCGCTGCATATACAATTGTGTTTTGAATGGATTGGCAACATCACTTTTCCCCCACACAACCACAAAACTACCATCCGCTAGCGCAGTAACCTGGGGATTTCCTGTGAGAGAAGTAGAATAATAAAGGTCATGACTGTCGATAATAAATGGAGATGAGCTATTGATATCCGCCTCATTATAGATATCAAACAATTTATAATTCGTAGTACCGATAGAGTAATTAAAATATACCACTACCAATTTACCATTCTTCAACCTATCAAAGCTTGGTGCAGAAGTACTCGGAAAAAAATCTAATATCCTTGCTTTGGACTCATAGACTGGAATCCATGCTGGCAGAGCATCATTAGCATTGAGTGTATAATGGCTTGATAATTTAAAATTATATATATCCTCTATTTCATAGGGTGCTTTTACACTAATAATGCCCTGTTCACCTAGGTTATATTTCATCGAATAGAAATAGGAAGTACTCTCTTTTCCATAGTAGGAATTTCCATTTTCATCTTCATATACCTCCGGCACATACATTTCAGGTTCACCAATACATACTATATCTCCACAAGGTAATGCAGCGTTTGCTGTTGATATTTGAACTATTAGTACGATAGTTAAATAAAATAACACATTAAAAATAACGCCAATTCTTTGATGTTTCATCACAAAGCCTCCACATCAATATCAAAAGTACGCACATTGTTCGCTGCATTACTTTCATCATTTCGTTCTGTAAACTCAACCTCCAGTCGTGCTATGCCACTAGGAAATCGGCTAATATCTATAGGTATGTCAACAGAATGTAACGAACTTTCGTCTGTATTCGCGGGAAGGTAGAGTACATGTTTTTTCAGAAAACGGGATAACGTACCTTGTTTAATCTCAATCCGTATTGGCAGACGAATCAATGGTTTTTGATAATCTGTTTTATAACCAACAGTACTGACAGTGAGTCGCAATATCAACTCGGTACTATCGGAATTTGTCTTTAATATTTCAATCTTTGATAAATCAATATCCTGATTATTTACAGCCTCAACTTCACATATAGATGAACTATTCAGGGAAACTTGACCTTCTTTGTTTACGTTCTGAGAATTTTTATTTAAATATGTTGTGCGGACCAAGTAATCAGCAATTGGCAAGTCTCGGAATGTCACGGCAGTCTGATCACCTGGCATAATAAACGGTAACAATTTTGTCGCCATAACATCACCCCTATCGTTAATTACTGCTACAGTAGAAGCGAAAGATGCTTTGTCGCCAACGTTAGAAACTTTTACTTGGATATTATGACACCAACCCACTAGGCCGCTCATCTCAAGCAGTGGGCCTATTGCTATCTCCCCACCAGGGGCAACAGCGGGCGTATTTGTAATGATAATTTTGGACTGATTGTTATTTCGATTACTTTCATTTGTTCTTCCTACTGGGTTAACCACGGCATACAGGGCTGTTCCCTGAAAAAGTGGTTTTTCACTACGATTAAATATTACTTCCGCTTCTCCGCTATCATTGAGCGCCACATCTTCCTGATAAAACCAAGGATCGGAGGGCAGCGAAGAACTTGCCGCTGCTTCTGGATCATCGGTTATCAAAAGATCAATGCTTGATGCTGGTAAACTGCCCTGATTGCGAGCAACGACCCGGATAGTATCTGAATCTGCTTCCAAACGGCTGATGACAAAATCCGGCATTGGGTTGAAAATAAACGAATTTTTATTATTTGAATAATCATCTTCTACAACGGTTCTCTCAGAATTTACTTGCACTATAATCTGATAGAATCCCGTTTTATTCGCCAGTTCGGCTGATTGCACTACTATGGGCTCTGCTTTGTTGATATCAAACTCGCTTGTTGCTACCAATGACTGCTTTCCCTGCTCTATCAGAATAAAATTCACTGATACTGGTGGTGCGGATACCCCTTTTCGCTCTACAATATCCGCGACTATTTGGTTTCCCTCCTGACGTTTTACGCTACGAATAACAAAATCTGGCAATACGTTAACCATGTGTTCCAGTTCATTATTCACAGGCTTTATTTCAGATGAATCAGCTATAACCTCAATTGATAACGGTGTGGTTACATGTGTGATATTAAATTCATAACTAAAACCTTGGCTTTCACCCGGTGTTAGAGCTAAACCATCAAGTTTTCTAACAATTTCGTCGTTTTTCTTTATCAGAACAGAATAACTTGGGGATATGGCAACACCTAAATTATCGACTCGAAAGTCAATTTTCGCGCGTCCGCCCAAAGTTTTTGAATAGGGGCTGCTATTTATAATAACGGGTGCTAAATCGTACGCTAATGGGAGACGGGCTATATAAACGCCTTTTCCGACTTCATCGTCTCCTTGAGTCTCTCCGACGGCAGGTATATGCGCCGACAAGGCAAGCCAGAACACACCGTTTTCATCATAACTATGACTGAATTCGGAAATATTAAGCCCAGACCTGTTTAGATCCGCTAATACCCCCGCATACTGCCAGCTATTATTAATGTTAAGTGCAGCTTGAAAGACCCCGCTATCGTAGTACACCAACATCTCACCTGAGCTGGTTGTATATATTCGCCCGTCTACTACCTGAAGGCCAAAAAGACCTGTTGCCTTCGGGGCAGACCAGCTATTGCTGTAGCGGGATGTCATGACAGGTCGGCGTATGCCCGTATCACCTATAGGGCTACCGTGCCAAAAAAGAACTGCTTCGCCTTGTGATTCTACTAGTATTGGTACAGTTTCTATCTGGAGCTGATTGGTTACTAGTTGCTGTTTGGTAATCTGACCGCTAAGACTAATAGCCGCATAATGAAATTTCCAATCGTCTCGTGTTTCAAGGTCTTTGTCTTCGTCGGTAACCCACACTGCCATGTATTGACCACTGGCGTAGATCAGTTTTACGTTGAACTCTGCGATGCTGTTATCACTTATCTTGGTCGGAATAGACCAAGTGTGATTATAAAAGACAGTTAGATACAATTCCCTATCGGTAATTGTTTCAGGATTTTTATCTGTATCATAAGTAAATATGATTGCGGCACTGCCCTGAGCTCCCGCTGCAATCACAGGATTTTCTGCCCTGGATGTATTGGCGATTTGTGACGGAGGAGACCATCCGCTGGTTGTCAAGAACGAATAAAATAGACGCTGGTTGTCATCAAGGAGATTTTCAAGAGCCTCTTGAGACATCTGTGAGACAAGAGGAGCGTAGTCGGTATTGTCACCCGTCATTAGAACCAATGGTACTTCATTGCTTAATGTTACTACGCTATGCACATCGAGCTTGTTCTGGTTCAGCATATCAACTGTGATCGGTGATGACCATTCATCACCATTATTGTGTATTAAATAATTTAGTTCGCCGGGACGATCTGATTGTCTGCTTAGGTATGACAGATTCAATGCACCTGTCTTATCGTAAAAAAACGCAAGGCCAGTGGGTGTTGTAGAACGATGTGGTGTAACAATCTGATTAAATACGGTATTTGCTTCAACAGCGCACACGAAAATCCAAAGAGATATGACCACCATTAAAAATCGAACACATACAGATTGGTGACGTATTCTATTTTCAATAATCATGGGGCCGCCTTTTCGAACGCCAAAGCGTTAAATTGCGAAGGGCGTTGACCAACATCAGTGACATCGAGCCTATCCCCTAAATGAATGACAGCGTTTTCATATTTCAACCGATCGTAATGGACAGTTCCCGCACTAGGGTAATTGACATTACCCTGACATTTCACGCTGTCTGCAATATTTAGCATATTTGTTACAAAGTCGTGCTTTGAACAGATACGATTTAAACTTTTGCTAACTTCGGATTCGTAAGGAGCTACGTAGGTATGGATTAAAGTCAAATCAAGTTCAGCACCTGAAGTACCTAAGTTCACAACATTAGCTAGTATGATTTTGTAAGCATTGCTAACCGTCAGCCATCTCGATTTGCAACCTTCGGAATAAGCATTGTGATGTTCACGTAGTAAACTATTTTCCTTGATAATCAATACCTCTTGCGTAAATTCTTCACCTCCCAATGTCTTGCAGGGGCCAATCCATGTGCCAATAAGCTCTGGCGGAATGTTTCCTTCTACATTACCGCCCGTGGCTGTATACACATGGGTGGTATAGACATAACGCGCACGTACAGAATTTTGAAGAATTACTTGGAAAGTGAGGGTAGCGCCAGGAGCGAGCGCACCCTCGCCTAGTATGAAAAGCGGCATGCCTTCGGTGCTGGTATCATCTGAATTTACCAACGTCACTGTGTCGGGCGTGATATCGGTGAAGAGCACATAAAATGGTGCTTGAAGCGTCACAGTACTTTGATTGGTCAAGACGGCGTTATAGGTGATCTGACCGTTGCGGCGATTGAACTGACCGTTGAGCAGCTCGACCTTCGCACTGCCATCAAGGGCTTTCAGGGCTGCCAGATTAACTTCAGCGTGAGCCTGTCCTCCCATCACTAAACTGAAAAAAAACAGTATGCATAACAACCGTATCAAGACTTTCTTTAGACCCATTTTTTGCCCCTCCCCATCCCAGGTTATGAATGTTATGTGACTAGATCAGGTATTGCCGTTTTCGCCGCTGGTGTACACATAGCCCAAGCATAATCGTAACAAATAGCCAAAGCATTGGAGGTTCGGGTATTCCGGCCGATGGTAGAGGATCGAGGCGCACATTAGAGATGGTGACGAACGAAGCGATACCAGTGTCGCCAACTAGTGATGATAGTTGGAACTGCAGGCCTAAGGTGCCGCCCACAAGGCTAGTGAGATCAAACCACACGGTTCCTTGGCCACTAGCCGCGGTGAAAAACTCAAAAGCCTCACCGACGCTAAAGCCAGTTGCTGAATCAATAACGAAGGCACCAAATTCATCTGCCTCTGTTGTCGCTGTCGAAAAATCATAATCGAAGAATAAAGCCGTGTTGGCGGCGGGGATAATAATATTGGGATCTCCAAGTCCTGGATCATTCGCTAGCAGTACTGGTGATATAAGAAAGTCTTCATTGATCAAGGCAGATAAGCCATTTATGGCCACACTGACACTGGGGTCAGCGAAAAAACTATTGAGATCAATCGGTGTGGCGTGTGCGACATTACCAGAAAGGATAATCATCGCGAAATAGCTTAGGCAATTAGTAAATTTCCACCTACTCACTGTACATATCCTCCTGACTGGCTGTTGAAAAACCCTTTTCGACTCCAATTTTAGTACATATTTCGAATACTCAAAAAAAACAAAAAATTATTAAAAAAAGGGATTTTTTGAAATAGTTATATTTATATAATGCAGGTTCGATGATGAAGCATTGGGTTTTTCAACAGCCTGTGAATCAAGGTACCGTTGATAAATTGATGTTAATTACGCTAGAGTGGATTACTGAGACGTTGGCGTACGACGGCGCAAAGCAATCAAGCCGATCATACCAATAGCTATTAGCGGGAGCGTGGCGGAGGTGGAAACTGTAGCGCTCGTGTTTGTCCCTCGGACCAAATACGAGCCATAGTCTTCGCTTTTTGAATCTGGTGACACTGCATTGCTTATGTCAACCCAGTCTAAATCAGTCGGATTTGCGTCATAATCTGCTATCTTAGCTTGCCTATATCGCACTGCTAAACCTTGCTGTGCATCGGCCAATAACCCGAAAGTGAACGCTGTACTGCCCAGAGGGTTCCCGTACTGTTCATCATAACTTTTCCCGAAGATACTCTGGGCCCAGTTATCTAATGTGTCGCCAAATAGGTTAATAAGTTCCGCAAATAGCTCATTTTCATTATAAAACGGTGGAGCGAACGCAGAAACTCCTGTTGCTAATCCAGTAGTGGAATCAATCATCTGACTGAATTCGGCCATTGTGGCATAGCGCCAACCCACAAAATCGCCTCCAGCTCCCAACTGCGATGATATGTCATTGTGAGAACGATTGACCGATGTCGTCACATCTAGCCAATCAAGCCCATTCGTAGTATCTGTAAAATATGCGTCGTGATCTACTACCCCTATCAGGGCAGCATTTGCCGTGGACGTAAGCCCAAATACCAAGGTAAATGCCATTGTTGTACCAATCCATTTATTTTTCATTGTTATTCCTGATTAAGTAAAAAAATGCCCCGTAATGAATAATTTCAAAGAGAGGGAGTGCTATATCTATCCTCGCTTTAATTGAAAAATTTTTTACTGAATGACGAATATTAGTTAATACAATCGCCAGAATCAACAGCCAAACGCGGTATTGACTATTACTTAAACCTGAATCCGTAACTTAAAAACCGCCGAAGCCACATTTGATGCCGTAATTTACGGTACATTTTGCTAGTTTCCAATGTTGGGCGTAAGCCCGCGTCATATTCCGTTGTTGTCGTACCCAACCGGCCATACAGGCAATGACCAGTAGCGAACCACCTGATCTCTCGGCAATGGGTCTCCGGCATTCGTTGTTCCTGTAAATACTCTCCATCACAGAAAAATCCAGTAACCATGTCCGCCACGCGGCCCTTGCTGTCCGTGAACTCCACCACCAGGACCAATGATACCTCCCGTGGCTGTTCTTCTTGTGCGTCGTGTAATGCAGCGCCATCATTCCTCCTCACGCCCAATTCAACCCTCATCTTCATATTGCGCACGATGAACAATCTACTCACATCCGTTCAAGATTAACCCACCAAAAAAAACAATTACCGCATATTTTTTATCATATTTTTCATTATTAAGATGTGGTATAAAATGAAGGTTCGGCACTGCAGTTCGGTACTGGAAACAAAATAATGCGTATTTTTATAGCAGCACCAGCTATTGATATCAGTATCTACTGCACAGACAGGCGACAGATATATTAGTAATATTACAAAAACCTAATAGATCACATCCTAAGCACTAACTAAAAAATATAGGCTATGTCACTGTTAGTTTTTGGTGAGGTTATCAAGCCCAATAAACACACGTTTTTGCTATTGAGCGGACACTTGCAAAAACAATTAGTTACGAATGACCAACGCTTAACAGTGACATAGCCAAAATATATAACAAGGTAAAACTGAAATGGAATCCACCAATTTTTTTTATCATCCCGTCTCTAAAAAAATCAACCCATTACTGAATGCATCAAAAAATTTAGCTCTCATCACACTGCTATGTGCCAGCCAACTTGCAAATGCAACCCCAATTAACATACAAACCATTGCACTAACTGATCAATTTAATCCAGGAACCCACTTTACCTGGGGAGCAGGCGTCAACAATAGCGGCCAGGTTGTATATGCCGCCACTCAGAATTATCAAAGCTTTAGCATTATGTACAGCGACCCACAGCAACTGTTTTTTACAAGCAGCCAGTACGCCACATCAATTTCAAATGCTACCCCCGCCATAAGTAACTCTGGTCACATCGCCTATGAAGGAAATGGCATATGGATTGATCAACAGCACGTCATAAAACCAGGTGACGCAGTCCCAACAACACCAAATAATTTGGCCGGAACACAAACATTTTCAAACATCATTGGCTTATACAACCGCAATCTAAGTGACGCAGGAGAAACTGCATTCGGGGCAACTACATCCCTGGGAGAAAATGGCATATGGAGAACAGACGCTATAGGAACGCTCACCATGGTTGCAATTGAAGGTGAAACAGCTCCCGACAGCGGGGGCGCTCAATTTGCACAGATTGCAAGCTCTGGTGCCATGAACAGCAGTGGCGACCTTGTATTCGCTGCAACATTAAATGACGCCAATGCCACCAAAGGAATATGGCGACAAACAGCCGCTGGAATATTTGAACGTGTTGCTATCGACGATATGGCCATTATCGACCCAAACACCAATCAACTTATGCACATTGGTAACTCTATTACCGAGATAAGTAACCTTGCAATAGACGGCAATGGAAACCCCATATTTCAGGCGACAATTACCAATATGCCGGGGCAGTTCTTACCATTTACTGCGGTATGGCGCATGAATGGATCAACTGCTGAGCATATACCAGATGCTAACGGCTGGAACCTGACTGTCAATGCAGCGGGACAGATTGCGTTTATGGGCGGCGGGTTCTCAAGTGGTCAATACAACACCGAAGTATGGGCTTCAGATCTGTCAGGAGATCTAAATCTCATCGCCATGGGCGGCCAACTATTAGAAGTTCTGGTGGGCGACTTACGCACAGTCATCAATGTTGCTTTTGCCCCGCCCGGACTATCCGATAACGGAAAAGTCGCCTTTAGCGCAGCATTTGATGATGGTTCAGAAGGTATATTTCTTGCCACATTTGACTATACACAGCACCTGGTTACCTCGCCAGGAACACTTTTCCTAATGCTGGCAGGCTTGGCAGGCATCTCATTTACCCGTACACATACCCAGAAAGTGGCGTAACAAGAAAAACCAATGTCTTTAAATATCGTCGGGTTACCATCGCGCAACCCGATGATCGTTAAATTAACCAGCAACGTCAGGAGGAATGTTGCCATGAAATGCTGATCGCGTTTAGCTGCAAGTGCCGCGGATTTTGCCTGTGGGGTGCGAATTCATAATCAAGCCGCGATAGGTATCTGAAAAAGACCGCGGCAATGCGTCTCCCACGCGTACTGGTTAAGCATGGCAGGTATAGGCAGTGGCGCACCTGTGAGTTGCACAGGTGTGACACCCTCCCGCGAGCGCTGTACGCGTTGGCATTGTAGTATTCCTGGAATGCCGCTAACTTCCTCGTCAGGCATTGACGTAAAATCGTTCTGACGGAAGTGGATGGACTACTCGACAGCGTGGCAGATATTTGCTGAATAGATGGTTGAGTCGACTCCACGGCAATCGGTGTCGCTGACTTCTTCGCAACAAGGAATGACGCCATGCGCGGCATACCTCATCACGAAAACCCACCAATCGACACATTAGGCTACCTTGCTAAAGGCGGTGGTTTTAACCTTTAGGGTACCTCTAAAAATACCCCAAAATACCTTGGCGCGATCGCCCTGAATTATCGTAACCATCAGTCAGTGATTTTTTCCTCGTCATTTTTCAGCATAACGTCAATTGCGATCACATTTTTCATGATATTCACTTCAATACTTCGATCATCATCCTGTGATCTCATGCTGCGGACGGATCTAACCTGCTGAGACTCACACAACGCCTGATGTTATAGACTAGATTCATCAATCCTATCTTTGCCTTGGCCCGCGCTAGCCCAATCACACGAATAAACATGCCGCCTTGTTCGTTCTCCATGGAACCAAAGACGTGTTCGACGCGGGCACGTGTTTTTGAGCGCTTGCGGTTGGCGTCTTTCTCGCGGTCGTTGAGTGGCTGGTTGCGCTTGCCTTTGGTGTGTACATGGCTGCGATAGTTGTCAGTTTCCAATTAGTCGCGCTTAAGCGCTCTAAGAACATCATCGACCTGGCTTCCCAGCTGCGGCAGATCACGCTCCACGGTCTTCCAGATGATTCCTAAATCAACCTTGAAGTAACCGTGTGCCAACGCATTGCGTGTTCCATAAGCGGCTTTAAGCGGGAAGTCTGGATAGTGAGTGGCAAAACCTGGGAAATGACGCTGAATGTTGCCTGCCGCCTCCCCGATAATCTCCAAGTTGCGTATAACCGCGTCCTGCTTCTCTTCGTTAGCAAGGAACGCTATCTGGTCAATATCCCCTAAATATTTTTGGATACGACTGATGGCTTGCTGGATATGCTCCAAGTAATCTACCAGGGCAAGATCGTCTCGCTTACTCATACCGCCTGCGCCTCATTCAAGACTTCCATTTTCCACCTGTCCGGTAGCGCCCCAGGGGTTAACACATCTACCTCTACTCCAAGGAGCTCCATCAACTCAAAACGAATGGCTCCAACATCAAAGAGCGATGTTTCTTCGGTAGTATCGATGAGAATATCCAGATCGCTCTCCTCAGTGTCGTCGCCATGGACAACAGAGCCGAAGATACGAGGATTCTTGGCGTGATGACGCGCTACAATCTGCTTGATTGCTTCGCGGTGAGATGCAAGGGCTACTGATGGTTTCATGGCATTACCTACTTATAATGAGATTCGATGTTGGTACTAACTTCGTTACTGATTTTTTTTGGCACTAGGACGCTAAAAGTCTTATGCGTCCAGCAATAAAGAATCGTTTTATTTGAACAGCTGACCATTACATATTCCAAGATTACGAGTTACCCACATACCCACCGGCCTTCGCCGCTCATCTGAAGGAGCGCTACGCCCCGTGGATATGATGGATAACTCTATTCATATTTATTCCAATGAAATCCTGTTGCAATGAGGACAGCCCCAAACACTTCCACCATCCTTATCATACTTAGTAGAGCATTTTCCCTTACACCACGGGCATTCCCGAAGAGTGGTGCATCCGCTAGGCACACTAACAGCAACGT
>CAMTXZ010000065.1:0-4013 GCA_947085765.1 uncultured Chromatiaceae bacterium | reverse complement strand
TACCCCGAAAGAAAGTCGTGTCAGCCAACCCCCTATTACCCCTCCGGTGCGCTGACCGATTTTATGGAACCCAATATTCATGGTGGCTACGCCTGGAACTATTACCAGACCTATACCTGTTGCTCGAATACACGCGGTCAATTTCTCTTCTCTGTCGATTTTCCGGAACCACTGTGCATCACGTTGGGCGAGGTAAAGGATAACGCTGACGAACGTGCCGCAGAAGAAGCGGCAGCGGCAGAAGCAGAAGCAGGAGGAGGCTGAAATGAATAACGCCAGTGAAGCACAAGGATATGATCATGAGTGAAAAGAGCAACGATAATAGGATTAGGCAGTCTGTGGCGGTGATTCTTATGGCCAGTTGCGCGGGTTGGACAACCACGACACTAGCAGCAGCCAGCAGCGCATCACAGGTGCCCGCTGAGATCAGCGGTCTCTATTATCATCTGGGGGGCGGACGCTATCTGCCGCCACCCGGCGCCAATATGTCCTCGTACAATATCAGTGCGCGCTACAAAGTCGGATTGGGGTATTCGTGTGGACAATTCGATTTTCAAGATAATTTGACGACGATGGTCAACCAGATGATGAGCAAGGTACGACAGGTGCCCAGTCAATTAACCACAGCTGCTGGCGCGGCGGTCGCTGGACTGCCGGGCTACTTAATCCAAAAAGCCAATCCAACGCTCTACAATATTATTACCAAGACGCTGGACGAGACCGCCACGCTGTTTAATCTGAGCTTTCAGTCTTGCCAGAATGTCGAGCGTGAGTTGCGCCTCCGCCCGGATTCCAATCCCTACCAGAGCTTTATGCAAGCCTCCATTGCCGATCGCTGGACGATCGGTGCGGGCAGTGGTGAGATGGCAGCAGATGTGGATACGTCAATCAAATCAAATCCCCGCGATCCCATTAAATGGATCGGTGATGAATACTATGGATCTGCTGATAATCCGATCCAGATCAACCGCGATATTGTGGTGGCGGGGTATAACATCATGTTGGGCCGCACGGGTGACGTCTCAGTCACCACTGCCCCCACGGGCGCAATGGTCAATCAGCCCATCGCCTTAATCTGGCCTAATCCCGATGCCGCTGGCCGCTGGGCACAGGAGGTACTCGGGGATACTAAAATCATCATGAATGAAGAGGATGAAAATCCTCAAACCATTCCTGGCAAAGGGCTAAGGCCACAGGTTGAGTTGTTAGAAGAGAGTATCCATGCAGCCCTGAAAAAAGCCTTAAATACCGATGATTATGCTGACATGAATAAATATACATCGACCCGCATTTCTGCTGCCATAGTTGAGTCATTACGCGCCATGCCGGCAGGGGAGGCGGCCGTGATGATCGACCGTCTTGTGTCGGAATTGGCTGTGAGCGAGGCCCGTGAACGGCTGATGTTAATCAAGCAGATGATGTTGACGGGTATCAAGGCGCCCGATCTGGTTGCCAGCACTGGCGGCCCACTGGCAGTCGAGTATATTCGTGGCACCACCTTTCCCGACATGGAACGGGTTACCCAAGAGATCTTCGACGCCCTGGAGTTAAAACAAAAAACGGTCAATCGCACTACCATCAACATTCTCAATCACCGCGCTCAACAACAAGCGGCGGGCGCGGCTAAACGCGCTAATCAGATTGATCCCGGTCCCAAGTCGCTGAATGGCGCAGTACAGCGATAAACTGAAATCTCATAAATAATAGGAGCAACACAATATGAAAAAATCAACCTTGATATTAATTTCAGCACTCATGACCACAACAGCCACTCATGCCGCTGAATCAACATCGGATGCTGCGGGGCAGATGGTCAATCCAAACGCACAATATACCTACGCAGAAACGGCGGAGTGTCTAATCTCAATTGGAACATACGGTAAAACATCAAGCAGCCTGAGCAAAACTATGGAAAATTCCCTTATTGCAATGTTGGGACAACTGCCCGCGTGTGAGGTAGAAAAAATTATCCTCGCAGGAGGAAATGAACAGGCAAAAAAGTGGATTTTACAACGCAAATCTAAAGCTAATCAGCAAGAGCAATAAAGCCCATGTCCCCAGCAAAGCAGCCCCATCAACCAACAGCCGATGCACCTTCTCGCCGGCCTCGTCGGGCGGTGTGGCGCATGGCACGCACGCTATTACTCTTTACAGTCGCGTTCATCGGGCTGTATCTGGCCGGCGTATTGTTGATGGGGCTGCTGTCGCTGGATAGACTGCACAGCATTAAGCAGGGCTTGCAAGACTTTGGCGAGTGGTGGGTCATTGCTAGGCTCGCCTTTATCTCCGTGCTGACGGTTTACTGGGCAGAGATTAATACCTGGTTGTCACATCGTAACGGCTGGACAGAAGCGCATCTGGCGCGGGTAGTGGCGGGCCGATGGCTCATGCTGGGTGTGTTGGTGTTTGTTGAGCTGTTTTTGGTTCAGCGAATTCACGAACCAGTGATCGATAGGTGGATAGGGTAATGAACGTCGGCTCGTATCTCGAAATTTACACCACCATGTTTGGCTGGTCGTTTTATAACACGCTCTATGAGTTGTTCAATGTGACCGGCATTCTCTATCTGCCATTCTTGATGGTGTTGTATAAAAATTGGCGAGATCCTTATTTGTCACAGGACGATAAGCCGGCGGCTGTGACATCTCAACGTCGCATGACCTGGGGCATTATCTCCATCACCATGGTGTTTGTGTTGGCGGTACTGCCATTCAAGCCGATGGCGTTGAATGAGGTGCGGTACACGGTTGCATGTACCGACAACGGCGGTAACCAAGTGGTAGAACGGGACGTGGAGGGCGGTGATACCGATACCACTTACGACACCAGTCTGCCGGGGAATGATACCCGTATCCCGATCATCTGGTGGCTGACGCTCTCCATCTCCTCCGGTATCAATCATGCAACCACTTCTTCGTTCAAATGCATTGGCGACATCAAGGGGCTGGATCAACAGTTGCGTAATCTCACGGTCAAAGATGATGCCCTTCGGGCTGAATACGGTCGTTTTGCCAATGAATGTTTTTTGCCCGCCAAATCCAAATTCATGAGCGCCATGCGCGGTGGGGAACAGCATAATTATGTTGTCACTGCACTGCGTAACTTCCTGACAAACAACACTGAGTACGACGCGACCGACCCTTATTATATCGGCTCACATTTTTACCTGGAGACCGATGGTTTCTATAAAGGATTCGACAAGACAGCCACCTGCAGCGCCACGGCGAGTGGCTGTGGATTCCAAGCGGAAAAGCCGGTGCCTGGGTGGAGTCACGTTTCCGCTCGTGATAACTACTCCCAATCTGACATCGATGCTGGCACCGCAGGACGTCCGTTCTGTGATGAGTGGTGGACAGATAATAACTTGGGGCTGGAAGGCAAGCTACTCAGCAGCATCGAGGCTGCCAAGGTCGTTAGTGATGGCTGGGATTCGAGCCTCAGCCTCTATCAGAACACCCGAAACATGATCGGGGATATTTACACCACCACCATGTACACGGATGATGAGATCGAAGATATTGTGGTTAAGAACTATGTATCTCGAGACAGTCCTGAGTTGGTCGGCGGGTGGGGCGGTCAGAGCTTTGCTAACCTTAACCCCGGCACCACCGCACAAACGGCCGAAGGATTCGGACTGGCCGCAGCAGGTGGACTCGCTGCTGGTGCCCTCTATACTGGCGCGATAGCAGTTCCCGCCTCATTGGCCGCTGGCGCCACGGCGCTCAATATTGCGAACTCTTTTTCCGGCTTTTACACCATGATGTTTGTGCTCAAATCCGCTGCGCCGATGCTGCAGGCGGTACTGCTGATGATGATCTATGCACTGCTGCTGATCTACCTAGTGTAGTGTCCTAAATATATTGTTCATTTATAAGGCTATGTCACTGTTAATTGTTGAACCTCACCCATGCCCAGCGCAGCAAACAAAACAGCGCGAGGTGATAATGAACCATGAGCTGGATCGATCATCCTTCGCCAGCCAAGATAATTGGCAAGGTAATGAGTAGCGACAC
>CAMTXZ010000064.1:0-12255 GCA_947085765.1 uncultured Chromatiaceae bacterium | reverse complement strand
CTTAAGTCGATCTTCGAGAGTGTTACTGAGATTGTCACCGAATTTTCGCCGACAGAGATGGCGGTTGAGCAGGTTTTTATGCGCAACAACGCCGCCTCGGCCCTCAAGCTCGGGCAAGCACGGGGCGCCGCTATCTGCGCCGGTGTGATGCTCGGGCTGGAGGTGTTTGAATATACTGCGACGCAGATAAAACTGGCGGTGGTCGGCAAGGGCCACGCCGACAAAAGTCAGGTACAGTTTATGATGCGGGCGCTGCTGAAGTTGCCGGGCCTGCCGCAGGAAGATGCGGCCGATGCACTCGCCTGCGCCCTCTGTCATCGGCATACCAGTGATACCCTTATTCAGATGAGAGCAAGTCAACAATGATTGGACGTCTCCGCGGCACCCTGGTCTACAAGCGCGCACCCTTGTTGATGGTTGAGGTTGCGGGTGTTGGTTATGAAGTCGAGGCGCCAATGAGCACCTTTTATGCGCTGCCTGAGATCGGTCGCGAGGTGGTGGTTCAAATCCATATGGTAGTGCGTGAAGATGCCCACCTGCTGTTTGGGTTTGCCACTGAGGCGGAGCGCAGCTTCTTTCGTGAGCTGATCAAGGTCAATGGCGTGGGCGCCAAGATGGGGTTGACGATCCTCTCGGGCATGTCGATCAATGCGTTTGCTACGGCGATCCGCAACAACGACGTCGCCATGTTGGTGCGTTTGCCGGGGGTGGGCAAAAAGACTGCCGAACGGTTGATCATTGAGATGCGCGACAAGATGGATCTACATGTGTCGGGGCTGACCACGAACTCTTCCGTGGCTACATTGATGCTGGAAGGCGGCGAGAGTGAGAGCAGCTCTGTCAGTGACGCCATTAGCGCGCTGGAGGCGCTGGGTTACAAGCCGCAAGAGGCGAGCCGTATGGTGCGCAGCGCCCAAAACGTGCTTCGCGGGGCAGGCTCTACCCAAAACGTGCTCCGCGGGGCAGGCTCTGTGAAAGGTGATGATCTGCCCAGTGAAGAGATCATCCGCCAGGCACTGAAGGCGGCGGCGAGTTAGCGCTGAGATGAAACCATGATTGAAACCGACCGTCTGATCCGTACCGCTGTGCCAGCCTCGCGTGAAGAGGAGGCGATTGATCGCGCCATTCGTCCCAAGAAGCTGGCTGATTATGTCGGGCAGCCGGCGGTGCGCGAGCAGATGGAGGTGTTTATTGCTGCCGCTAGAAAACGCGGTGAGGCGCTTGACCATACGCTCATCTTCGGTCCGCCCGGCTTGGGTAAAACCACCCTTGCCCACATCATAGCCAACGAGATGGGCGTCGGCATGAAACATACCTCTGGCCCGGTGCTGGAGCGCCCCGGTGATCTGGCGGCGCTGCTGACCAACCTCGAACCTCACGATGTACTGTTTGTCGATGAGATCCATCGACTCAGTCCGGTGGTGGAGGAGGTGCTCTATCCCGCCATGGAAGATTATCAGCTCGACATTATGATTGGCGAAGGGCCGGCGGCACGTTCGATCAAACTAGACCTCCCCCCTTTTACCCTGGTGGGGGCCACTACACGTGCCGGGTTATTGACGTCTCCACTGCGTGACCGTTTTGGTATCGTTCAGCGTCTGGAGTTTTATAATGTCGCGGATCTGACCACCATCGTCAAACGTTCAGCGCAGATACTCAATGTAATGCTCGAGCATGAAGGTGCGGTTGAGATTGCCCGGCGTTCGCGTGGCACACCGCGCATCACCAATCGGCTCTTGCGGCGAGTGCGCGACTTCGCCGAGGTCAAGGCTGATGGCCGGATTACTGTGGCGGTGGCGGCGGGTGCACTCGATCTGCTCGATGTTGATATGCACGGCTTTGACATGATGGACCGCAAGCTGCTGCTGGCAATATTGCAGAAGTTTGATGGTGGCCCCGTTGGTGTGGATAGTCTTGCCGCCGCCATCGGCGAAGAGCGTGGCACCATCGAGGATGTGCTGGAGCCATATTTGATCCAACAGGGGTTTATGATGCGGACACTACGTGGCCGGGTGGCGACACGCACAGCCTACCAGCATTTTGGTCTGACGCCGCCAGCGCCTCTGGTTGATCAGACGCGGGCTGACGAGTAGCGCCAGAACCTGCGTGATGATTTGAAAGATGGTTGACGTCTCTTAAGGCAAAAAGTTTTTTAAGGTACAATGGGGCACCTTCTGCTCTGACGCCTGTCTCTCTAAGCGGTCACACTATATAAATACAGATTTGATGAATATTTTTTGCTGGCCAGTTAGAGTTTACTATGAAGATACCGACAGTGGTGGTGTGGTCTACTACGCCAACTACCTCCGGTTTATGGAGCGGGCGCGCAGTGAGTGGTTGCGTAGTCTGGGTATTGAGCAGGATCAGTTGGTACAGCGTGACGGCCTGGTTTTTGTTGTGCGCCATGTCGATTTGAACTATCTCAAACCAGCACGTTTCAATGATGCACTGCAGGTGACTGTGGCGGTGTATGAATGTGGTCGCGCCAGTCTCACTTTTGAGCAGCAGGTAGTGCGTGAGACTGACGGTGAAATAATAGAGCTGTGTCGTGGACGGGTGAAAATCGCCTGTGTTGAGGCGATGACTATGCGGCCCCGGCCGATTCCCAAATATATTCAAACGGAGATTGATGGTGTCCTCTGATTTATCGATCTTAACCCTGTTAATGGATGCCAGCCTGTTGGTGCAGTTGGTGATGTTGCTGCTGTTGCTGGTATCAGTCTTTGCCTGGACAGTAATCTTCAATAAGTGGAAGAGTCTGTCGTTGGCGCGCCGTGCAACGGCGTCGTTTGAAGATCGTTTCTGGTCGGGCGGTGATCTCAATCGCCTTTATGAGCAGGTCAACTCAAGTGGCGAGAACAGCGGACTGGAGCGGATTTTTGTGGCCGGCTTTAAAGAATTTGTACGGCTACGCAAACAGGGTGATGCAGAACCGATGGCGGTGATTGAAGGGGCGCAGCGCATGATGCGTGTCAAACTCAATCGTGAAGCGGACGCAATGGAAGATAATCTCCAGTTTCTTGCGACTGTTGGCTCTACCAGCCCCTATGTCGGTCTTTTGGGTACGGTTTGGGGGATCATGAATTCGTTTCATGCACTGGGCAATGTGCAGCAGGCGACACTGGCGATGGTCGCTCCCGGTATCGCTGAAGCGTTGATTGCAACCGCGATGGGACTGTTCGCGGCGATTCCTGCGGTAGTCGCGTATAACCGTTTCCGCACCGATACCGAACGGTTGATCAATAACTACGACAACTTTGTTGATGAGTTCACTTCGATCCTGCAGCGTCAGGTTCATGGTGACAAGGGCGGGGCGCACTAATCGTGGTGCAGCAGCGGCAGCGTCAGCGTCGTGGCCCGATGGCAGAGATTAATGTCGTGCCCTATATCGATGTTATGTTGGTATTGCTGGTGATTTTTATGATTACGGCGCCACTGCTGTCGCAAGGTGTGGATGTGGAGTTGCCGAAGGCGGATGCCAAGCCGATGGAGAAAAACAGTGAGGAGCCTTTGATTGTCTCGCTGGATGCAAGAGGTGACTATTACCTCAACGTTGGTGGCAAGGATGAAGAGGCGGTGAGTGGTGATGAGTTGCGTCAGCGGGTTGAGATTGTATTGCGTCGGCAACCGCAAACCCAGGTGATGGTGCGCGGTGATACGGCGGTTGATTATGGCCGTGTGGTGGAGTTGATGGTGTTGTTGCAGAAGGCTGGCGCTCCCAGCGTCGGCATCATGACTGCGCCGCCGGAGAATCTGCCCAAGCGGTAACGGGCGCACAATATCAGCATGTTTGAGTATATCCGCCAAAATCCAAAGGCCTTCATCGTCGCGTTGTTTATCCATGCGCTGCTGTTTGCGCTGTTGTCGTTTAATTTGGACTGGACCGAAGAGAGTCAGATTGCTCTGCCGAAGGTGGATATTGTGCAGGCGGTGATGGTGGATGATGCTCCTGTCAGGATCGAGCAGGAGAAACAGCAAAAGATTGCAGAGCAGCGGCGGCGTAAGGATGAGCAGCAGCGCCAGCGTGAAGCTGAGCAGCAGGCGCAGGAAGCACAGAAGCAGCAGCAAGAAAATGAGCAGCGCCGCGCTGAGGCGAAGAACAAACAGTTGACCCAAGAGCGCCAGCAACGTGAGCTTGAAGAGAAGCGGGTCGCTGAAAGTGCCCGGCAAAAGCGTGAAACTGAAGAGAAAAAAGCCGCTGCTGACGCTGAACGTAAACGCCAGGCTGCGGAGACGAAGCAGCAGCAGAAGATTGAAGAGGAGCGCCTGGCCAATGCCGAGGCTGCCAAAAAACGTAAACAAGAAGAGACAGAACGCAAGGCCGTAGAGGCGCGCAAACATCAGGAGGCGGAAGAGCGCCGTTTGGTGGAGGAGCAGCGCCGTAAGGATGAGTTTGCCGCAGAGCAGGCACAGATGCAGGCGGCCCGACAGGGGCAGCTGGATAGTGAGAAAAACAGGCTGATGTATCAGATACAGCAGAAGGTGCAGAATGCGTGGCGTAAGCCGACTGGTTGGCCGAGTGGCACCCGTTGCAAAGTGAGGGTGCGGCTGGTGCCTGGTGCGGGCACGGCGCAGGTGATTGATGTACGTACTGTCACGAGCTGTGGTCAGACGTTATTTGACCAATCTGTGGAGAGCGCGGTATACAGTGCCTCACCACTGCCGTTCCCGACAGCGCCGGAGCTGGCAAGAGAGTTCCGTGAATTTGTTTTGGATTTTAACCCTAAGGACTGATTTGTTGAATTTTTTACGCACATGGGTATTAGTTTTGTCTGCGGCACTGCTCTGGAGCGGTGCCGCCTGGGCTGAGTTGACTATTGAGATTACCAAGGGGCGGCAAGGTGGCCTACCCATTGCCATTGTGCCGTTTGGCTGGCAGGGGCCATCGATGGCGCCACCGCAGGATATTGCCAAGATCGTGGCTGCGGATCTGGAGCGTAGCGGTCGCTTTGATCCGGTGGCTGAGCGTGATCTGCTGGCCCGGCCGACGGATGGGTCACAGGTCAATTTCCGTGACTGGCGTCTGGTTGGTGCCCCCCATCTGGTTGTGGGCAAGGTGACTGCGGCAGGAGATAACTATACAGTGCAGTTCCAGCTATTTGATGTCTATCGTGAGAGTCAGAAGATTGGTTACACCTTTCAGGTGCAGGAGAAAGAGCTGCGTTCCATTGCTCACCGCATTAGCGATATCATTTACGAAACGTTGACGGGTGAGAAGGGTGCGTTTGGTACCCGTATCGCTTATATTACATCAACGGTATGGCAGACCAATAACGTGCGTTATTACGCGCTTTATGTTGCTGATGTTGACGGCTATAATCCTCAGCTTATTATCCGCTCGAAAGAGCCGCTGATGTCGCCGTCGTGGTCGCCAGATGGTCGTAAACTTGCTTATGTATCCTTTGAAAGTCGACGGCCGGCGATAATTGTTCAGGATGTTTTTACTGCCCAGCGTGAGAAGGTGGCGGCATTCACGGGTATCAATGGCGCGCCCGCCTGGTCCCCTGATGGTACGCGGCTGGCAATGTCGCTTTCCAAAGATGGCAACTCAGAAATCTATGTGATGCATGTTGCCAGTGGCCGCCTGCAGCGCCTGACTAACGACCTGGCTATTGATACCGAGCCTGCATGGTCACCTGATGGTCGTAGGCTGGTGTTTACTTCTGACCGCGGTGGCAGACCACAGATTTACAAGATTCCGGTGGAAGGCGGCAAGAGTGAGCGTGTGACCTTTGATGGTCGTTACAATGCGCGTGCTTCATTTTCACCAGACGGAAAGCGTATTGTATTTATTAATAGTGATGGCAGTGCATTTAGGGTTGCGGTAATGGAGCTGGCCACCGGGAATATGCAGATTTTAACGAATAGTCGTCTGGATGAGTCGCCTAGTTTTTCGCCAAATGGTAGTATGATCATCTACGCAACTGAGCACGCTAACCGAGGTGTTTTAGCGGCAGTATCATTGGATGGACGTGTGCAACAGCGTATCTTGTTACAAGAGGCAGGTGATGCCCGAGAGCCCGCATGGGGTCCGTTTATTAAATAAATAATGTTGAGTGATGGATGCAAACCGGGGATTCGGTTTGAGCAGGAAAATTGTTTTCTGGGTTTAGTTTATATAGTCGCTTTTAATTAATAATCGTTTAGGAGATATACATGAATATTTTTATAAAAGGTACAGTTGTTGCGCTGTCGGCAATGATGTTGTGGGGCTGCTCTAGCACACCCAAGACTACCGCCCCTGTTGCAGGCGCGAGCACTGGTGCGGCAACTGCTGTAGCACCTGCGCCGATGACCTCAACGATGGGTGGTAGTGATATGGACTCAGGCACTCGTATGGCGACTGATGAGCTGTCAGATCCTAATAGTCCGTTGGCCAAGCGTACGGTCTATTTCGACTTTGACAAGAGCGATATTAAACCAGAGGCGCGTCAGATTATCGAACACCACTCTAAATACCTTGCTGCTCACCCTGATACTCGTATCGTATTGCAGGGTAATACAGATGAGCGTGGTACACGTGAATACAACCTAGGTCTGGGTGAGCGTCGTGCCCGTGCTGTACAGCAGGTTATGACGCTGATGGGTGTCTCTACCGGTCAGCTGGAATTGGTGAGTTATGGTGAAGAACGTCCTGCCGCTATGGGCCATGACGAAGGTGCCTGGGCACTGAATCGTCGTGTTGAGCTTGTTTACTAAGCCAGAGTGATGGTAAATCTTTCCAGACATAACTGGATAGGAGGTGTGGCTGCCCTGATGGTGGCCGCACTTCCTTTTGTTGCTTGGGCGCAGGAGTACCTGCCACCGGTAGTTGATCGTTCGACAGGTGCTGCAAGCCGTGTTGTAGTTCAAGGGTCTGCAGGTGCCGCTATGGCAGCACCTGCTGGTCCTTCTATTGAAGATCGCCTTGTGCGTATCGAGCGTCTTGTTGATAACCAGGCGTTGGTGGATATGTTGATGCGCCTCGATTCATTGCAGGTTGATAATAAGGGTCTGCGGGGTGAGATGGAGGCGTTGGTTCATGAGCTGGCTGGTTTGAAGCAGCGTCAGCGTGACCTGTATCTCGATATCGATCGTCGTTTAGGACAGCTTGAAGATGCGGCAAACAGGCAGCCAGTGGCTGCTGCCCCCGCTACGGTAACGCCGGTGAGTTCTGCTGGAATAGCCACAACTAAAATCTCGAATGGCAGTGCCGCTGGAGCGCCGCAAGGTAAAGGTGATCCAGTTCGAGAACGTGATGCCTATCAGAAGGCATTTAATACCCTTAAGGATGGCCAGTATGAACAGGCTATTATTGAATTCAAAAAATTTCTTGCCCAATATCCGGTCGGTGACTTTAACGATAATGCTCAGTACTGGTTAGGGGAGGCGAACTACGCTACCCGTCACTACAAGGTGGCAATAGAGGAGTTTCGCAAGTTGCTGGAGCTGCGTCCCAACAGTAATAAGGCGGCTGATGCCATGTTGAAGTTGGGTTATGCCTACTATGAGTTAGCTGAGTGGGACTCCGCCCGTAAGGTCTTGACCGATGTGGTGAGTCGTCATGCCAATAGCACTGCGGCCCGGTTGGCCGAAAGTCGCTTGCAGAAGATGCGTCTGGAAGGGCGCTAACCTATTTTTGATACAGGTCCGTTGTGACAGATAAAACCTCTGATACATCGCAGATACGTCTGCGCATCAATGAAATTTTCTTCTCTTTGCAGGGTGAGGCGCGCACGGTGGGCATGCCTACGGTGTTTATTCGCCTGACCGGTTGCCCGCTTCGCTGCAAATATTGCGATACCAGCTATGCCTTTCAGGTTGGTGAATGGATGTCACTGGATGAGATAGTCGACAATGTTGCGCAGTATGAGACTGTGCATATCACTGTGACGGGTGGAGAGCCACTGGCACAGCCTGACTGTATCGCGTTACTGGTCTTGCTCTGCGATAAGGGTTATCAGGTTTCGCTTGAGACGAGTGGTGCACTTGATATCAGTGCGGTTGATCAGCGCGTCTCGCGAGTAATGGATCTTAAAACCCCTGGTTCTGGTGAGCAGGGGCGTAATCTACTCGAGAACATCGAGCAGATTACACCACATGATCAGATCAAGTTTGTTATCTGTGACCGTAATGATTATCAGTGGGCCAAAGAGATGATTATTCGTTATGAGTTGGCTCGCCGTTGCGAAGTGCTGATCTCCCCGAGTTACGATGAGATAAATGCCCGTGAGCTGGCAGAGTGGGTGCTTGAAGACCGTCTGCCTGTGCGTTTTCAGTTACAGCTGCATAAACTGTTGTGGAATGATGAGCCGGGTCGTTGATGCAAAACGGCACCGCAAGGCGGTGCTGTTGCTCTCTGGTGGATTGGACTCTGCCACGTGTCTTGCTATTGCTCGTAATGAAGGTTACGACTGTTATGCGCTCAGTTTTAATTATGGCCAGCGCCATTATGCCGAGCTGGCAGCGGCGCAACGTGTTAGTCAAGCACTGGGTGTTGTCGAACATAAGGTGATCTGTCTCGATCTGCGAGACATTGGTGGTTCGGCGCTCACTGATGCCGCGATTGATGTGCCCACTGAAGCAGCTGAAGGTATACCCGTGACCTATGTACCTGCTCGCAATACGGTGTTTCTTTCGTTGGCGCTGGGGTGGGCTGAGGTGCTTGGGGCGCAGGATATCTTCATTGGTGTAAATGCGGTGGACTATTCTGGTTACCCGGATTGTCGCCCCGAATTTATCGCATCTTTTGAACGGACCGCTAACCTGGCTACCAAGGCGGGTGCGGAGGGGCGTCCCTTCCAGATTCATACTCCTCTTATTTGCCTGACCAAGTCTGAAATCATTCAGCGTGGTATTGCGCTGGGTGTCGACTATGGGGCCACCGTCTCATGTTATAACGCGGATGTCGATGGGCTTGCCTGTGGTCGTTGTGACTCCTGTCGCTTGCGGTTGCAGGGGTTTAGTGCGGCAGGGGTGAGTGATCCAACCAAATACATAACTAAAAAATAAAATTAGCACTGGTCTGGTTTGGGTTTTTGAACTAGAATAGCGCCTCTTTTACGGGTCGTTAGCTCAGTCGGTAGAGCATCGGACTTTTAATCCGTTGGTCCCGCGTTCGAATCGCGGACGACCCACCATATTAGAGAAGGCCGGAGTGATTAGTCACTCCGGCCTTTTTTTGTCTGGGTTTTATCTGGCTATTGGGGCAATGGCTTTAATGATGGTGATGATGTGGAGTGCTCTCTTCCTCTTCTTGCCGGACCACTGCGGTAACGGTTTCGGATTTATCGCCAAAGTTTAGGGTGAAGGGGATGGTGTCGCCGCTCTTGATCTTCTGTTTTGGCTTGCTGAGCATCAGGTGATAACTGCTCGGTTCGAGTTTCACCGTCCCACCGGCCTCAATGGCAAGCGTCTTGACTGCTTCCATGTGCATCATGCCATCGTGCATGGTCGTGCGGTGTAGTTGTACGGATTCAAATGCGGGGCTGCTGACAGAGGTAAGTGTGGCAGTGGTGCCGGAGTGGTTGTGAATAGTCATGTAAGCCGCTAGCACGGTTGCGGTGGGCGGTGCACTCCGTACCCAGGGGTTTTCGATAGTGAGCTGGCCTGCCCATGCGCTTGGGATCATATTCAAGCAAGCTGCCATCGTGATGGCAATGAGTGCATTTTTGTAGTTTCCTGGCATTTACTTATTCTCCGTAGTATTCACGAATCTTCTGAACGACCTCGACCATCTTGCTGGTCGAGTGTGGTGGCAAAATATGGGCACGTAAGCGTCCTTGAGGGTCCATCATGAGTATGGCGGCATAGTGATTGACGGTGTAGTTGTCACTGCCTTTATCATCTTCGATCTCATAAATCACTCCTACGGCCTCGGCGAGTCGATTGATGTTTTCCTGGTCGCCGCCCAATGCAATGAAATCCGGATTGAAATAGAGCACATGTTCTTTCAGTTTTTCAGGTGTATCGCGCTGTGGGTCGAGGGTCACAAAAACGTAATTCATCTCGCTATTCCCCGGGGTTTTTGCCAATTGATTCATGTTTGCCAAGGTGGTGGGGCAGACGTCTGGGCAGTGGGTATAACCAAAAAAGAACAGGCTCCAGCGGCCTTTAATCTGCTCCAGGCTAAAAGGCTTGCCATCTTGATCGGTGAGGCTTACGTCGGGAAGTGTGATGGGGGGGGATATGATAGATACCCCCATTTGTGCTTTAAACTCCAGCGGGGTTGGCTCACGCTCAACAAATAAGGCAACCACAGCCCCCGCCAGTAGCAGAATAAAAATGCCGGGTAGGATGAGTCTGCTTTTTTTTATGGTCTGGGTCATTGTTTTGGGGCCTGACGTAATGGTAGTTGGAGGTTGCCGCAATAGGGTCTGGAGTTGATCTGATGATACTGTTTTTTTCTTATAAAAACGATTTTACGCCGTAAAAATGGTGATTTTTTCTTGAATGGATGGTAAAAGATCACTGGGGAGAGAAATCCGTTTTGTCATTGCTGACAACAGGGCAAACTCTTATCACCATACGATAGACACTTTGAAAAGCAACTCTTGTTTGTCAACCACAGGGGCGAAAATAGCAATGAAAAAGACTGTAAAGAAAGCGGTAACCAAGAAAGTAGCTGCACCTAAAAAAACAGCTGTGAAGAAAGTGGCCGTGAAGAAGGCTGTTGTGAAAAAGACGGCTGTGAAAAAAGCAGTGGCTAAGCCTGCTGCTAAGCTTAAAAGCACAAGTAAAGCCTTCACCAAATCAGAGTTGTTGAATGCGATTGCTGAAACTAGCGGTGTAGCCAAGAAAGATGTTGGCGCAGTGCTGGATGTACTGGCGAGTGTCATTGAGTCTCACATCAAGAAAGGCGCTATTGGTCATTTTACTCTTCCAGGTCTGTTAAAGATCAAAACAATCCGTAAGCCAGCCACCAAGGCTCGCAAGGGTATCAACCCATTTTCGGGTGAAGAGACTATGTTTAAAGCCAAACCGGCCCGTACAGCCGTTAAGATTCTGCCATTGAAGAAGGTGAAAGAGATGGTGGCCTAAGCGCCGCACGTTTTACCCGGATTCAAAAGGCCCGGCTCTTATTGAGCGGGGCCTTTTTTTATGATGAATGGCACTGAACATCCAGCCATCAGCGTATTCGACAGAGGCTGATTAAACGGCGTGTTGTTTGGCAGGGAACGATCTCCTTTACCTTGACTGAGTACCCTTCAGCTCAATCTGTGGCATGCGCACTTTAAAGGGGGTGGCGGAACGTTTTAACCGGTCATCGTAGATGGTGGCGAAGGCCAGCACCTGTTTGACGTAATGGCGCGTCTCCTTGTAGGGGATGTTTTCAATCCAGACGTCGGTTGTAACTTTTTCATCGGGCAGCCACCCTTTTACCCGCTGGCTACCGGCATTATAGGCGGCGGTGGCCAGCGCGGTATTTTGATCAAAACGGTTTAGCACCTTGCTCAGATAACTGATGCCAAAGCGAATGTTGGTGTCGGTGTCGAGCAGTTGATTGCTGTTGCTCAGGCGCGTGGAGAGTTCTTTGGCAATCATCTTGCCGGTGTCGGGCATGATTTGCATTAGCCCCATGGCCCCTTTGGGGGAGCGCGCGTCGCTGGCAAAGGCGCTCTCTTGGCGGATGACGGCATAGGCCCAGGAGGGGTCGATTTTCTGCAGATTGGCGTTTTTCATCACCTGTTCGTGATAGGCGATTGGAAAGCGGATCTCCATCTCGTCCATGTATTTCGCGCGGATCAGGGCGAAGATGGCGCGATCGTGCCAGCCCCATTCATGGGCTACCCGAGCAGCTTTAAGCAGGGTGGTCGTATCGGCCTGTTGTGTCAGGTAGTACCATTCGCGGCGGGCATTGCTGATGTCATCCAGGGCGTAGAACTCACGTGTTCGTTGAATGGTCGGGAGTTTGCGCGTGGCCTCCATCTCCTCTGCTGAAAATTGCAGTGCACGGTTTTCAAACTCATAGGCGACACCAATACGGTCTGCCGCCATGAAGCCGTAGTAGTCACGGTTTTTGGCCGCTGCAATAAACGCCTGGCGTGCCTGTTTGGGATTGCCAGTGGCTTCATAGGCGCGGCCGCGCCAGTATTGCCAGCGTTCGTTCTCCTGCTCCGCCGTAGTGAGCTGGTTGAGCCATGAAAGGGCATCACTCCATTTGCCTTGATTGATGGCAGTGAGCACTCGCCATTCACGTACTGCTGGATTATCGGCGCTACTGAGGTTGGTTAGCCAATGCATGGCGTTGGGATCTCCGGCGCGGGCAAGTGTCAG
>CAMTXZ010000063.1:0-20721 GCA_947085765.1 uncultured Chromatiaceae bacterium | reverse complement strand
TCACCATCAAGCACTCTTTGAACTGCCAGACGACGCAGCAGTGCCTGTTCTTGTGTCGGTAATTGTCTTGCATCATATTTCATGGATGCATTATCGCACTTCAACAACCTTTGGTATTGTTTATTACCGACTTATTAGTAGGTCTGAAACGGGCGGACATTGATGATGCATCTGATGCAAACAAGAGAATTACTGATATTGCCGACGCATCAAAGCACAAGGATCTTAAATCCAAAGCAAGAAATAACCACTTGAGGATTAGTTGTGATTTTGAATTCCGACCTAACACAGAGAATGAAGATAATACGGAATTTAGGTTTATAAGAAATGTAATTACTGTTTGCCATAACTCTTACGGTGAGTTTGATTTAATGGCAGCCCTTAGAGATGCAATTAATTATCTTCTTAATATCGAGAAAGTAGAAATTCCAAAGTTTGGATATATAAGAGAAGGGGATAACGAGTTTAAGCCAGAAGTGTATTTGGAATATGATGGTACCCTTGGAGTTGTAATGAATGACGTACAAGTACGGTTTAAAGCAAGGTGCAGTGATGGAGTACTAGCGTTAGCAAATCCACCTAATGGCTGGTCATTTACAATGAGGGATATATCTACATCTAACAAACGCCGTTGAATACGGCAAGCTAGGCATGTAGGTTGGCGCTGAGCTTGCGAAGCCCAACATCACCACCGATGCAATATTCAAGTTACGTCAAACTTACCACCCCGCGTTAATGTTGGGCTTCACAAAAAACCTTCAACAAGGTAGCCTGGATGAAGCGTAGCGGAATACGGGGCTGTCATTGCTGGCGTCTTTTATTGACTGTCGGTGAATGAAGCTTTCGGCCAAGACATACAAACCCTGGTCTAACATCATCAAGTAACAACCCCAAGAATCCCCGCCTGTGTGCAGCAGCGCATTTCGGCTACTATAGTTGGCCGGTGCGGCGTTGCGTCGCTTTCAATCGCCATTAACCATGGAAGGATCAACAATGAAAAAAATGCTCTGTGCTTTAACGCTGCTATTTGCCACTTCTGCTGCGCACGCCGCGCTGGTGAGCAAAGAGGTTGACTACACCACCGGCGATGCCACCACGCTTAAGGGCTATGTTGTTTACGATGATAACTTTAAGGGCAAGCGCCCGGCGGTGCTGGTGGTGCATGAGTGGTGGGGCCATAACGCCTACGCCCGTAAGCGCGCCGACATGCTGGCTAAACTTGGTTATGTGGCGCTGGCGGTGGATATGTATGGTGATGGCAAACAGGCGCACCATCCGGAAGAGGCGCAGAAGTTTTCCAGTGAGATCGCTAACAACATGAGTCTGGGTAAGGCGTGTTTTATGGCGGCGCTGGAGCTGATCAAGAAAGAGCTGATGACCGATGATACCCGCATCGGTGCGATTGGTTACTGCTTTGGTGGTGCGGTGGTATTGCAGATGGCGCGTGAGGGTGTGCCGCTTGAAGGTGTGGTGAGTTTTCACGGCAGCCTGGGCACCACTCATCCGGCGAAATTGAATGGGGTTAAGGCACACATCCTGGTGGCGCATGGTGGTGCGGATCAATTTACTACCCCGGAGCAACGCAACGGTTTTATTGCTGAGATGGAGGGGGCAAAGGCCAACTATAAGTTCATCATCTACAGTGGTGCAGAGCATAGCTTCACAAATCCTGAGGCGGATGCGTTTGGCGCCAAGTTCAAGCTGCCGTTGAAATACAGCAAACAGGCCGACCACGAATCGTGGGCCGATATGCAGCGGTTTTTTAAAGAGGTATTTGGTGGTTAATTTAGAACAGACACCCTATCAGCGCCTCGGTGGTGAAGCCGCCGTGCGTAAGCTGGTGGTGCGCTTTTATGAGTTGATGGCGACATTGCCGGAGGCGCAGGCGATTCGCGCCATGCACCCGGAGGATCTCGCTGGTTCCAGTGACAAGCTGTTTAAGTTTCTCTCCGGTTGGTTGGGTGGCCCGCCGCTGTATGTGCAGGAGTATGGCCACCCCTTTTTGCGTGCGCGCCATCTGCCTTTTGCCATTGGCGAGGCGGAGCGGGATGCCTGGATGCTCTGTATGACAAAGGCATTTGAGGAGATGGGGCTGGAGGACCTGCTCTTGAAGCAGCATCTGTTGCAGTCACTGAGGGGTGTTGCTGACCATATGCGCAATCAGTGATTTGGCTTTAGCTCTGTAGGTGGTTCTGTTTCCAGGTCTCATACTCGCTGACCAGCGCGCTAATCTGCGCCGCATCAAACTCACGCAATCCACTGAGCACCATGCTCTTGGTGCCACGGCCAATGGTCTCGCCGGCTGATACCAGTTTGAACTCAAGTGTGGCCTTGCCACGTTTGCCGTCGACATCCAGATGGCTGTTGGTCAGCTCCAGCGTTGGTGCACTGGCATCGAGGCGTTGCATATCGATGACCATGCTTTCATAGATCACCAGTGGTCGCTCCGGATTGATCATGACGCAATTTTTTTCCATCAGCGGCACTAAAATATGAGGAAAGGTCTGGCCAGAGAAGGCGACGTAGTTACGGGTTAGTTCGCTGATCAGCGCCGGGTTGTGAGTGGTCTCGCCGATACGTTCGACAGTGAGGTACTGCTTGCCGCTGGCATCGCTGATGGTGATGTTGTCGCCGGCGGCTTGAGGAAAGATCACTGCTTCGTCAGTGACCATGCCGGAGAAGGTGACGCGCATCTTCTGGCTCAGGCCATAGTGGTGCAGGGCGACAGCAAACAGCAGATCGCCGGGCACGCAAAAACGTTTGGCATCGATGTTGTGGATGGGGTTGAAATCACCGGCGATATTTTTGGCAAAGTCGCTGGCCTGCTGGCGACTGAAACTGACGGTGTCGTTTTTGCTGTGGTAGTAGTCTTGAAGTTGCATGGTCAATGGTCCTGTCTCTCTATAACCGTGTGCGATCGGGCGTGTGACCTGTTTGCACCGACGTTGCTGTTAAGCCCTCCCCCTTTTTTTATCCTGATTAGTTGCTACGGAGCAGTAATCTGGATGGGGGAGTGAAAACAGGGTTAGTGGTGATGGCCACCTTCGCCATGTACATGGTTGTGCGAAATCTCTTCTGGCGTGGCATCACGTACATCGATGATGTCAATATCGAAGGTCAGCGTTCTTCCTGCCAGCGGGTGGTTGACGTCGACATCGAGCGTCTTGAGTCCTACCTTGAGCACTACCACTTCGCGCGGACCTTCGGCGGTATTGAGCTGTACTACCATGCCGGATTTGAACTGGACCTTTTTGTTGCCGGTTTTTACAACGTGTTTAATGGAGACACGTTGCTGCGCATCGGCGTGGCGCTCACCGTAGGCCTGTTCCGGTGTCAGGGTGGCGCTGAAGTTATCGCCTTTCTGCCGGCCGTCCAATACATCTTCCAGACCTTTGATGATGCTGGTATGGCCGTGCAGGTAGACGATTGGATTGCTATCGCGTGAGTCTTCGATCTGCCCCTGTTCAGCTTCGCTCAGGCGGTAATGAAAGGTGACAACCTTGTTTGTTTCAATCAACATATTTTCTCTCTCAAAAACGGCTATTCAGATGTAGTTGGTATTAGTTGGGGTTTACACATTTATAAATGCCAAAGGTGCGTTTGCCCTCTTCGATGCTACTGACGGGAACGATGGTATCGCCACCCATCTCTGCGGCTGTATTGCGGGCGAGATCGGCAAGTTCTTTCGCCATCTTTTTATGGTCACGTTCGATGAAAAACTTGTTCATCACCGATGCGGTGGTGGTGCCGATCTCTTTGCAGCTGGTGACATCGTTTTTGGTCTGCACCAGACGCACGGCCTGGCCAGCGGTGGTGACCTGCACCCAGCTACAGGCGCTGAGGCTGACGACAAGGGCGGTGGTGGCGATTATTTTTTTCATTTTGGGTGTTCCTCATAAATAAAATCAGGTTGTGATTTAATAAAAAATTCTCGATGGCGGCAGCCTACCACATCAGATCGTCGGGCACTTTGTAGGCAGCGTAGGGGTCGTCTTCGGCTGTTGTGGTCTCTGCGGTGTTGGTGCTGGCGATGAGGTAACTGGCGTCGCGTTCTCTGATTTTGTCGGCCACTACAGCGGCGACCAGCTCATAACGACCGTTCAGTTTGGTGATGGCCAGCCGGCCATTGCTGAGTTCTTTATGCACGTCGGCGTTGAGGTGAAGACGTTTGATGACGTTGCCATCGGTAAAGTTATAGGCGATCTCGCCATCCCGATGGTCGACACGGTTTGTTTCGATCAGCTGTTTGATCTGGGCCACCAGGGCCTTGCGTTCGGACTCATGCTTGCGCTGCTGGTTGAGCTGGCGATCGCGCTCAAGTTTTTCAGCCAAGGTCTGCTGGGCGAGCTGCTTGGCCTCATCGGCCTGAACTGGTCGTGCCTTTTTACCCTTCTGCTGTTTCTGGCTTTGGTATTGGTTCTGTTTGGTCTGGCGGGCCTGCTTGTCATTGACCAGGCCGCTCTTTTTCAGTTGGTCAAAGAGGGAGTTGCTCATGGGGTGTCTGTCCGTGGGGGCTATAGAACGATTGCCTAGAGTAAGGGTTTGGCCTCCGGCTGGCAATAAAAAGCCCGCACCAACAGAGGTTGGGCGGGCCAGTGGTAGGTGAGTGGCCTAGAAGTTGTAGCCGACCTTGATGGTGCCGCGGAAGTTGTCGGCCCCTTTTTGACCGGCAAAGTTGTCGTTTTGAGTGGCCTGATAGCGGGCCTCGGCACCGAGGAAGAGTTTTTCCATAACGTTGTAGTGCAGGCTGACACCCAGCTGGAGGGCGAGCATGCTTTCGCTCTGGTTGGCAACTTCTGCCTTGACGTAGCCGATGCCGGGACCAAAGCCGACACCCAAGCCAGGAGTCATTTCAATGACATAGTGGGGGTTAAGTTCAAAGCTGCTGATCTTTAGGCCGCTGTCGCTGTAACGGGTGTAGCTGATCTGCTGGCGGATCTTGTTGCTCGGCGGTTGCAGCAGCGGGCAGTTGAGGGAGAACTCCACACCGCTGACGGTATCGTTGTTGGCGCCGTTGATGTCGGGATTGAGATTGCCAATCATGAGTGCGAGTGTCGGCTCGGCAACGTAATCGATATCCATGCCCGCCAGGAAATTCCACGGACCTTGCGCTAGCGCCGTACCGGAGCCGAGCAGCAGGGTTGTGAGCAGTGCAAATGATGTCTGTTTTTTCATAACGAATCCTTGTCTCTTTAATTTGCAGGTAAGGGATTAGTATATTAGCTATTTCTGTTGGCAAAGCAATGGTGCTTCGACCTGCTGGCGTAGGGGCTTGCCGCCAATGGCCTCGATGAGGCTGAGGGCAAACTCCATCGCGGTGCCGGGACCGCGTGAGGTGATGACGGTGCCGTCGCGAGTGACAGCGTCGCCGGTGTAGGTCATACCGGGGATGTTCATCTTGTCGAGCGTGCCGGGGTAACTGGTGGCGCGTCTGCCTTCGAGTATGCCGGCGCGGGCAAGTGCACGTGGCGCGGCGCAGATGGCGCAGGTGTATTTGCCAGCCGCGGCCATCTTTTGCAGCAGTTCAATGATACGTGGGTCATCGTTGAGGTGATCGGCGCCGGGCAGGCCACCGGGTAAGACGATCATGTCGTATTCGCTTTTCAGTGCCTCATCCAGGGTGGTGTCCGGCACTAGTAGTGTGCCGCGACTGGCCTTAATGGTGGTGACGGTGGACTCCAATCCGGCGCTGACAACGTTGAACTGGGCGCGCCGCAGCAGATCGATGAGAGTGACGGCTTCCAGCTCTTCGCACCCCTGGGCTAAAGGGATCAGGATGTTGGGCATGATTGGACTCCGGTGTGTGGGTTAAAAACCGAGGTTGAGCTGCTCCTGATCGAGCCGGTCGTAGATCGGTATGTTGTTTTCACTGCGCGCCAGGGGGCTGAGGGTGTGTGGACAGCTCTGTTGTGGTGCCAGCAGGTGGCTGATCTGCCAGTCGCGAAGGGCGAGGTAGTCGGCAATCATGCTGCGGTGGCACTGGCTCGGCTCTCGTTCGGCACACATGATCGCAACTGGCTGGGAACGTGCCAGGGCTGCGAGTTGACCAATTCCATCAATAAAGAGCCTGCTGCCCATGTGGTCGGCATAGCCGCGAAAGCTACTGCTGGTGAGGGCGCAGTGGCGTGAGCCGGGCTTTTCGTTGCGCATTCCTCCCAGCTCGCGGCCCAGCCAGCCATAGGCGATCTTATCCGCTTCGCAGGAGAGGCTCAGGGTGTTGCGATTGTAGGCAGGGTAACGGCGTGATTGTGGCAGGCTGCGCACGTCGATGAGCTGGCGGATCCCTTGGCCATGCAGGATGGTGAAAAACTCAGCTAGCGTGCGGTTGCTGTGGCCAATAGTGAATAGCTTGGTTGCGGTCACGTATGGTTGTCCTTGGCTGATTGCTGCCTTGCGTTAATGAATGAGCGCTCATTCTAGTTCTATAGCGGCCAGCGCTTCAACACCCCCTTTTTTTGATGATCCGCCGATTAATTGGCGTCAAAATATTGTAAGCTGCGCCGTTCTTTTGGCGCTTGTGGCGGTTTTTTGGCGCTCAGGGGCAAAAAAATAGGGCAACCTTGCGGTGCCCTATTAAAGGAGGGTAGGAAGAGATGACTACAGTGCCTGAAACTACAGACACTGCAAACTACAATGCAGGTGACGTGCCAAGTTTTAGGGGATGGCTTTGTTGAGGCGCTGTCCCGAGATGGGTGTGTGGTTATTATTGACTAACTGAGTGGTCAGATGGTCGGGGTTATCCTGCTCGGACGTGACGGTCTGAGGTTGCTCCCGCTGTGTGACAGGATTCAACAGCTCGCTGACGGGGACCAGTTTCAATCCCAATGTTTCGAGTTGCGGTATTTGCCGTTCAAGCAGAGCCAGGGTAGCGTCGTGAGGATGGCCGATAGCGATTGCGGTGCCCATTTTTTTCGCCTGTGCAACCAGGCGCTTGAACTGGTGGGCGACGGCGGCGGGGCTGGGGTCGTTATCCAGAAAGATGTCGCGTTGACGGCTGGGGATCCGATTCTCCTGCGCCAGTTGCAGGGCCACGGTTTGGGCGGTGGTGCGGCTATCAATGAAATAGAGTTGACCATTTTTGTTGAGGATATCCATCAGCCACTGCATGTGGCCCGGGTGGCGTGTCAGCAGGCTACCCATGTGGTTATTGAGGCCGCTGGCGTAGGGGATCGCCGCGATGCCGGCCTTGAGAGTTTGCTTGAACTCCTGTTCTGCCATCTCCATGCGTAATCCACCACGACCAAGCCTTCTGTCGTCCATTGACTCCATCGGCATGTGCACCATTACCTCTTTGCCCAGGCGATGGGCCGCGCGTGCCAGCGATTGGCTGTGGGGGGTATAGGGAATGACGGCGTAGGTAACGTTCCCTGGCAGCTGGATTGCGCGCAGGCCATTTTTTTTGAGGTCACCGAGGTCATCGATAATGATGCTAATGGGGATGAGAGGCGCGTGATTAGCTGCTTGCGCCAGGCAAACGCTGCAAAAAAAGAGCGCGGCGCACCCACTCAGCCAGAGTGTTGGAAGGTGGATGCGGTCGCGCTGCTTTAGGGTTGATTTAGGCAATGGCTATTTTTTCAGGATTTGCAGCCCCTTGAGCAGATTGAGTGCTTCGTAGAGTGGGTAGTCCTTGCTCGCCAAAGGTTCCTTGTTTGCATCAACTTCTTTACTTACCTTGTCAGCAGTCTTCTTTTCGCCCTTGCCATTTTCCAGGTGACCTGAGAGGTCGGCCTCTTTTATGGGGTCGAAGCCGGACGGATCAATGGCGGTGAGCTTGGCGTTTTCAAGCTTGATGTCCGGCTCTATCCCTTCTGCCTGGATGGAGCGACCAGAAGGGGTGAAGTAACGAGCGGTAGTCAACTTGAGTGCGGCACCGTTGTGCATCGGCAGAATGGTCTGGACTGACCCTTTGCCGAAGGTTTTGCTGCCCATGATGATGGCGCGTTTATGGTCCTGAAGGGCCCCTGCCACGATCTCGGATGCGGACGCTGAGCCGCCGTTCACCAGTACAATCAGTGGAGCGCCCTTGAGGATGTCTGTCGGCGTAGCCTTGAATTTCATCTGTGAATCATCAACACGTCCTTCGGTGTAGACAATCAGGCCATCTTCGAGGAATGCGTCAGAGACGGCCACCGCAGCGTTGAGCACGCCACCAGGATTGTTGCGCAGATCAAGGATCAGTCCTTTGAGCTCGCCGTTGTTCTCTTTTTTGAGCTTGCTGATGGCCTGGATCATGTTCTCGCCGGTACTGGATTGGAACTGGGTGATACGCACGTAGCCAAAGCCTGGTTCAAGCTCGCGCTCCTTGATGCTGTTGACCTTGATCACTGCACGGGTGATGGTGAATTTGAGTGGTTTGTCCGCACCTTCACGCACCACTGTCAGGACGATGTCGGTACCCGGTTTGCCACGCATCAGTTTGACAGCATCATTGAGAGCCAGCCCTTTTACCGGGGTCTCATCGATACGAATAATCAGATCGCCCGCCTGGATGCCGGCGCGTTGTGCCGGGGTGTCATCGATAGGTGAGATGACTTTGACAAAGCCATCTTCCATGCCGACTTCAATGCCAAGGCCGCCAAACTCACCAGTGGTGCCAACTTGCAGCTCTTTGAAGGCTTCTGGATCGAGGTAGGCTGAGTGCGGGTCAAGACCGGAGAGCATGCCTTTGATGGCATATTCCAACAGAACTGAATCTTCGGTGGATTCGACATAGTCGGATTTGATCTTGCCAAACACCTCGCTGAAGGTGCGCAGTTCGTCGAGCGGCAGCGGGTTGCTGTTGGCACTCTGCTTGTCAGCCTGAACACTATGATTAATAGTGAGGGAGACCCCAAGGACAACGCCAAGACTGATAAAAAGCAGGTTACGTAAGGAAAAAAGTTTCATCTACCGCTCCGTGTAAAATCGGTGTTTACTTAAGGTGAACGAGCATACTAATGATTAGCGACGGCGTACTAGCAAAAGATAAGCCGTTATGGCACTTAACGCAGCCATTTTTCTGGATCGACGGGCTTTCCTTTGTGACGTAGTTCAAAATAGAGGTCAGCATCGGCCTCATCGTCATTGGAGCCGAGGGTGGCAATTGTCTCATTGGTCGCAACGGCGTCGCCGGTTTTTTTGGCGAGACTCCGATTGTGACCATAGAGGCTCATCAGGTTGTTGCCGTGATCAATGATTAACAGCAGGCCATAGCCGCGCATCCAGTCGGCAAAAACCACCTTGCCGGGTGCGATGGTGCGGACCGCTTGCCCCTCTTTGCCCTTGATCACCACCCCCTGCCAGGTCATCTGCCCCTGATTGCGTGAATCGCCAAAGCTATGTTCGATGTTGCCCTGGGTGGGCCATTGCAGCTTGCCGTTAAGCTTGCCCGGCTCCGGCACCTCTTTGCCCTTCCTGGCATCTTTGGCGTCCTTGGCATCTTGGGCGCGTCTTTTTGCCTCCAGGTCGCGCAATAGTTTGGTCAGCGCCTGCTCATCGGCCTGCATGCTGGCTAGGCTCCGTTCATTGCCCTGGATGCGGTTGTCGAGTTTGCTGAGCAGGGTTTTCTGTTCGTCTTTGCGGGCGGCTAGCTTGCGTTGCTCTTCCTGCTGTTGCTGCTTCAGCGTGGCGAGTTTGTCGCTGCTCTGTTGCAGCTTATCGTTGGTCTCCTGCAGCTTGCCGAGACTGATGCGGGTGGCTTCAATGGTGCGCAGCTGGGCGCGGCTGAAATAGCCGTAGTAGGCGAGGGTGCGGCCGGCCTCGGCGGGGCTGCTCTGGTTGAGCAGCAGCTTCAGCGTCTGCTGCTGGCTGGGTGTGTAGCTGGCACGCAGCTGCTGACTGAGTAGCTTTTTTTCCCGCTCTAAGCGCTGGGTCTGGCTGAGTGCTTCGGCTTGTAGTTGCTGCTGGGTTAGGCGCTGCTGTTTGAGCTGCTCTTCAGTGTCGTGCAGGCGGCGGTTGGCTGCGGCGATATCACTTTCCAGGCGTTGCAGCTGTTTCTGTTGTTGTGTCAGCTGCTGCTTGTCAGCACCGATGCCTTGGCGTAGCTCATTAATAAATCCGCGCAGCTGCTGCAGTCGTTGCTGTTCATCGGCAACAGCAGGGTGGAGTGTTGCTGTTGCGCTGAGGAGTGTGGCGCCTATCAGGGCCAGGCGTTTATGTTGCTTCACGGCGTCGCTCTGCTCGGGTGAAGATGGGGCGTTTATTGGTTGTTTTGATACTGGCCTAGCTCAGGCGCATCAACGCGCGGCCGCTCATTGTGCTGGGTTTTTCCAGCCCCATCAGATAGAGCATGGTGGGGGCAACATCGGCCAGACTGCCGCGAGTATCGTCAGGTGTGGCTGTGCGGCCAACGTAGATTAACGGCACCGGATTGCAAGTGTGCGCAGTATGAGCCTGACCACTTTCCGGATCAGACATCTGTTCAGCGTTGCCATGGTCGGCGGTGATCAGCGCTTCGCCGCCAACCTCTTTAATGGCGTTTATCACCCTGCCTAGGTTGCTATCAATGGCCTCAATGGCGGCGACAGCGGCGTCAAATATGCCTGTGTGCCCTACCATGTCGGGGTTGGCGAAGTTGCAGATAATGGCGTCGTATTGACCGCTCTTGATAGCGGCGATCAGTTTGTCGGCCAACTCGGCGGCGCTCATCTCGGGCTTTAGGTCATAGGTGGCAACATCAGGTGATGGGATCAGAATACGATCCTCGCCGGGGAAGGGATCCTCTTCGCCGCCGTTAAAAAAGAAGGTGACGTGGGCGTATTTTTCAGTCTCCGCGATGCGCAGCTGGTGCAATCCGAGATTGGCAATGTACTCACCAAAACCGTTGGTGATCTGTTCAGGCGGGAAGGCCACCGGAACGTTAAACTCTTTATGGTATTCGGTCAGGCTGACAAAACTACCGAGTTTGGGGCGAACGCTGCGCGTGAAGCCGTCGAATGCCTCTTCAATGAAGGGGCGGGTGATCTGACGGGCACGATCGGAGCGGTAATTCATAAACAGTACAACGTCACCATCTTCTATGGTGACTGGTTGCTGGCCTGCCGGGACGATAGCCGTGGCCTTGACAAACTCGTCGGTTTCACCGCGTTCATAAGCTGTTTCCAGGGCATCCAAGGCGCTGCTGGCTGTGTATAACCCTTTGCCTTGGGTGATTAGATCGTAGGCGGCCTGGATGCGTGGCCAGCGATGGTCGCGGTCCATGGCGAAGTAGCGGCCAATGACGGAGGCGATACGACCGCAGCCCAGCGCCTTGAACTCGTCTTCCATTGCCTGGATGGAGCTGGCGGCGCTTTTGGGTGCGGTGTCGCGGCCGTCGGTGAAGGCGTGCAGGTAGAGTTTTTTAGCGCCGCGTTCGGCGGCCAGCTTGACCATCGCCTGGATATGCTCTTCGTGGCTATGTACGCCGCCCGGCGATAGTAAGCCAATAATGTGCACGGCTCTGTTGGAGGCTATGGCTAAATCGACGGCGTCGGTGAGCGTTTTGTTGGTGAAAAATGAGCCGGTTTTGATCGCGCGGCTGATGCGGGTGAACTCCTGATAGACCACCCGGCCAGCCCCCAGATTAAGATGACCCACTTCAGAGTTGCCCATCTGTAATGCTGGCAGGCCAACCTCGGCGCCGGAGCAGTGCAGCAGCGTGTGCGGGTGCTCGTTCCAGAGCCTGTCCCAGTTAGGGGTCTTGGCATGGTAGATGGCGTTTGATTCGGGGTTTTCCGAATAGCCCCAGCCGTCCAGGATGATCAGTGCCATTGGTTTTGCTGTGTGTGACATATATTCAACTTTTGCTTGTGAGTGCAGTCAGCGGTTCTAAATTGTGCGGGGCGGCCGAAGGTACCGTGTCTCGCTGTTATAGGCAGGGATAGCGGGATAGGAATTCGCGGTTGTATGAATTACAATTGCCCCATTATATCAGGGTGTCATTGTATAACGGTTCAGCTGGGATTAACAACAGCATGGATTGCGGGCAGGTTAATCAGGGGGAGGGTTGAGCGTGAGCAATACACAGGGTGACGATCAAATGGATGCGTTACGAACGGATCTTATCAGTCGAGATGAAGATATCAATTTGGCGGCCCGTTCGCTTAAGGCGATGTCTCACCCGTTGCGCTTAAAAATACTTTGCACCTTGGGTGATAAAGAGATTGGTGTTCAGGATATTGTTGATAATGTTGGAACATCGCAAAGCAATATTTCACAGCATCTGGCGATACTGCGGGAGAAAGGGATTCTGTCGACGCGAAAAGATGCAAATCGTGTATATTATCGCATCGCTGACCCACGTATCTTACGGCTGATTTGCATGATGCGTGAGCTGTTTTGTAGTGAATCATAACGTCCCTGTGGGGGCGCATTTCCATATAGATTTAATTTGAAAGGTGGACGCGGTTCCATGACGCAGTATTTAGAATTTGCAGGCAATCACCCTTTTCTTGTCACAGCCTTGGTTTTGATCGTCCTCTTGATGATCATGAATGAGTCGCGGCGTAAGTTGCTCGGTTTTAAAGAGCTGGGTACCAACGAGGCCGTGCGGCTCATGAATAGTGAACAGGCGTTGATGCTTGATGTGCGCGAAGAGGGCGAATTTAAAGACGGGCATGTCATGAATGCGGTTCACATTCCATTAGGGGTGCTGGAGAGTCGTCTTAAAGAGATTGAAACACACAAAGAGAAACCGGTGATTGTCTATTGCCGCACCGGTCAGCGTGCCGCCAAGGCGGGGGCTGTGTTGCAGCGTCAGGGATTCAAATCAATCTACAAGCTCAATGGCGGCATGATGGCCTGGAGTGATGCAGGCCTGCCGGTGAAGCGTTAGCACTGTATATAACAAACCATAACCCAAGCTTAGGAAAACTATCATGGCAGAAGAAGTGCAGGATCAGACCGCAGGGCAGTTTGCTGTTCAGAAAATTTACGTTAAGGATGTCTCCTTCGAAACACCAAACTCACCCACAATCTTCACTGAGACCAAGTGGGAGCCGGAGGTCAATGTTCAGCTTAATAGTCGCGCTGCGCCGATGGCGGATGATATGCATGAGGTGGTGTTGTCTGTGACCATCACCACCAAACAGGGTGACAAGACCGCTTACCTGATTGAAGTGCAACAGGCCGGCATATTCCGTACGGCAGGGTTTGAACAGGCGCAGCTGAGCCATCTGCTGGGTAGTTATTGCCCTAACATCCTCTTCCCTTATGTGCGTGAGGCGATCTCCGATATGGTTGCTCGTGGTGGTTTCCCGCAGCTGCTGTTGGCGCCGGTCAATTTTGATGCCCTTTATACCCAGCATTTGGAGCAGCAGCAGGCCGCTGCCAAAGAAACGGCTCGTCACTGAGTTTGATTTTCTAAATGATGGCCGTCGTCCCCCGGGTCACAACAGCAGTTATCGGCGCCGGTGCCTGGGGAACGGCATTGGCCGCCCTGCTGGCCACCAATGGTCACTCCGTCCGCCTCTGGGGTCGCGATGCCGAACAGATGGCGCTGCTGGCGACAACGGCCAGTAGTCCCCGTTATCTGCCCGGTGTTGTCTTGCCACGCTCGTTGGTGATTGGCAGTGATCTCGCCGCTGTACTCGATGACGCCAGGGATGTGCTGCTGGTGGTGCCGAGTCACGCCTTTCGTCAAACTCTTGAATTGATTGCGCCGTACATGCAGCCAAACATGCGGCTGCTGTGGGCCAGCAAGGGGTTCGAGCCGGAGACCGGGCGGCTGCTGCACCAAGTGGTGGAAGACTATTTTGGCGATCGCTTCCCTATGGCGGTGATCTCCGGTCCGACCTTTGCGCTGGAAGTTGCCAGGGGGATGCCCACCGCCCTGACTGTCGCCTCCCGTGATCACTCCTTGGCTGCCGAAGTTGCGCAGCGCCTCCACAATGACCGTTTTCGCGCCTATACCTCTGCCGACGTGGCGGGGGTGGAGGTGGGCGGCGCTGTTAAAAATATTCTCGCTATTGCCGCAGGCATCGCCGATGGACTCGGTTTCGGCGCCAATGCCCGTGCCGCACTGATCACCCGTGGTCTGAGCGAAGTGATGCGCCTGGGTGAAGCGTTGGGTGGTCAGCGCGAGACGTTGATGGGGCTGGCGGGGCTGGGGGATCTGGTGCTCACCTGTACCGACGACCAGTCCCGCAACCGCCGCTTTGGCCTGGCCCTTGGTCGTGGCAGCGATATGAGTGCTGCCCGCGCCTCTATCAACCAAGTCGTTGAGGGGATAGAGGCGGCTAAGGAGGCCCGCCGCCTGGCGCACTCTCTCAATATCGAAATGCCCATTACTGAGCAGGTTTACCAGGTGCTCTATCATGGTATCTCACCACGTGCCGCTGTTACTCATCTGCTCACGCGTGAACAGAAGTCGGAAAATGTGTAGTGTTGGTGTGTAGCCAGATCACTGCTGACGACACCGGCTCATATTAGTAAGTTTTCAGAGATTTTTTATGAATAATAGTGAAGGTGAGTCACTGGGTTCTAATGCGGTAGCCACGCCTCTGTTTGTTGATCTGGACGGCACTCTTGTTAAGACAGACCTCTTGGCTGAAGGGGCTGTTGCGTTATTAAAAAGCTCCCCCTTATATCTTTTTTCGATGCTTTTCTGGCTGGTAAAGGGGGGGAAGGCAAGACTGAAGGCGGAAATTGCCAATCGAGTAACGCTCGATATCAATACATTGCCGCTGCAAACTGAATTTGTTGAATACCTGAAAGCGGAGTTTCAACAAGGACGACGGCTCTATCTGGCAACGGCCTCAAATTATGTTTTGGCCAAGCGGGTTGCAGATCGATTGAATATATTCACTGATGTTTTGGCCAGTGATGATCGGTGTAATCTCAAGGGCAAAAACAAACTTCAAGCAATCTTAACCAAAACCAGTGATGGTGAATTTGATTATGCTGGAAATGCGCATGTCGACATTCATATCTGGCGGAAGTGCAGAAAAGCGATTGTTGTAAATCCAGACATTGGGGTTGTTCTGGCCGCAGAAAAGGTGTGTGAGATTGAACGTGTTTTTGAAGATCGCCCATCCTTTGTGCGTGTCTGGATAAAGGCCACGAGGGTCTATCAGTGGGTGAAAAATATACTGTTAGGGGTGCCGTTGATAGCGGCGCACGTATTTAATACGGAGGCATTTTTAAATGTTTTTCTTGCCTTTTTTGCCTTTGGTATAGTTGCATCAGCAACATATCTTTTAAATGATCTTCTTGATGTCAATGCGGATAGGCAGCATCAACGAAAATCAAAGCGTCCTTTTGCGGCAGGCAATATTTCAATACAACATGGCTTAATTGCAATGCCGTTATTGCTGGCTGTCGGACTCTATATAGCCAGCGTTGTATCAACGGATTTTCTTCTCGTCATTGTGGCTTATTTGATCGTCACTTTAGCGTACTCGCTATACTTTAAAGCACTTATGCTGATCGATGTCATCCTGTTGGCATCATTATATACATTACGTATCGTTGCCGGGGCGGTAGCGGTTGATGTTGTAATGTCATCATGGTTGCTGGCCTTCTCGATGTTTATTTTTCTGAATCTGGCATTGGTTAAACGCAGCTCTGAGTTGGTCTCACTCACGCAGCGTAATATTGATGTGACTAATGGTCGAGACTATCGGGTCGCCGATAGCCACATCCTAAATTCGATGGGAGTTTGTGCTGGGTATTTGTCGGTGCTTGTGCTGGCGCTGTATGTGGATAGTCCAGATGGACAGATAAATTACACGCAGCCACACATTCTCTGGCTGCTCTGCCCTTTGTTGCTCTACTGGATTTCAAGAATGTGGATGAAAACCGCTCGAGCAGAAATGCATGATGATCCGGTAATTTATAGTATGCGAGATAGAGCAAGCTGGATTGTTTTTTTCCTTATGGCGTTAATAGTCGCCATTGCGGTGTAAAGGTGTAAGAGATGCCTCTTCATGTTTTTGGATTGATACTTGTCAGCGTGGCGATTTCAGCCGTTGCACAAATAGTACTTAAATATGGGATGTCCTCGCAGGAGGTCCAGCGCTCCATTGCCGGTGGCGGACTTGATGCTGCACTAGGGGTTGCCAGTAATGTATATGTTTGGCTTGGGTTTGGTTTGTATGGGCTGGGCGCCATCCTTTGGCTGGGTGTGTTGGCAAAAGTTGATGTTGGACAGGCGTATCCATTTGTAGGGCTCGGTTTCTTGCTAACCATGTTTTTCGGGGTGGTTATTCTGGGTGAGCAATTTAACTTGATACGTCTGTTAGGTACCTTGCTGGTATTGTCGGGTGTGATTTTGGTTGCAAAGGGGTAAAAACGATGCCGCTTACCCATTGCTGGAACAGTATAAAACAGTTGCCCCCTGCTGTTATTGTCGCTTTGGTAGTGCTGGGTTCTGTTGTTGTTCGTTGCCTGGCTAGCATCGTTGTTCCCATGGAGATAGTAAGCGACGGTGGCTCATACTGGCGGATGGCGGAAAATATTGTCGATGGAAATGGCATAAGAGATGCCATGGGGAACTATGCTTTTTACAGCGCAGGTTACCCCATTCTGATAGCCCCTTTTTTTATGTTGCTGGGAAAAACCACCTACGCCATTCTTTTGCTAAATATTATATTGGCGGCCCTGTCAGTTGCCATTATCTACCAGATTGGCAAGAGCTGGTTTGATTCAACGACCGGCATTATAGCGGCCATTTTATGGGGGCTTTATCTCCCCAGTATCTTATTTACTACGGTTATAGCCAAAGAAAATCTGATGACACCCTTAATACTTGGCTTGATTTGGATCTCATCTGTCTGGGTGAGATCAAGCCAAAAAACAGTTCTTACAATCACGGCGGGAGTGTTGACTGGCATCCTTGCAATAGTGGGCATGACCGGGGTGGTTTTTGCTGCTGTTTTTGCCCTTATTGTGCTTAAAAGTGGCGCAGGCATAAAACAGATACTCATAAGCGGAATCATTTTTTCCACGGTTATGGTGTTGACTCTTTCGCCCTGGTTGTATCGTAACGCCGAGGCTTTGGGCACCCCTGTCATTACAACCAATAGTGGTTTTAACCTATATCTGGGCAACAACCCTGCGGCCACCGGATATTTTGTCAGCATTAGTGACACCCCTTTTGCCAGTGAGTGGCACCATTATCGGGCCGTTGGCGGTGAGCTGCTGGCGGGCAACAAGGCAAAAGAGGCGGCTGTGCAATATATCTCACAGCACCCCACGGATTCATTGATGCTGGCTTTCAAGAAAGCCGCTCTTTTTTGGATTCCACCTATAGATCTCGAAAAAGGTAGCGAGACCTCTACCGTTGAGAAAGTGATACGTTTTTTTTGGCTGGTGCAGTACCTCGTACTGCTTGGATTGACTATCTATGCCGTGGCGTCCTGGCGCTCCCTCTGGCCATTGTTGCTGGGCATTGTTTTATTCACTGCCGCGCACATGCCTTATTATGTGATGAGTCGCTACCAACTTCCGGTAATGACGTTGTTGTGTCTAACGTCAGCTTGGGCAATCACGCACCTGTTGTTAAAGATAAAAGCCAATCGAATAACTTCTGCTGTGGAACAGCATCCGTAAGCGTTAGTGAGTAGTATCTATTTTTGTTGTTGTCGTGATCGATAGTGTGACTCTCATCCGTGTGGTGCAGCTTATGTTTATCGTCTGAAACGTCAATACCGGCCAGTTAATGGCACTGTTCTGATTACTATATTTTCAATACACTTACCTTATGAAAGCAATGATCCTTGCCGCCGGGCGCGGTGAACGAATGCGTCCGCTGACCGACCATACCCCCAAGCCTCTGCTTAAGGCAGCTGGTCGTTCGTTGATTGAATACCATATTGATCATCTGGTGACGGCAGGCATTACGGAGCTGGTGATTAACCACGCGCATCTTGGTGACCAGATCGAAGCAGCGCTGGGTGATGGCAGCCGTTATGGCGCCACCATCCGTTACTCGCCCGAGACGGCAGCGTTGGAGACCGCGGGTGGCATATGCAACGCATTGCCGCTGCTGGGCGAAGAGCCGTTTGTGGTGGTTAATGGAGATGTCTGGAGCGACTACCGGTTCGCGCAGTTGCCTGATGAGATCAATGGATTGGCACACCTGATATTGGTGGACAATCCACCACAGCATGCCAGTGGCGATTTTGTCCTGGTCGGTGGTCGAGTCATTGCGGAGGGATATGAAAAACTTACCTTCAGCGGCATCAGCGTGCTCTCACCAAAACTATTTTCCGACTGTATCCCCGGCGCTTTTCCACTGGCGCCATTGCTGCGTCAGGCGATGGCGCGTGGTTTGGTGAGTGGTGAGCACTACTGTGGTCAATGGTTTGATATTGGCACACCGCTGCGATTGCAACAGTTGGACGAGATGCTGCGGCGCGCCGGCTAAAGCCGAGGCAAAAAAAAGCGCGCCTTAAAGGGCGCGCAACTATTCAAATTGCCAGTGTCAGTCAGCGCTTCGAATTTAAAATTGTGTAGAGTTTATCTTTTAATTTGAGGCGCTCTTTTTTCAGCTCCCCAACGTAGATGTCAGCCACCGGGCGACTCTGCACCTCCAGGCCATAAATCTTTTTGTCGGTTTCATCGTAGCGGGAAAGCAGCTGGGCAAATATTGGGTCGCTGCTTTTTAGGTGGGTGATTGCGCCGGACATCTGCGGGAAATCATCAATAAAGTGGTGGCGTACTCCGAACATATTAGCCGTCCTCCGTTGTTGGTTTAGGCAAGGTTTTCGCGGTGTCCGCCCGGGGCCAAAGGGGTGAAAGCAGGCGTAGACGGGCGGCGCGAAACTTCAGATTGTCACGAATCTGAAACTTGAGTCAACTGCGGGGTGCTTTAGGTTTTTATGGTGGCCGAGCCTAACGTATTGAAAAATAACGGGGGGAGATTCTATGGCCAGAGTCAGGTAGTTTGAAGTGTATGTATTTTCGAAGGAATTTTGAATTGTTGTTTTTTGTCTTTTTTATTGTGGCTGGGGTGCGGGCGACTACTTGATCTCCAGACTCAATGCCTGTTTGACGGCGCTGATACGGGCGCGGCGCAGCTGTTCCGCCAGTTGCTGCCCTTTAAAGCCAGCCTCCGCCAGGGCGGCGGCGTTGACGCTTAATGCGGCGGTGCGGGCGCGGCGGAAGCGCTCGGCCTGCGGGTAGTCGCGTTCTTCAAAACCAGTGCGGCCACGGGCATCGGCAATGCAGGTGAGCAGGAACTCTTCAAAGCGCTCGGGGCGGCGATAGGCGTCCAGCGCTTGTAGTGTATCTATCAGGGTGGTGGGGCGCAGTTCATTGGCGCGGTGGCAGTGGGTATGAAACTTTGCCGCCAGCAGCGCCAGATCACGGTAGTCGTTGGGGGTTTTCAGCCGTTCACAGAGCTGCCGTACCAGGGGCAGTGAACGGGCCTCGTGGCCGATGTGGCGTGGCCACTCCGCTGCTGGTGTTGTGCCCTTGCCGAGGTCGTGCAGCAGCGCGGCGAAGCGTACCCGTGGCTCGGGACTGATCAACGCCGCCTGCTCCAGCACCATCATGGTGTGGATGCCGGTATCGATCTCGGGGTGGTGAATGGCGGTTTGCGGTACGCCGAAGAGTCGGTCGATCTCGGGGAAGAGTTTTTTCAGCGCGCCGCACTCACGCAGCGCCGCAAAAAAAGCGCCAGGAGCGGCTTCACTCAAGGCGCGTTGAGTCTCTTGCCAGACCCGCTCCGGCACCAGGGCGTCGACCTCACCGCTGGCCACCATGCGCTGCATCAACATCATCGTCTCGGCGGCGATGGTGAAACCAAGTGGTTTAAAGCGGGCATAAAAACGGGCGAGGCGCAGGATGCGCACCGGGTCCTCTTCAAAGGCGCTGGAGACGTGGCGCAGCACCTTGTCGCGCAGATCCTGCTGGCCGTTAAACGGGTCGGTGAGGGTGCCGTCATCCGCCATGGCGATGGCGTTGATGGTCAGATCGCGGCGACACAGATCCTCCTCCAGCGTGACGTCAGGAGCAGCATGAAAGACAAAACCGGTATAGCCGGGTGCAGTTTTACGCTCGGTACGGGCAAGCGCATACTCCTCGTGGCTCCTGGGGTGCAGGAAGACTGGGAACTCTTTGCCCACCGGGCGATAGCCAAGCTCAAGCATGGCCTGGGGGGTGGCGCCCACCACCACCCAGTCGTGATCCTTGACCGGCAGGCCGAGCAGTTTGTCTCTGACGGCGCCACCGACCTGATAGATCTTCATGATGGTGTTACTGCTCTTCGTCGCGCGCGGCGTGTTGCCGGATTGTATCGTAGCGACCATTCAAGCTGTCATTGCCGATGAACTTGGAGATGACCGGTTCGATGCGGCTTGGCTGGATGCCAAAACGGGCCGGGAAGGGGGTCACACAGAGCGCCGGGGTTTGCAGACTCAGATAGTTGTCGTAGGTGAAGGGTTTGAATGGCATCAGCCCCATCACCCGCGCCATCAGGGCAGAGAGCCCTGGACCGAGCGGTAGAATGAAGCGGTTAAAACCGCTGATGCGGTTCACGTATTTCACCATCTCCAACATGCTATAGGCTTCGGGGCCGCAGAGGTCATAACGCTGGCCATAACTCTCCTGGTCATCGAGTGACTTGAGCATCACGGCCACAACATCCGTCACGTGGACCGGCGCCATACGACTGTTGGCGCAGACCAGCGGCAGAACCGGCAGGTAGCGCAGCATCAAAGCAAACTTGTTGAAGAAGTGGTCATCCTGACCAAACATCACCGAGGGGCGAAAGCTGGTCACATTCAAACCAGAGGCGTGGGCCAGGTTTTCACCTTCGCCCTT
>CAMTXZ010000062.1:0-27481 GCA_947085765.1 uncultured Chromatiaceae bacterium | reverse complement strand
CGTTACAGTGCTCAAAGTCGTCGCGAGACTATTGAAGCTGCAATGGAAGAGGGCATGATGGATGTTATGCCAGCACTTGAGCAACGTACCCACTATCTGGCCACCTATGCAAATGTGGCCACCCTGCTTGGATTGCTTGGCACGATCGTTGGACTGATTCAAGCGTTTACCGCAGTTGCCTCTGCAGATCCGGCTGAAAAGGCCGATCTGTTATCAGCCAGTATTTCGGTAGCGATGAATACCACTGCCTTTGGTTTGGTGGCAGCAATCCCACTCCTGCTGATGCACTCCTATTTAGTCACAAAAACAGTTCGACTGGTTGCCAACCTTGAAAATGCCGCCGTCAAAAGCATCAATTTGATGGTTAAAGAGTAGGCGCGGGTAATGAAAAGGTTTAGTAAAAAACTCATGGCAGAGGCTGAAGAGCTGAATATCACCGCATTCATGAACTTGATGGTGATACTGGTCCCTTTTTTACTTATTACCGCCGTTTTTTCCCGGCTATCAATACTTGAGTTGAATCTGCCCGCTTTAAATTCCACTGATCAAAACCAGCAACAGGTAACTCTACAGCTGGAGTTGGTATTGCGTGAGAATAGCTTTGATCTTCAGGATAAGACCATCGGTTTGATTAAACGTTTTGAGCGCACTAAAGATGATACCCGTTGGCCCCTGTTTACAAATTTAATGGTAGAGATAAAAACACGCTTTCCAGAAGAGAGATCGATCACCTTGTTGCTTGATCCGGGCATCGACTATAAAACGTTAATTACCACAATGGATCATGTTCGCAGTGCAGATGTTGTGCAGGTGACAAGTGTCGAAACTATAGAGCTATTCCCAGATATTTCTATCGGCGATGCTCCCGTAGTGGCTAAGCAGATAGAGAAATAGGCCTGTAGCTGTGAAAAAACTAAAAATATCAAATCGGGCCCATCGCATGGAGAGCTTTAAAAAGCTCCATAAAGGCGCAGGACTCAACATGGTGTCATTAATGGACATCTTTACCATTCTTGTTTTTTTTCTGTTGGTCAGCTCATCCAGCGTACAACAACTGCCTAATAACAAAGATCTTACGTTGCCAACTACAGTTGCCCAGAAGGCTTCAAAAGAGACGTTGGTCATTGCCATCACCAAAGATAGTATTTTAGTGCAAGGCGTTAAGGTAGCTGTCATTGAAGAGGTTTTGGCAGAAAAAGGGACTCTGATAAAAGGGCTGGAAAATGAGCTAAGTATTCATGCTGCTAATTTTTCAGTTGCCAGTAATGATAGTGAGGCTGGACATTCAGTCACAATAATGGGTGATGAAAATCTGCCCTATGAACTGTTAAGAAAAGTTCTAGCGACTTGTCGTCAGGTTAATTACACGCATGTTGCCTTTTCTGCAATGCAGAAGGCTAAAGGTAATATTTGATGAGTGTACTAACCTATGAAAGCCGGGCATTGCAATGGCGGCCTGGTAGTGATGGTGATCGTAACTTTACTGTTGTTATATTTGCTGTTGTTGTTTTGTCCATATCATTAGGTATCGTATTGTCGTTAATCACTGTACCAAAAGAGCCACGTCAGGTACGCGTAGCGGTGCCAGAGCGTATAGCGAAATTTATTTTAGATAAGGATAGACCCAAACCTCAGCCAAAAGCTGAGGTATTGCCATTGCCTAAACCAAGGCCAGAAATCAAGGTGGATCTGCCACCAGAACCAGAACTAAAATCAGAACCAAAGCCTGATGAGACTGAGATTGAACCTGTCCCACAGGTGAAGCCACAAAAACCAGAGCGCACCGAAGTGTTAACAGACGCTCAGCAAAAGGCCAGAGCCAGCGCTGAAAAGAGCGGCTTGTTAGCCTTGGGTAATGAGTTGTCTGATTTAATCGATACCTCCGATGTAAGTAAAATGGCGCGCACAAAAATTACAAACATGTCAGGGACATCAACCGCGGCGGCAGCTGTTGATACCGGCATACTCTCGGCTAACAGGACAGGTGGTGGTTCGGCGGCAAACGTTAAACCGGGTGATTATTCGGCGTCAATCAGCTCCACACCGCTTAATCAGCAGGAGCGGTTAAAAGTTGCCTCAACGCTGATGAGTGAAAAGAGTGAATCAAAAAGTTCTGCCAGTGGTGCTCAGAGTGGAACTAAACCACATAAATCCTCAGCCGGAAGTGGCGTGCGATTTGAGGAGGATATCTATTATGTTATTGATCAGAATAAAGGCAAGTTACACGCGGTTTATCGTCAGGCACGACGTGCTAATCCTGGCTTAAAAGGGAAAATCATCTTTGATATCACTATCCTGGCCTCTGGCCAGGTCTCTGCCGTTATCATCAGATCCAGCGAACTCAATGATCCAGTACTTGAAGAGCGACTGGTGTCGCGTATTAAGAGTTTTGATTTTGGTGCAAGAGAGGGAGGTGAGATGACAGTCACCTATCCTGTCGAGTTTATTCCGTGATTTTACATACATAGAAAAATCAGGAATGTCGATCACGTCTGCGCCGTAAATTATTCGTGCCGCAACGCCTCAATCGGGTTGAGTCTTGCTGCCTTGCGTGCCGGGAAATAACCAAACACTATGCCGACCGCAGCGGAAAACAGGAACGCGGTGATGACGATGGTGCTGTCGAGCATGAAGGGCAGTTCGAGCGCCTTGGCGAGGAACCATGAGGCGGTGATGGCGAGCAGGATGCCGATCACGCCGCCGACGGATGAGAGCACCACTGCCTCTACCAAGAATTGGCGTTGTACTTCGCGCTCGAGTGCGCCGATGGCGAGGCGGATGCCGATCTCGCGGGTCCGTTCCGTGACGGAGACCAGCATGATGTTCATGATGCCGATGCCACCGACGATCAAACTGACGGCGGCGACGGCGCCGAGCAGGGCGGTCATTATTTGTGTAGTACCTGCCATGGTCTTGGCGATCTCTTTCATGTCGATGATGCTGAAGTCATCCTCCTTGTCGCCACTGATGTGACGCCGCTCTCGTAGCAGCCGTTCGATGTCGCGCTTGACTGTGTCGGTGGCGACGCCTGTGCGTGCCGAGAGGTAGATGTAGCTGACGTCCTGATTGCCGGCGATGCGGCGCCAGAAGCCGCGCAGCGGGATGAGGATGGCGTCATCCTGATCTTGTCCCATCGCCGATTGTCCTTTGGCGGCGAGTACGCCTATCACCTGGCAGGAGATTTTGCCGAGACGAATGCTGTTGCCAATTGGGTCCTGTTGCCCAAACAGCTCTCTTTGCACGGTGGCGCCGAGCAGACAGACGGGCGCGCCTGCGCGTAGTTCGCCGCTGCTGAAGTTACGCCCGGAACCAACTGTCCAGTTGCGCACGGTGAGGAACTGGGCATCAGCGCCGGTGACGGTGGTGGACCAGTTGGCGTTTCCAAACACGGCGGTGGTGGGCTGTGCGGAGGAGGCGCTGGCGGCGACGATGTTGGGTATGTCGCGCCCCAGTGCTTCGGCGTCGGCCAGTTCAAACGATTTGGCCTGTTCACGGGCGCCGGGGCGGTGGCGCTGGCCGGGACGGGCGATCAGCAGATTGCTGCCGAGGCTTTCGATCTGTGCCGTCACCTTGGCGGTGGTGCCGTTGCCGATGGTCATCATGGTGATGACCGCGGCCACACCGATGACGATGCCAAGCATGGTAAGCATGGAGCGCAGCAGGTTGCGGCGGATCTCACGCAGCGCCAGTGATAACGCACTTAACCACATCAGAGCGGCGCTCCATTGTTCTCTTTGTGCTGAATGGTGCCATCGATAAAATGGATGGTCCGTTTGGCAAAGGCCGCGATGTCGCTCTCGTGGGTGACCATGATGACGGTGATGCCCTGGTCACGATTGAGGGTAGTGAGTAGCTGCATGATCTCGTGGCCGCGCTGGGTATCGAGGTTGCCGGTCGGTTCATCGGCAAGCAGTACCGCCGGATCGGTAACCAAGGCACGGGCAATGGCGACACGCTGTTGCTGACCACCGGATAGCTCCCCGGGGGTATGATGTTCGCGACCCTCCAGGCCGACGGCGGCGAGTGCGGCACGGGCGCGGGCATGGCGTTCGCGGGTCGGGGTGCGGCGATAGATCAGTGGCAGTTCGACATTTTCCAGCGCACTGGTACGCGCCAGCAGATTGAATCCCTGAAAGACAAAGCCGATGTAGTGGCGGCGCAGCAGGGCGCGTTGATTGCGCGACAGCTGCTCAACAGCCTCACCCTGAAACAGGTACTGGCCTGCGGTGGGGGTATCAAGACAACCGAGGATGTTCATGCAGGTCGATTTGCCGGAGCCGCTGGGTCCCATCATGGCGACAAACTCACCACTGTTGATTCTCAGGTCGACATCTCGCAGTGCCTCTACTTCGGCATCCCCACGGCCATAGGTTTTGCTCAGGCCGTGCAGGGCGATGAGCGGGGTGTCACTGCTCATTGCGTCTGCCCACCCGCAATCCCCACCAGCAGCTCGGCACCTGCTTGCAGATCACCTTCAACAAGCTGTGTCGTGTGGCCATCACTGGCGCCGGTTTTAATTGTGATGGCGCGGAGTTGCTGATCCTTTAATACCCAGACCTGTTTCTGTCTGTTGTTGCCATCGTTTTTGTCTCTGCTGCTACTGCCACCCCAGCGTGGGAAGAGTTTTTCCATAAAACCACGTTCATCTTTGGCGGCAGTGACGGGTGGCGTAAAGCGTAGCGCTGTGTTGGGCAGTAACAGGGCATCCTTAATCTCTTGCACCACAATACGGGCGGTGGCCGTCATGCCGGGGCGCAGCGCCAACTCCTGGTTATCCACGGCCAGCAGGGTCTCGTAACTCACTACACCGGCGCTGCTCTGCGGCGCCAGACGCACCTGGGTAATCCTGGCGGGGAAGCTGCGGTTGTCATAGGCATCAACGCTGAAGATGGCATTTTGGCCTGCATGTACCTGGCCGATGTCAGCCTCGTCCACCGAGACATGCAGCTCCATCTGGCTCAGGCTCTCGGCGAGGGTGAAGAGCACCGGTGCTTGCAGTGATGCGGCGACTGTCTGGCCTGGCTCCACGGCACGTTTGAGCACGATGCCGTCGATCGGCGAGCGGATCACCGCCTTGGCCAGACGTGTCTGTTCGGCATCAAGTGTTGCCTTGGCCTGTGATACCTGCGCCTTGGCGCTGGCCTCATCGGCCATGGCGCGCTCATGGGTGGCGCGTACTGTCTCCATATCCTGTGATGGGCAGAGCCCCTGTTGCGCCAGCGCCTCGCAGCGTTTCAGTTTCAGCTGGGTCTCCTGCACGGTGACCTTGGCCTGCAAGACACGCGCGTCGGCCACCTCCAGCGCGGCGCGTGACTGCACCACCCGCGCCTGTTGCTCGTCGGTATTGATGCGGGCCAGTACCTGGCCACGTTTAACACGATCATTAAAGTCAACGCTGATCGATTCGATCATGCCCGAGACTTCACTGCCAACATCGACCTGGTTTAACGGTGCCAGCGTGCCAGTGGCAGTGACGGTGATGGTGAGATCACCACGCTCGACCGTGGCAGTGATAAATCTAGGCATCTCTTGGTTGTTGCCGCGCGACATTACCAGCACCACTGCTGCTACTGCCAGCACGATAATGGTGCTGATGATCAGCTTGCGGCGACGCGGCTTCTCTTTGGCGAGAACCTGCTGAATGTTGGGTGATGAGTTGTTCATGACTCTCTCTATATGGCGGGGGAGTGTGAATATCTTAGTGATGGATCATATTAACAGGAAGCGGGGCGCTGATTAAATTTTGCCCCCTGGGCTATGTATCAGTGATTTGAGTCTGGTTAGAGCGATTGAATGAGTTTTAGTTTTATCTGTTTTCAGGCGCGGTGATAGCGGTGTCGTTGTGCCCCACTTGTTGAAACATGGGGTGCGTCACTCCGACGCATGGGCCATCAGGCGCAGGTACTGCTCCAGATAATCCTCTTTGGCGATCGCGCTTTCGGGTTTTAGATGTGGGCAGCCGTGGTTCTGGCAGTAGTTGCCACCACTGATGTAGTTGTAGACCACACGGTTGAGTTCATAGTGATGGGCGGTATTGTAGAGCTTGGGTTCGCCCTGTTCGATGATCATCAGTCTATTTTGGTGTGGCAGTCTCTCACTGTTATCGTGGTACTCCAGTTTTTCATAGGTGATGGGGCCGTAGACCAGTGGTGGCACATGGTCGGAGACCAGAATAATGAGTCCTTGTGGATCGATCTCTAGCAGTTTGCGCACATAGGCGGCGATCGCCTGGGTGCGGTAGTAGAACTGGTTGGTCGAACGTTGCAGATGTTCATCCTGGTGATCGGCGATGACCTGGATCAGCTCCGGCCGTTTGTTGGGATCGAGTATGTGCGGTGTATGGCCATAGACCGTCATGATGTAATTAATTAGTGGCTGCCCTGGATGCTCTTGCAGATGTTTTTCTACAAACGCCAGATTCTGCGCAAAGAGTGAACCATCAAAGATGAAGTCATCATCGGCATCATCACCGTTGTTGTAGTAGCTGGCATTGCTGCCAGAGTACTCGCGCGGGAAATAGGTCTCACCAAAGCCCGCGCCTTTGTACGCCGGAATGGCGTTAAAAAAGTTGGGACGGTAGGCGTTGGTGGCGACGGTGCGGTAGTTGAGTCGCTTCAAAATGCCGGGCAGGCATTCGGCCGCCTTGCCAGTGAATAGATTGAACTCAACACTGGTGAGTTGCTCCATGGCAGGAATGCCACACAGTACCTCAAACTCTGCCTGGGCGGTGCCACCACCAAAAACCGGCGAGATGGCGAGGCCCAGCTTGTCACCAAACAGCGCCTTGAAGTCAGGATGAACCGGGTCTTTGCTGAAGCTCGCCTTCTTGAAGAGTGTGGGATCGAGAAAACTCTCCAGCACAATCAGATGTATGTTGCGCTGATTGCTGTGCTGCTTCAGCTCCGCTGCAAACTGCTCGGCCTGCTCTGTATAGGTAGTGCGGCTGCGATAGGGCTGTGTTGCTGCCAGTGCCTCAGTACGTTTTGCTTCACGGTAGAAGAGCATGGTCAGACGGCCATTGTTGATGACGCTGAAGGTATCGGAATAGGTGGTGATCTGATTGCCGTTTTTTTCGATCAGTGAGGCGTAGCTCTGTGGCATAAACTCTAAGAGAAAAATGATAATGAATAACGGCAGTGTGCCGACCACCATCAACAAACGTTTGCGGTAGTCAATCGAACTCAATAGCCATAGCAGTGGCAACAGAAAAATCAGCGCCATCGGCACGCTGTAAGAGAGTGGCAATACCTGTAGCAGTTCCGGCAGTTCCAATACCTCTATGATGCGGAACACCTTGCCGTAAAAATGGTAAAAAATATCCTGCACCATATAAATCAGCAGGATCGGCAGCGCCGCCTGTAGCGGCCGCCAGCGCCCTGGTTTGAGCAGCAGATAAATGAGCAGATAGAGGTAGGTAACAAAACCCAGCTCAAACCAACGCTCATGAAACCGGTAGGTCTCAAAACCGCCAGAAGCCTCAACCAGTCGCTCATAGCCATAGAGCAGCAATATAAAAAGAACAACAGCGGTGCTGGCGCGCAGCCATGGGGCATGGGTTAAGGATTTGGGCAGGTGCAACACGGGGCAGGTCTCAGGTGGGGAGAGGCTAAATGCTGGCGCGATTGTGAGGCTTTTGGCGGGAAACTGCAATCTTGGATGGCACGTAGCGACGACTACAATGGCTGCAATGCAGCGCCATTTTGCTTGATAGATCTCTCATTGCTATTCAACCTGAAGATTGCCTCGCTATGGTTTTAATGGTGAGTAAGAACCTCCATCAAAACCGTCCATCTCCGGCATGGTGAGATTCAGGAATAGAACATCACGCCTGATGACGCAGGTTCAGTAGCTATTCCTAACGGGAGAGGAGAGGCAACAGTGTTTCTATACTGCTAAATCCCCCCACAACTGTTGAATTGAGCTGAGTACAACCAGACCGGCGGTTTCGGTGCGCAGGATACGTGGCCCAAGGCGGATGCCGTTGAAGCCGCTCTTGATGGCACGTTCGAGCTCGGCATCACTCAAGCCCCCTTCGGGGCCGATCAGCAGGGCGAGGTTTTTTTCCGGCTTGGGTAGTTGTGGCAGTGAGTGGCTGGCGCAAGGGTCGAGCACCAGCTTGCAGGATGCCTCGACGGTGCCGAGCCACTGCTCGAGTGGCAGAGGTGCATGTAGCCGTGGCAGGTGGTTGCGGCCGGACTGCTCGCAGGCGCTGATGATGATGCTCTGCCAGTGGCTGGTACGTTTGTCACTACGCTCCTTATCGAGCTTGACTCCACACCGTTCGCTGAACAGCGGCACAATCTCCGTTACGCCCAGCTCCACTGCCTTTTGAATGGTGAAGTCCATCTTCTCGCCACGCGAGATGCACTGGCCAAGCATGATCGGCAACGGTGATTCACACTCGCGTGGTGAGTGCATGCCGATAGCAGCACTGGCGCGCTTTTTCTGTACATCACAGAGTGTCGCCTCGTATTCGCCGCCTTCACCATTAAAGAGGATGAGCGGTGCACCTTCAGTGAGACGCAATACCCGCACGGCGTGGCTGAAGGCGTTGTCGTCCAGTTCGATGGTGGCGCCGCTGTGCAGTGGTGTAGGTGTGTAGATTCTTGGAATGCGCATCAGTCTGCCCTGGTTGCTACATCGATGCCCTCACTCGCTACCTCGGCGAGAAAGTCGATCTGTTCCGGGGTGATCACATACGGCGGCATGAAGTAGATGACGTTGCCCAGTGGCCGCAGCAGTGCACCCCGCTTGAGTGCGTGTTGATAGACACGTAGGCCACGCCGCTCCTGCCAGGGGTAGGGTTCACGTGTCTGTTTGTCTTTGACCATCTCCATTGCGATGATCATGCCGTGCTGACGCACTTCACTGACATGCGGATGATCTTTTAGATGGGCGACGGCATTGCCCATATGCTGCGATAGCAGCTTGTTATTTTCGATGACGTTGTCCTGTTCAAAGATATCGAGCGTCGCCAGTGCCGCTGCGCAACCGAGTGGATTGCCGGTGTAGCTGTGTGAATGCAGAAAGGCGTTCATCTTCTCGTAGTCATCGTAAAAGGCCTGGTAGATCTGCTCGTGTGTCATCACCACCGCCAGTGGCAGATAGCCGCCGGTGAGCCCTTTTGACAGGCACATAAAGTCGGGCGTGATGCCAGCCTGTTCGCAGGCAAACAGGGTGCCGGTGCGGCCAAAGCCGACGGCGATCTCGTCGGTGATCAGATGTACGCCGTAGTGGTCACACGCCTTACGCAGCAGTTTCAGATAGACCGGGTCATACATACGCATCGAACCAACACACTGCACCAGTGGCTCCACAATCACCGCGCAGACTTCGTCGTGGTGTTGCGCCAGGGTCTGCTCCATCTCGGCAAACATGCGTGTGGAGTAGTCGGCCTCGCTCTCGCCCGGCTCACGGAAATAGCAGTCGGGGCTGGTGACAGTGATGGGCGTCATCAGCAGCGGCGCGTAGGTCTCTTTAAACAGTTTCACATCACCCACCGCCAGCGCGCCCAAGGTCTCGCCGTGATAACTGTTGCTGAGGGTGATGAACTTGGTCTTGCGTGGCTGCCCCAAATTGAGCCAGTAGTGAAAGCTCATCTTCAACGTTGCTTCAATCGCGGAGGAACCGTTGTCGGTATAGAAACAGCGGTTTAATCCTTCGGGGGTGATCTTGATCAACCGTTCCGACAGCTCAACAACCGGCTCGTGGCTAAAACCAGCGAGGATCACATGTTCGAGGGTATCGAGCTGTGCCTTGATGCGGTCACTGATACGGGGATTGCAGTGGCCAAACATGTTGACCCACCAGGAGCTGATGGCGTCGAGATAACGTTTGCCCTCAAAGTCCTCGAGCCACACCCCTTCGCCACGTTTGATCGGCACCAGCGGCAACCACTTGTGGTCTTTCATCTGGGTGCAGGGGTGCCAGAGGGTGGCGAGGTCGCGGGTAATGATGTCGCTGTTTTTCATAGTGAGTTTTTATATGTAGGTGCGAATTCATTCGCACGTGGTATTACAAAATGATCAGTGCGAATAAATGCCCAAAGCACTACGTGGGGCAAGCTCTTCGCACCTACACCCAGATGGCATCCCAATAGGGATAGTCGCCGATATTATCTACCAATCCTGCACGTAATGGATTGGCGACGATGTAACGGGCAATCCCCTTTACATCTTCCTCTTTGCGCACGGCATGGTCATAAAATGCCTTTTGCCATAGTGGGCCACGCCGGTTGAGGTGGGAGTTAACCCGTTGGGCTGATCTCGCCTTAAAGCCTTTCATCAACGCTGAAAGGGGCATGGAGTCACCTAGCTGAAATAACCAGTGCAGATGGTCTGGCATGACGACCCATGCGAGAGAGTGTACTGCGTCACTCTCATGCAGGGTCCGCATCTCCGCCACCACGAGACGGGCAGAGGCGAAGTTGTCGAAATAACGTTGTTCGCGCTCTGCCAACACAGCGGTAACGAAATAGGCGCGCCAAGCTTCGCTGTGACGTCCTTTACGTAAATCGTTATAGGGCATTCGTGCCCCTCCCTGTGCGAATAAATTCGCACCTACAGTCCATTACCGTAGGGCGAATAGGTTGGCTGTTATATCCGTAGGTGTGAAGAGCCTGCCTCACGCAGTGCTCAGGGCATTCATTTGCACACTTCTTCCAAGTCAGAAGTTATAGGTGGTGGTGGCGCCCGCCGTGACAGTAACATTGGTGGCGCCACTGAAGGTGACATCGGCGTTATCTGTTTCAGGATTGTCCAGATTGGCCTTGCAGGTGAAGGCGGCGGTATAGCTGCCGGCATTCAGGAAGCCAAATTTATATTCGTAATTGCCGCTGCTGTTGTTGAGTTTTACCAGCGAGGAGTCGATGGGATCGGCGTTGATGCCATCCAGGTCATCGGCGGTGATGTTGCTGCCTTCAAACAGATAGATGGCGGCGGTGCCACAGCCGCTGGCGTTGACCGTGGTATTGGGCACGGTGCCGCCGATGTGGCCGGTCTTGTCGTTTTGTACCAGCCGCAAGGTTGGTTTGAGTTTGTAGGCGCCGCCGCTCTGGGCCGGTTCGAGTACCGATTTGCGCAGATTAAAATCGATGGTGAGAGCGACTGTGCCATCTTGCGGTACGACGAAATTTTTAACCACTTTCAGTCCGCTCTCATTGCCACTGGGGATGGTGAGGTTGTGTTGTCCGGTACTGTTGATGAGATATGAGTTTGACTCATCCACCTTGAGGCGCAGCCAGTTGTAGGTGCCGCCAGAGACGAGCTCTTTATCAAACAGCAGGGTTGTGTCTGTCCCTTGCAGTTGTAACAGATCGATTGAGCGTGGTGTGTTGAAGTTGATGGTGACGGACGCGCCGCTGTAGGGTTTGAGTTCGATGCCGGTAAAGCTCACCACCACCGCTTGAGCGCCATCCACAGGCGCATCTTTGATGCCGATACTGACGGTGCCAGTACCAAGATTAGCATCGACCACCTCATTGCAACCACTCAATAACGTGGTGGCGAGGGCGGCGGCGCAGAGGCCCTTGATTGCATTTGCATAGTTCATGATGGTTCCTGAATATTGGTTGGATGATCTGTTGATTTGAGGCCAACCCCGGCAACCTGCTCCAGCGCCTTGAGCATGGCCGAGGAGTCCAGCTCGCCATCGCCCTGCGCCATCAGGGTGTCGAGGTAACGGGTGGTCTGCGCAGCGCCGGGCAGGGTGATGCCAAGTGCGGCGGCGCTCTCTTGTACGATCTGCATATCCTTGTGGTGTAGTTTGGTTTTGAAGCCCGGCTCAAATACGTAATCAAGCATGCGCTGGCCGTGGATCTGCAACACGGCGCTGTCGGCAAAACCGCCACTCAGCGCCTGGCGCACCTTGGCCGGATCGACCCCCGCCGCCTTGGCGAGCAGCAGCGCCTCACCGATGGCGGTGATGGTCTGGGCGACGATGATCTGGTTGCACGCCTTGGTGATCTGGCCGGCGCCGTGGTCACCGACATGCACGATGTTGCGCCCCAGCGCCTGCAACAGTGGCAGCAGCCGGGCAAAGACCTCGGCCTTGCCACCCACCATGATCGCCAGGGTTCCGGCTGTTGCCCCCTGGGGGCCGCCGGAGACGGGTGCATCGAGCATCTCGATCTGGCGCGCTGCCAGCTGCGTGGCGAGGTTGCGGGTGACGGCGGGGGAGATGGTGCTCATGTCGACCACCACGCTGCCGGGTTTGGCGGTGGTGATGATGCCGTTATCGCCCAGCACCACCGCTTCAACATCGCTGCTGGCGGAGACGTTGATGAAGATGATGTCACTAACAGCGGCGACCTCGGCGGGACTATTGCAGGCGGTGGCGCCAGCGGCAGTGAGTGGCGCCATCATTGCGGCGCGGCGGGCGTAAACGTTGAGTTGATGGCCGGCCTTGATCAGGTTGAGTGCTGCAGGGCGGCCCATGAGGCCCAGGCCGATGTAACCAACGTGCAGCTTCATTTAAGCGCTGATCTCACGGCCATACTGCTCCAGTGTATCGAGCAGCGCCAGTTCGGCGTCGCTGCGCTGTGGTTCCTGGCGCAGCAGTTCGATATCGCGCAGATATTCATCAAGGTTGATACGGCTCTGGCGGAACTCCTGCCAGCGCGCCTGTTCGTCGGCGTTCAACGTCTCGGGCCAGTTGCGGGCGCGCATGCGGAACAGCAGCTCGGAGAGACGACCGTCGCTGAAGGGCGGATGGTAATCGGCCAGCTCCTGCGGTGACATAGCATGTGCCTGCGCCATCCGTGCCTTGTCATCATCATTAAAGAAGGGGCCGCCGTAGAGCATCTGGTCGGGGTCGGTGCGTGGCTCAAATACAGTCTGGCCATCGGTGAAGACCTTTTGAATTTTCTTTGCCAGTCCGGGCTGTTTGAGCAGGGTATCGAGGTTGGCGCGGCAGAGGTTAAGGTCGATGCCGTATTTCTTGGCCGCCTTGCCGTCGAGTGTCATAAACGGCGCGATGATCGGGCACTTGTTGATGTGAACAGTCTTGAGCGGGATGCGCTCCATACCCTCCGGCATATCCTCATTTTTGGTGAAGAGCCGTTCGTGAATCTTGGCCGGACTGAGGTTGATCAGATCCTTGGGGTCAACACTCAGGTCGTAGACCACAATGCCATTTTTGTTGATCGGGTGTTCCGCCAGTGGCACTACCAGCGCCATGTTGCCCTTTTCGACCGGGTACATGCCAGAGACGTGGATCACCGGCTTCTGATCCTTGAGGTCGAGCAGTTTTTTGATACGGTTTTTGGTGCGATTCTCAAAGGCAAAATCAAACAGCTTGCCCTGCTTCTCTTTGACCAGACGTGCCATGGCGATGGTGGCGTAGACATCGGAGAGTGCATCGTGGGCCGACTCATGGGCGATGCCGTTGGCAATGGTCAGCTCCTCCAGCCGCACACTTGGCCGCCCCTCGGCATTCACCGGCCACTCGATCCCCTCCGGGCGCAGCGCGCGGGTCATGCGCACCACGTCGAGCAGATCCCAGCGCGAACAGCCGTTCTGCCACTCGCGGGCATAGGCGTCCTGCAGGTTGCGGTAGAGCGAATAGCGGGTGAACTCATCATCAAAACGCAGATTGTTGTAACCGAGCACACAGGTGCTGGGCTGACTGAACTCGGCGTTGATACGGCGGATGAACTCTGCCTCCGGGATGCCATCGGCCCGCGCCTTCTGTGGCGTGATGCCGGTGATCAGGCAGGAGGTTGGATTGGGCAGAAAATCATCGGCCGGTTTGCAGTACATCATCAGCGGCTCGCCGATGACATTCAGGTCCATGTCGGTACGCACGCCGGCAAACTGCGCCAGGCGGTCGGTCATGGGGTTAAGACCAAAGGCCTCGTAGTCGTACCAATAGAGAGTTTGAGCCATGAGAGAGGTTTCTTGGATTGAAAGCAGGGGTGCAACTTTACCATATTCGCCCAGCCCCAGCGGAGAGGCAGCCTACGAACTGTATGGTAACTGCTATCTCAACATCACCAGCGAATGGGTTCTATCCTGCACCTTTTGTCTCAACCACCCACGGAAAGTGCAGAGCCGCGATGTTGCACCCGAAATGGCAGGCAGAATAGATGCGTTATCGATCTTCATGAATGCCCAAAACGAAACAATTTACAACCAACACTACCGTTCTAAATATATTTTTAAACTAGCGGTTGCAAATACAAATGATTCTCATTACCATATTTAGGAGGTTGGCGGGACAGCTAGCACGACTCCAGGTGAAGGGGGATGATGCATCATCCCAGAGTGAGACGGGCGGATGCAGTTAGTTAAAAATCAAAGGAGAACTTGATGATTTATATGATCGACGCCCGGCTGGAGCAAGGAGCCCCTTCGTTGACATTGATTGATCCGGTGACCGGTGAGGAGCGCCTTCATTGGCGGGGCGATAGTGCAGTCAATAGCCAGTGTGGCTGGCAAAACTTGTTTAAGCGGCTGATGCTGCTCTCTTGTGCTGACCGGCTTAGCCTGGGTCAGCGGGCTAAGTTGCGCAGCTTTGGTGACGAATGCATTGAATGTTCTATATGTGTTGATCAAAACGTATTAATGGAGACGAAGGAGCTGGTTTCTCCACCAGCCAGCAGACCGAATGTAGTGATAACGTAATCCGGCGTCCACGACGAAACGATCTACAGCCAGCAGTGCTGTTTCAAAAAAGTACCCGGCATTTTCCACTCCATGCTCAACTTTACCCGTCATGCCACAGCGTTTGCGCCCTCAGTCACGTTGACTGCGATTGATGCACTGGAGGGTGTTGATATTGAAGCCTGCCGCCGTCAGGTAGTTGTCGCTGTTTCGTGCGGGTGGTCGTGGTGACCATCGTCATGATCATGGTCGTGATGGCCATCGTCATGGTCGTGATCATGCGCGTGTTCTAGCTCCTCATGGATATGTTCGTGATCATGTTCACCCACAATCAGCTCTGCGTGGGTGTGAGTATGGTGGTCATCATCGTGACGGTGGGGGTGAGAGTGGGTCACCTGTCGGTGAGCATGTCTGCGGTAGGTTGAGTCGCACACCATTTGCCGATCCTCCGAAAATTGTAGCGCGTTGAAAAAGGGCCGGAGCTGCACGGGTGTTAACAGCCCGGCCCGTGATGATGGGCAGAGGAGAATCCTTTCTCCTTGTACCCACTGTCAGTCAGCCGTTTTCCTACACTTAGTAGGCACGGCCGGGTAACAGTGTTTATGACTATATACCGGAGGTGTTACGAAGTAAATATAAGTAACACGATATATTTTCGCAATGGTGGGGTTGGTGGGAGGCCCTAATTCAGTCTCTGCTACGGCCGGTTTTTGTTTTCTGGTTTCCAGGGTCCTCCGGGGGAATCTACACCTGATACCATACTTTATTCACCGTATGCGTTCCCACGCGGGAGCGTGGGAACGAGAAAAAGCTGAGTCGTGCGTGCATTTAAGCCAGATAAGACTTTATTTGGAAGGTGAACGAACCTCTTTGTAAACCGTGAATCGGGCTTCATCCTCACAAAATGAAATTCTGCGCAAATTACCTATTACTCTTTTCGATAAAGTTCACTCCATCAATGTAGGACTGTGCTTCAGCGCTTCCCTGTGCAGATGCTTTACTCCACCATGCAATAGCTTCTATTTTACTCTGTGGAACACCAATACCTTTCATATACGCCGCACCCAAAGCGATTTGTGCCGGTGCATCATCTTGTGCTGCAGTCTTATGCCACAATACCAAAGACTGCTCGGTTTCCTTTAGCTGCGTCATATATAAAACGCCCAAGTAAAACTGAGCCCTAGCAAGGTCTTGCTCAGCAGCCTTTCTATACCACTCAATGCTCTCATTAACATCTAAGGTCACCCCTATCCCTGTTGCATATAATTTAGCGAGAACAAACTGCTCAAATACATTGCCCTGCTCAGCCTGATGGCGCAACCATTGTGCAGCATGTGTGATATCACGCATAAAACTTGGTGAAGATGCCTGAGTAAAAGCTTTGGAATACCACTCTTGAGCTTTACTATCATCACGTTCGACACCTCGCCCAACTTCATACATTGCGCCTAACACAATCTGGGCGGCAGTCTGCCTATCGTCAGCAGCTCTACGTAACCAATACACAGCTCGCTCATCATCCTGAGGAACACCCAAACCACTCAAATACATAACGCCTAGGTTTAACTGGGCACTGGGATGCCCCTGATCGGCAGCCTTACGATTCCATATCACGACATTGGCATCTTCCTGGGGAAGAGTGTCAACGCTGTAAATATAAAGCATGAAAAGTTGCGACTCAGTTGAGGTATCACCCTGTTCAGCAGCCCTGGAAAACCAATAAACGCTTTGTGCCATATCTCCAGGAACCCCAATGCCACGGTAATAAATATTGCCAACCCATGACTGCGACTTTAAGTGCCCTTGCTCAGCAGCCTTACGCAACGACAACAGAGCATTGCTGCCATCACTTACGCCACCATCTTGAGAAATAAACATCATTCCAAGTCGATATTGGGCTTCAGCGAGCCCTTGATCTGCTGCCTTCTGATACCACTTCATTGCTTGAATTCGATCATGCGCAACGCCTTTAGCTTTTTTCCTTGGCACATCAGTAAGCTGCACATAGTCCCAGGCCTTTACGCCATCTTCCATGGTACCAATTTCATACATCCAGCCAAGCATGAACTGCTCGAACACACCACCTTGTTCGGCCGCATTACGTAACCATTGCAACATTTGTGGAGTATCTTGAGGTACATAATGCCCAAATGCGAGTGAGGAATATCTGCGCCATTCTTCGCTTTTCTTCACATCTTTGACCACACCAAAACCGCTACCATACACCACACTCAAAACAAGACATGCTCTCGGGTCCTGCTCCTCTGCAAGCACCTGCAACAAAACCAGCGCTTGATTTACATCTCGTGGAACAGATTGTCCGCTTAGCTGCCGCAAACCTAAAGCAAGTTGCGCATTTTTATCACCGTGTTTTGCAGCAGTAGTTATATCCCTTAGCTCATTGGCGCTCGCCACACCAACAATCTCTACATACAGAGTAAAAAGTAAAATACATAGCGGAACAATCATCTTTTTCATTTTTTTATGATCTCAATAGCATGAAAATGTTTTTCGATTTAAGTCTTAACATAGAACTATCAATACAACCTTAACGCAGTAATGTGAACTCTTTCTGGCTGTTACCGCTCCCCAACCTCCAGCGTCTGCATCTCATACAGATGTCTATAGACCCCTTCCATTCCCAGCAGCTGATTGTGGCTGCCGTGTTGCACCAGTTCGCCGTGGTTCAAGACTAAAATCTGGTCGGCCTTTTCGATGGTGGAGAGGCGATGGGCGATGACCAGCAGGGTGATCTCGCCGCGCAGTTGCATCAGCGCTTTTTGAATCTGTGCTTCGGTGTGGCTGTCGATGTTGGCGGTGGCTTCGTCGAGGATCAGCACTTTGGGTTTGTGGATCAGGGTGCGGGCGAGGGCGAGCAGTTGGCGCTGGCCGGTGGAGAGGTTGCTGCCACGTTCGTTCATGACGGTGTCGTAGCCTTGCGGCAGTCGCTGTACGTGTTCGTGTAGTCCGGCCTGTTTGGCGACCTGTTTGATCGCGGCGTCGCTGAAGGGTTGGCCCATGGCGATGTTGTCGCGCACGCTGCTGTTGAAGATGAAGGGGTCCTGCTGAACGATGCCGACCTGCTGGCGCAGTACCTCTTCGCTGAAGCTTTCAAGTGAATGGCCGTCGATGCGGATTTCGCCCTGCTGTGGCGCGTAGAAACGCAGCAGTAGTTGGGTGAGCGTGCTTTTGCCGCTGCCGGTGTGGCCGATGATGGCGTGGAACTGGCCGGCGGGAATGGTGAAGCTGACATTGTTGATGACGTTATGTTTGTTGTCGTAACTGAAACGGATGTCGCGGAACTCAATCTTGCCGGCGTGGATCTGGGCGCGGCTGTTGCGTGCGGGGGTGCTGTTGTCGCTGTCGAGCAGGGTGAAGACACGTTCACCGGCGACGATGGCCTGCTGGTAGAGGCTGAGGCGCTGGGTGATTTCGACCAGTGGTTCGGAGAAGCGCCCGAGGTAGGTGACAAAGGCGTAGATGACGCCGATCTCTACCGGATTGCTGAGGGATTGGTAACCAAAGCTGTAGAGCAGTCCGGCGAGCAGTGCTATCTGAATCATATCCACCAGCGGTCGCAGCAGTAGGGAGTCGAGTTTTATGTTGCGTAGCCGTACCCGGTTGTGTTCGTTGCTGAGGGTGGTGAAGTCGCGGCGGAAGCGTGGCTCCTGGCCGAGCAGTTGCAGTACTTTGATGCCCTGGATGGTTTCGTGCAGTCGGGCGTTGATGTCGCTGAGCAGGGTGCGGGCCTGGTGGAAGATGGGGGCGCTGAGGCGCTGGTAGAGGTACATCAGCGCTGTGACCACCGGTACAAACAGCAGGCAGATGATCATCAGCTGCCAGTCGAGCAGCGCCATGGCGATGAGGATGCCGAAGATGCGCATGATGTTCTGTATGAAGGTGCCAATGACGTTGACGTAGAGCTCTTTGATCGATTCGGTATCGTTGGTGATGCGTGAGATGAGGCTGCCGGTGGGGGTGCGGTCAAAGTAGCTCAGCGGCATCGCCAGTGCCTTGGCAAATACCTGTTCCCGCAGCGTCTGTACCGCGTGTTGGGCGATGAGGTTGAGGCGTACGGCCTGTAGGTAGTTGGTGCTGGCGGCCAGGATCATAAAAAAGAGGTAGGCGGCGCCGATGGTGAGCATGGCGTTGGGTTGCCAGTGGCCGGGCACCACGTAGTCGTCGAGAAAGAGTTTGATCAGCAGGGGGCCTGCCACTTCGGCGGCGGTGGCGATGAGCAGCAGGATGAGTGCCTGGCGCAGCAGCTTTTTGTCGCTCAGTCCGTAGCTGAGCAGACGCATGAAGGGGTGAGTGTTATTCATTGCCATCCTGTCCCGTCTAGCATTGAACGCCCAGCGAGAGTTAAGGAGTGCTGTAGGGTGCGCTGTGCGCACGAGCATTCCCCTTTGCCCATGGTGCGCTGTGCGCACGAGCATTCCCCTTTGCCCATGGTGCGCACGGCGCACCCTACATTAGCTTTGTAGCCGTTGCGGTTAACTGTGGTCATGTTCAATCTTTTGTTCGATCTGCTGATAGCGAAACATCTGGGCGTACCAGCCATCACTCTCTAGTAGTTGTGCATGACGGCCACGCTCTTTGATGGTGCCGTGGTGCAGCACGATGATCTCGTCGGCATCGGTGACGGCCGAGAGACGATGGCAGACGATGATGTTGCTGCGGCCCTGGCGCGCTGCCTTCAGGTGGCTGAGGATGGTGCGCTCGGTACCGACATCGACGGCGGAGAGGGCATCGTCGAGGATCAAAACCGGTGGATCGAGCAGCAGGGCGCGGGCGATGGCGATGCGCTGTTTCTGGCCGCCAGAGAGGGTGATACCCCGTTCCCCTACCAATGTATCGTATTGCTGCGGGAAGGCGAGGATGTCGCTGTCGATGCAGGCGAGGGCGGCAGCAGCACGGATTTCATCAAGGGTGGCCTCGGGACGACCCAGGGCGATGTTCTCTGCAATGGTGACGGAGAAGAGAAACGGGTCCTGTGGCACCACGCCAAACTGGTTGCGTAGCAGTGTCAGTGGATAGTGGTGCAGTGGTTGGCCAGCGAGCAGCAGTTGTGCTGCATCATCTTCATACTGGCGCAGCAGTAGATTGATGAGGCTGCTTTTACCACTGCCGGTGTGGCCGACGATGCCAAAGGTGCTGCCGGGTGAAATGGTGCAGTGGATGTTGTGCAGTGCGTCATGGGCGCTGTCGGGGTAACGGAATCGTTCAATGTTCAGCTCGAGCTGGGTGGTGGCGGGCGCTGGCAGTGTGCCGTGGTCGCCAATCTGCGGTGCAGTGTTAAACAGCTCCTCGATGCGGGCATTGGCGGCGGCGCCACGCTCCAGCAGGTTGAGGGTCCAGCCGTAGGCAAACATCGGCCAGATGAGATAGCCCAGATACATGGTGAAGGTGGTCAGTTCGCCCACCGTCAGTTCGCCCTGATGAATCCACCAGGCACCGCCACCGACGGCGAGCATAAAGGAGGTGCCGACGGTGACAAAGATGATCGGGTCATATTTGGCCTCAACCTTGGCGACCGCCAGATTGGCGCGACTCACCTCGGTGGTGACAGCGCTGTAGCTCGCCAGTGTCTGTGGCTGTTGGCCAAAGGCCTTGATCAGGCGGATGCCGGAGATGCTCTCCTGGGTCTTGTCGTTGAGCAGACTGAACTGGCGCTGCGCTTCGGTAAAGGTGTCGTGCATCTGGTTGCCAAGGTGCCACATGAAGTAGCCCATGATCGGCCACGGCAGCAGTGCCAGCAGTGTCAGCTTCCAGTTCACCATCACCATCATTACCGCCAGCACCACCAGACCGGTGATGACGCCATCGACCAGCGCCAGCACCGCCTCACCGGCGGTCATCTCCACCGCCGTGACATCGTTGGTGGCGCGCGCCATCAGGTCGCCGGTGTTGTGGCGCTGGAAAAAGGCCGGGGCCATCAGTGTCAGGTGGTCATAGATGCGGCTGCGCAGCAGCGCCGCCAGCTGGTATGAGGCGCTGTAGAGCTGGCGGCGCCAGATAATACGCAGCAGATAGATCAATGCCCCTACACCCAGCAGCAGCGCGATATCGCTGAGCAGGCGGTTGAGGGTGAGGCTCTGTGTAGCTACCGCATCAACAATGCGCCCGGTAATCCAGGGGGGTACCATGATCAATCCGGCGATGGCCAGCAGCGCCACAAAGGAGATGGTGTAACGGCGCCACTCAAGACGGAAGAACCAGCTGAGTTTTAACAGGATGTGCATGAATACGGTAAGCCGACGTGGTAAACAGAAGTTCCAATTGTACAGGGCAAGAGGCTGGTTTTGGGGCTGTTCATAACGGTTGCGGTCAAGTAATGTTGGGGCCTGCCGAGTTTGGTGCTCAAGTGATTGCATCTGTACCATTGCGGTACAGTTTGTTGAAACACTATTGTAAGAGTCAGAGAGTATGCGGTTCTGAATATGAGCATTGCCATCCCCCGTCCACGCTCTCGTAGTGGCTGGATTATGCTTGCAGCACTGCTGGTGTCGCTGCTGCTGCATGCGGCGCTGTTTTTTGTGCCGCAGATTCACCTCGTCCTCTTTCCCGACAAACAGCCGAGCGGTATCGAGGCGAATCTGGTGGCAATGCTCAAGGTGCAGATTGCGGTGCCAAAGCCTATGCCGGAGCCAGTTGCGCCGCCAGCGCCTAAGGCCAAACCAAAACCCAAGCAGCCAGTTAAAACGGTGGGGCCAGCCTTGGCTGCGCCTGACATTCCAAAGCCAGAAATTCCAGAACCGGTGATTCCAGAACCGGTGATTCCAGATGCGCCAGAGTCGTTAGATGAAGCCGCGCCCGCTGAACCGATGGGCGATGAGACCATAGCAACAGATACGCCACCGCTGGCAGATGAGGCGCCAGTCGCAGCCGCTGAGCCAACGCCTGTGGCGGAGAGCGCTGCCGATATCATGCCGCCACCGGTGCCGCTGGCAGAGGTGGCGGCCGAACCGCAGCCACCGCTCAGGCTCACCGTCAATTACTCTCTATATAAGGGTAAAAATGGTTTAAGAATCGGAAAGATCGTGCACACCTGGGATATCAAGGATGGTCGTTACGTGATCGCCAGTGTGGCGGAAGCCGCCGGTCTGGCCCGCTGGCTTACCAGCGAGATGATTATTCAGACCAGTCAGGGCAGAATCACCGCCAATGGTCTGGAGCCGGAGAGCTATTGGGAGCAGCGTGGCCAGAAGGCTGACAGGACCTTTCGCGCTGAGTTCGACTACATCAACAAAACCCTGACCTATGGCCGCGTCGCGGACTCTACAACCGTACCCTTGCCGCCCGGCACTCAGGACCAGCTCTCTTTTATCTACCAGTTTGGACTCAAGGCGCCGCTCAGTGGCACCGTACATTTCTCCATGACCACCGGCAGGAAGCTGGGTAGCTATGCCAGTGAAGTGGTGGGTGAAGAGATGATCAACTCCGGGTTGGGTGAGTTGCGTACCCAGCATCTTAGAAAGGTGCGTGATGACCAGAAGGATGACCAGATTGAGATCTGGTTGGCAGCCGATTACGAATATCTGCCGGTGAAGGTGCGCATCACCAACAGTGATGGCGATGTGTTGGAGCAGGTGGTGGAGGGGATCAGGAAAGAGTAGAGAGGGCACTCTTGCCCTCCGCTACTGTAGGACTTAAAGCCCGAGGTTTTTCCACAGCGCCGTGGTCGGCCCGGTCTGGTTCATGGTGTAAAAGTGTAGTCCTGGTGCGCCGTTGTCGAGCAGCTTGCGCCCCAGTTCCGTGACCACCTCTTCACCAAAGGCGACGATGCTCTCCTTGTCATCTCCATAAGCCTCCAGCCGTTTACGCATCCAGCGTGGAATCTCGGCACCACACATATCAGAGAAACGCGCCAGCTGGCTGTAGTTGGTGATGGGCATGATGCCGGGGATGATGGGCAGATCAACGCCGACACTTTCGCAGTCATCGACAAAACGAAAATAGGCGTCGCTGTTGTAGAAGTACTGGGTGATGGCGGCGTTGGCGCCGGCCTGCACCTTGCGGGCGAAGTTCTCCAGATCCTTGCGGGCATTGGGTGCTTGCGGATGGATCTCGGGATAGGCGGCGACTTCGATATGGAAGTGGTCGCCGGTTTCGCTGCGGATAAACGCCACCAGTTCGTTGGCGTAACGCAGCTCGCCCATGTCGCGCATGCCGGAGGGCATGTCACCACGCAGGGCGACGATGCGCTTGACGCCGAGGGCGATGTAACTCTGTAACAATTTACGGATGTTCTCTTTGGTAGAGCCGACACAGGAGAGGTGTGGCGCGGCGTTGTAGCCCTGCGCCTGAATCTCTTTGACGGTGTCGTAAGTCCCTTCCTGAGTGCTGCCACCGGCGCCGAAGGTGACAGAGAAGTAGGCCGGATTGAGCAAGGCCAGCTCTGTCAGTGTGGCGCGCAGGTTCTCTGCACCCTTGTCGGTCTTGGGTGGAAAGAACTCGCAGCTGAAGGATTTTGTGAATTTCTTTTGCGTGTTCATGCTTGGATGATCCTCGGATCAAATGTAGGGTGGGTTAAGCGTTTTTTGCTGTAACCCACCGAGCGTTGCGCAGCAACACAAAACTTTTTTTCAATGTGTGCCTGTCGGCACGGCTTGGTGGGTTACGGCGCAAACAGCGCGCCTAACCCACCCTACATTGATTGGTTTGTGCCAGTTAGTAGCGGTAATGATTGGCCTTGTATGGACCTTCCACAGGAACACCGATGTAGTCAGCCTGCGACTTGGTGAGTTTGGTCAGCTTGACGCCAATCTTCTCCAGGTGCAGACGGGCCACCTCTTCATCCAGATGTTTTGGCAGGATGTAGACGTTGTTTTCGTACTGCTCCGGTCTGACAAAAAACTCGATCTGCGCCAACACCTGGTTGCTGAACGAGTTGGACATAACAAAGCTTGGATGACCTGTGCCACAACCCAGATTCACCAAGCGCCCTTCGGCCAGCATGATGATGCGGTTGCCGCTTGGCAGGATGATGTGATCAACCTGTGGTTTGATGTTTTCCCACTCATATTTACGCATGCCGACGATGTCGATTTCATTATCGAAGTGGCCGATGTTGCAGACGATCGCCTGATTTTTCATCTGCACCATGTGGTCATGGGTGATGATGTCTTTGTTGCCGGTGGTGGTGACAAAGATGTCGCCGAGCGCGGCAACGTCATCCATGGTCACCACCCGGAACCCTTCCATCGCTGCCTGCAGCGCGCAGATAGGATCGATCTCGGTAATCATGACGGTGGCGCCCAGCCCTTTCAACGATTGGGCGGAGCCTTTACCGACGTCGCCATAACCGCAGACAACTGCAACTTTACCGGCGATCATGACGTCGGTGGCGCGTTTGATACCATCCACCAGTGATTCACGGCAGCCGTAGAGATTGTCGAACTTTGACTTGGTGACAGAGTCGTTGACGTTCATGGCCGGGAACAGCAGTTCGCCCGCTTTAACCATTTCATACAGGCGGTGAACGCCAGTGGTGGTCTCTTCGGTGACGCCCTGGATGTTGGCGGCCTGTTTGGTCCAGAATTGTGAATCCTCTTTCATCACGCGCGCCAAAACGCCAAGGATGCATTTGAACTCTTCGTTTTCGGTAGTTTCCGGGCCGGGTACGACGCCGGTTTTTTCAAACTCAACACCCTTGTGAACCAGCAGGGTGGCGTCGCCGCCATCGTCCAGGATCATGTTGGCGGTCTGATTGTTGGGCCATTTGAAGGCTTGCTCGGTACACCACCAGTACTCTTCCAGTGTTTCACCCTTCCAGGCAAACACAGGAATGCCGGCAGCCGCGATGGCGGCAGCGGCGTGATCTTGAGTAGAGAAAATATTGCAGGAGACCCAGCGGACTTCGGCGCCCAGTGCGGTCAGGGTTTCGATCAGTACTGCGGTCTGGATGGTCATGTGCAGGCTGCCCATGATGCGGGCGCCCTTGAGGGGTTTCTCTTTGCCGTACTTTTCGCGCAGCGCCATCAGGCCTGGCATTTCAGTTTCGGCAATATTCATCTCCTTGCGGCCCCATGAGGCGAGGGAGATGTCGGCAACTTTATAATCGGTGAAATTGTTTGATGCAGCGTTCAAGGTCAATCCTCCAAGTGATAATGAGAGTATTGAGCGCCGTTGATCATCAGATGACCCGTACTTCGAGCCTGGCAGCGCCTCTGTTCTGGCTCTGTCGCAGCGCCCCTCGAAGTGCGGGGAGTGCCCCATCTGCAGGGCTTTGAATCTAGTAAATAGGGTAACGCAAGTTGTTAGATACCGGCGGCGGCGCGCAGGGCGTCAGCCTTGTCGGTCTTTTCCCAGGTGAACTGTGGCTCTTCGCGGCCAAAGTGGCCATACGCCGCCGTTGCCTTGTAGATCGGACGCAACAGGTCGAGCATGGCGACCAGACCTTTGGGACGCAGGTCGAAATGTTCGCGCACCAGTTCGGTGATGCGGGCGTCGTCGATCTTGCCGGTACCGAAGGTCTCCACCGAGATGGAGGTGGGTTCGGCTACACCAATGGCATAGGAGACCTGAATCTCACAGCGATCAGCCAGTCCGGCGGCAACAATGTTCTTGGCGACATAACGGCCGGCATAGGCGGCAGAGCGGTCAACCTTTGAGGGATCCTTGCCGGAGAAGGCGCCACCACCGTGACGCGCCATGCCGCCGTAGGTATCAACAATGATCTTGCGGCCGGTCAGGCCACAGTCACCTACCGGGCCACCGATTACAAAGCGGCCGGTCGGGTTGATAAAATAGCGGGTCTTGCTGGAGAGCAGCTCGGCGGGCAGCACGTGTTTGATAATCTCATCCATCACCGCCTCTTGCAGCGCCTTCTGTGAGATATCAGGGCTGTGCTGGGTGGAGAGCACTACGGCATCAATGGCGACAGGTTTGCCATCTTCATAAACAAATGTCACCTGACTCTTGGCATCGGGACGCAGCCACGACAGGGTGCCGTTTTTACGTACCTCAGCCTGGCGCTGCACCAGCCGGTGGGCGTAGGTGATTGGGGCGGGCATCAGCACATCGGTCTCGTTGGTGGCGTAACCAAACATCAGCCCCTGGTCGCCAGCACCCTGTTCGTGGTCGCCGCTCTCATCAACCCCCATGGCGATATCGGGGGATTGCTTGCCGATGGCGTTGAGCACAGCGCAGGACTCCCAGTCAAAGCCCATATCAGAGCTGTTGTAGCCGATCTCTTTGACGGTTTCACGCACTAACGCTTCAATATCGACCCAGGCGGAGGTGGTCACCTCTCCGGCCACGATCACCATGCCGGTCTTGACCAGTGTTTCGCAGGCGACACGGGCCGTTTTATCCTGCTCCAGAATGGCATCCAGAATGGCATCAGATATCTGGTCGGCAACTTTGTCCGGATGTCCTTCGGAGACCGACTCAGAGGTGAAAAGGTGACGGTTTGACATTGTGTTCCCCATAAATTGTGCTAGGTCGATGCTTTGAAGATTTCGAAAAACAGAGCGCACATAGTATACATAACGGCTCCATTGGTAAAATGGATCTGTCAGGGGTTGCGGAGCAGTCTGTCCCTATATAAGTCTGTAAACGATGCTGTTGCTCACGAGCAGGTTGAATGGTGTAGTGTTTAATGAACGATGAAATGTGGTACTATTGCCCGCTTTCGTGCCCGCCTCAAATGGCGTAGACACCCCGGTTTTTGATGTAGTCTTTTGTTTTTTAACCTATAAATCCACCAAAGAGTTTGAGGAGAGTTTATGCCCTCTCGCAGAGATCTAGCGAATGCCATCCGTGCCCTAAGTATGGATGCGGTCCAAAAAGCAAAGTCGGGCCACCCGGGTGCGCCCATGGGTATGGCCGATATTGCTGAAGTGCTGTGGAATAGCCACATGAAGTACAACCCAACTAATGCCAAGTGGGTTGATCGTGACCGTTTTGTGCTTTCAAATGGCCACGGTTCAATGCTGCTTTACTCTCTATTGCACCTGACAGGTTTTGGCCTGACTATAGACGACATTAAAAGCTTCCGTCAGCTGCACTCCAAAACTGCGGGTCATCCTGAATATGGTTATGCGGCCGGTATTGAGACAACGACAGGTCCTTTGGGACAAGGCATTACCAATGCGGTGGGCATGGCGATCGCCGAGCGTACCTTGGCGGCACAATTCAATAAGCCTGGCCACGAGATCGTTGATCACCATACTTATGTATTCATGGGTGACGGTTGTTTGATGGAAGGTCTCTCCCATGAGTCCTGCGCCATGGCCGGTACTTTGGGCTTGGGCAAACTGATCGCTTTCTGGGATGACAACGACATCTCTATTGATGGTCACATCGGTGATTGGATGGAAAAGGGCGTGCCTGCCCGCTTTAAGTCTTACGACTGGCACGTAATTCCTGGCGTTGATGGCCATGATGCTGATGCGCTCAATGCGGCTATCGCAGAAGCGAAGTCTGTCACTGACAAGCCCTCTCTGATCTGTGCCCGTACTACTATCGGTTTTGGTTCGCCAAATCTGGCGGGCAGTCACGACTGCCACGGTGCACCACTGGGCGATGCCGAAATTGCGGCTACCCGTGATGTGCTTGGCTGGACTGCCGCCCCCTTTGAAATCCCTGCTGATATTGCTGCTGGCTGGGACCACAAAGAGCAGGGCGCTGCCGAGGAAGCTGCTTGGAACAAGAAGTTTGAGGCCTATCGCGCCGCCTTCCCTGCGGAAGCTGCTGAGTTTCTGCGTCGTATGGCAGGCGAGCTGCCAGCCAACTTCGTCGTTGAAATGGATAAGTTCATCGCCAAGACTCAAGTCGATATGCCCAACATTGCTTCACGTAAAGCATCTCAAAATGCTATCGAAGCAATGGGTCCACTGCTGCCAGAGATGTTCGGTGGTTCTGCTGACCTGACAGGT
>CAMTXZ010000061.1:0-7531 GCA_947085765.1 uncultured Chromatiaceae bacterium | reverse complement strand
TGTTGATGGCCCGGTGATTTATGGTTAGGATGAGGCATGGCTGGCGACTCCAGATGATTGCGAATTGTGTGGTAACAATCAGCTTATCATCTCGCCAGCCTTCTTATTTATTCAATAGGTTAGTGGCTTTTCATGCGGTGCTATGGCTTAAGTAAGTGCCATTCGAGTCCGACCCCATTGATTCTTTGTGATTCATTGATTGTGATTGCACACTTATTTCTCAGTACGCATTACCGCGTTGACATCCCCGCGCCGCGATAATAATCGGCGCGGGGAGGCAGCGGGAATCAGGCCAGATCGAAACGATCAGCGTTCATTACCTTCGTCCATGCCGCGACGAAGTCCTGAACGAACTTTTCCTTATTGTCATCCTGTGCATAAACTTCGGCATAGGCGCGAAGGACCGAGTTGGATCCAAAGACGAGATCAACGCGAGTCGCTGTCCACTTAACCTTGTCCGTTTTGCAGTCGCGGACTTCATACAAGTTATTCCCGGTCGGCTTCCACGTATAGTTCATGTCGGTGAGATTGACGAAGAAATCATTCGTCAATTTTCCTTCGTGCTCGGTGAACACACCATGCTTGGTGCCGCCGTGGCTGGTGCCAAGCACGCGCATGCCACCAACCAATACCGTCATCTCAGGCGCAGTCAGCCCCATTAGCTGGGTACGGTCGAGCATCAGCTCTTCCGCGCTAACGACGTAGTCACTCTTGATCCAGTTGCGGTAGCCATCATGGATTGGCTCCAGCACGTCGAAGGCTTCTGCATCAGTCATCTCGTCAGTCGCATCACCGCGGCCAGCCAAGAACGGCACACTAACATCAAAGCCCGCAGCCTTTGCGGCCTGTTCGACACCGACATTACCGGCGAGCACGATCACATCCGCGACACTTGCGCCGCTCTTGGCAGCAATCGCTTCAAGAACGGTCAGTACCTTGCTCAGACGCTTGGGTTCGTTGCCTTGCCAATCTTTTTGCGGAGCCAGACGAATGCGCGCCCCATTGGCGCCGCCCCGCATATCCGAACCACGAAAGGTTCTTGCACTATCCCAAGCGGTGGCCACCATCTCGCTGATACTTAGACCGCTGGCAGAAATTTTATCCTTCACGGCCTGCACATCGTAACCACTGCTCCCCGCAGGAACAGGATCCTGCCAGATCAGATCTTCCTTTGGCACATCGGGACCGATGTAACGCGCCTTCGCACCCATGTCGCGGTGCGTCAGTTTGAACCATGCCCGTGCAAAGGTTTCAGAAAAGTATTCAGGGTCCTTATAGAAACGCTCGGAGATCTTGCGATACTCCGGGTCCATCTTCATGGCCATGTCAGCATCGGTCATGATCGGGTTGTGGCGAATCGATGGATCTTCGACATCAACCGGCTTATCTTCTTCTTTAATGTTGATCGGTTCCCACTGCCATGCACCGGCAGGGCTTTTCTTCAGCTCCCATTCGTAACTAAGCAGTAAGTGGAAATAACCGTTGTCCCATTGAGTGGGATGAGTCGTCCATGCGCCTTCAAGACCACTGGAAACAGTGTCGCGGCCAATGCCGCGCTTGGTCTTATTGACCCAACCAAAACCCTGATCCTCGATGTCGGCGGCTTCGGGTGTCGGGCCGAGCAAGGTGGCATCGCCGTTACCGTGGCACTTACCCACCGTATGGCCGCCAGCGGTAAGCGCCACGGTTTCCTCATCGTTCATCGCCATGCGCTCAAAGGTGACTCGCACATCTTTGGCCGTTTTGAGTGGGTCGGGCTTGCCATCTACGCCTTCGGGGTTAACATAAATCAAGCCCATCATCACAGCTGCCAGCGGATTTTCCAGATCCCGCTCACCGGAATAACGGCTACCTTCGCTGCCGCTGGGCGCCAGCCACTCCTTCTCCGAACCCCAGTAAGTGTCTTTTTCCGGATGCCAGATATCTGCACGTCCAAAGGCAAAGCCAAAGGTTTTTAAACCCATGGATTCATAAGCGATGGTTCCAGCATAGGCAATCAAATCGGCCCAGCTGAGTTTGTTACCGTATTTTTTCTTAATAGGCCAAAGCAGACGACGCGCCTTGTCCAGGTTCACGTTATCCGGCCAGGAGTTAAGCGGCGCAAAGCGCTGGTTGCCGGTACCCGCACCACCCCGACCATCAGCGATACGATAGGTACCGGCCGCATGCCACGACATGCGAATCATCAGACCACCATAGTGACCCCAGTCCGCCGGCCACCACGCTTGGCTGTCTGTCATCAGCGCGTGCAAGTCTTTTTTGAGGGCGGTTACGTCAAGTTTCTTGACCGCTTCCCTATAGTTAAACCCCGTCCCCATCGGATTGGTCTTAGTATCATGTTGATGCAGAATATCGAGGTTCAGGGACTTGGGCCACCATTTCATCGTTGACATGCTGCTCTCTGTGGCGACGCCGTGCATCACCGGGCATTTGTTTACAGACATTGGCTAATCTCCTATTTTGTACGTGAAAAAATTTGTTGTCAGTACAACTTAATATTGCGCGGTTTCAAGTAATAACTGCAATTTATTTAAGACTTCCAGTATAAGAAATATAACGGTCATTTGCATGTCTAAAAAAAACGTTACATTGTGTTAATTTAAGATCACCTGAATCAAGAATCACATAAGGATTTAGCTCAATAACGACATCAATTGAATATATTTCGTCAGCCTCATAAACCCTTCGAATTTCATTATATATTTCATATTTTTCATCGATAAATAATTCATAATTGGTGACCCCTGGATTGCTCCAAGGCATTCTAAGAATTATATTCGACTTACAACTTGGAGCGTCGATTGGGAACATCGATTTTTTAATCAATACCTCAAACTGCCCTCCATTGATCTTAAACTGGGTATTCGTCAAAGCCTCCAGGGAAATGATATTTTCTTTTGTAAGTACATACTCTAGATGATAGTACTCTTTATTATTTGTAACTGACGTGACAACACCAAATCGTTCTTCACGCTCCCCTCCCGCATAAGCATATGAGCTTCCCCCAATAAATAAGGACAAAAATACAAAATTAAGAACAGAAAATATACACTTCATAAATAACCTTTAATTTCATTCAGTCTACGGGGTAATGCCTAGAACATATTTATTCCATCTTTCCACATATTCATGAGGTTTCCCCTTTCCAAGGGAGGTATTATAATATTGCTTCCAATAGTTAGCTTGCGCGACCACATCTCCTGCTTTTGGCAAAGGTGCTGAGACTCTCATGTAGTGAATTCTTGCCATTGCTGCTGCATATTTATCATTATTTTCAAGCTCCGTTATTTTGTTGGCATTTTTACTTGAAAGAAATGAAAGCACATCATTCGAATATTTTTGGCGGTATTTGAGAAAGTTTACCCAAATATCGTCGTGCGTAGATGGTTCCATCTGAAAGTAACCTTTTGCAGGGCCACCTCCAACCTGTGTTCTATATTGAAAATATAGACTTTCTTGAGCCGCCGTTCCTAAAAGCAACTCTTCTGCAGCTTGCCCTCCTAATCCAAGCTTAGCGAGAACCGGTCGAATCACGGCATCTCTGAAAGTAATAGCTTTATTCATTTTTCTTCCTTTTTTCTATTTGAGCTCCGTACTAAACACATAACGCTACGCGTAACGCGCGTATATGTAGTGAGCAGCTCGCAGGTCCGATTAGCTCCACCCGATCGAGCTGCGTGTTCTCGTTCATTCGTGATTGAAGGGAAGCCAAAGCAAATTGTCACAATACCGCAACAGATGGATTTCTGACGATGGTGCTGGCTCCCCTAATATCCAAAGTAACAGTGCTATGGTGTTGGCCCCGTCATACCATGTTCTTTTAAAATCTGGGTCCATACCGGACTTGATGTTAAGAAGTTATAGATCAAGTCGCGTGCATCCAATACCTTTGGAGGAAAACCGCCGTTTACCTTCGCAATGAACTGCTTGCCAACTGAATTTCCCTTGACCGCAGTAGGCTGAGGATCTTCTACCGTACCACCCATAGGCACAATCTCAAGCGCACAACCGGTTGCCCCCAGGGTTTCCTTCATATACTTGGCCAGATGATAAAAGATAACTGCCGCATCGGCTTCGTTATGACACAGTGCATAAGGGATGTCGCGATGCATGATGCGAGAAGATGCCACCCATTTCGGTGAATTCTGGTCCCCGCGAGCGTTTTCGCCCTTACCTGTAAAGACGGCCTGGATGGCAGCAATATCGTAAGGATTGGCAAAGGCAGAGAAGTCAAACCGGGAAAGATCTTGACTGAAGATGCTGTTAAACAATTTTGTCGCATCGCAGCCATAATTATTTTGATCGGCAACATTGAAGATAGTGGCGGAGTAATTTCCAAACGTACCTGGCTCAAGGATCGGATTTGGCGTTGCCACACGGGTTTTTCCACCAAGATCACACACGTTATGAATTTTACGTGCCTTGTCTGCACGCACCAGAATTACATTTCCTCTGTTCGCCAGAATCAGCTTACGGCTTGATCCATCCACCTGGTTATTGGCGGCCATTGCATCCATAACGTTACCCGGGCCTACCGCAAGTGCCGGCAACCCTTTTAGATGAATGTTTTTTATCTGAACGTCTTCCGCGCTGATGTGGTCAGGTCCAATGGGGGGTGATGTTGTCCAACAGACGCTAACGTCATATTGGCTCTTTACCTGATTCTGCAGACCAGTCAGACCCAAATCCGAGCGCCCCTTCATGGCATCTCTCAGTGCCATATGATAATTGCCGGGCGTGGTAATAATCAGATCACATGAGACGTCGCCATGGAGATCATTAACATCATTAGAAACCAATTGAGTAAGGTAGGGCGTAGTAATCTCATCATCCTGCGGCCAGGATAGTTTCCCCAAATGTTGAACGATGATTGGTTCGCCAGTTACTGCGGGGACAGCCGCCACAGTAAACGTGATCGAAAGTGTAGAAGCACCGACAGCGGCAATTAGTAGTTTTTTCAACATAAAAAATATTTCCCTATATTTTTGTGTGAATTATCGTCAATTTCACGCAACGATAAGCTGCCTCAGGACAATCCTTAGCCCTGCATGATAAAAATCATCCTAGTGAACTTTATTGAAATTTTTATATTTTTGGTCAGATTAAAAAATCTCTTCTCCTGACATCAATTTGGCTCTATAAACTATAACTACAACAGCATATAGCATCACATAGTTTTTTACTCACGCCCAAAATACCTCACAACCCCTGAAATAATTATTGCAGTAAAAGTATTTACTTCTGGGTTCTTGTTCTGGTTTTTGTTCGCATTAATATTTTCACCAAAATAGCTTGCTGGCAGCAACAGCTCGATCGGGTTTATTAAACCGTGGTCTGTCCCCTATTATTCTTGTTAGATGCATTCTTACTATAATGTAGAGCACAAACAGCCTTCCCCATTAACGCTTTTTTATTACAACCTTTATAAATGCATATATCATCTGCGTTCCCATATATTTTTTCAAACGCCTCAATTATGAATTCTTCTGTTGCCTTGACATATAATGACTCGCCCTCTTTTGGAGGACATAACATAGATATAGGCACTTCTAAATCATTCTCGTCTTCTTTAGTTAATGAATCGAATGGTGAATATTCATCTTCTTGTAGCTCACGAATAGCCTCTTCTCTAGATGAATATTCAATATTCTTGTCAGAATAATGAACAATAGTTTTATTATCGTTTTCTTCTAAAATAGCCCAATTTTGATCAGGCAAACTAGCATTTGAAATCCAATAGTTCATATGTTTTTCATGCATCTAACGACGGTGTAGAAAAACCCATTTATCATTTTCCTGAATTACCAAGGAAAGCGATTTTTTGGATTTCAAGATTACGCAAGTCATACCTTTTTTCATCTCTATTGGCTCGTCAAAGGCATTTATGATCGTGATAAGGTCCATTTACCTCATCCTTCACCGTACTGCATAACCATGATGCGCCAGTTTCTCGATATTGTGGACCATGCAGTAGAGTTTCCACTGACCATCGACCTTGGTTTGGCCGCGTAACGTAAATCGGTTGAGCTGTTTATTACCTCTCAGGTTGCCAAATACCGGTTCAACCGTGGCGAAGCGTCGGGTGATCATCTCTCGCCCTGTATCGCTGTCGATCTTGAGCTTCATTCTGTCGGTGTAACTCGGTCCGTCTCGTTTTCCTTGAAGGAAGGAGACTTGCCGGGTCTTGGTTTTGTCAGGCTTGCGCAAACAGTTGGCGCGCTGTTCACATGGCAAGCAGTCTTGCTGAGCGCCGCTGAATTTGATGGCGATGTAACCACCGATGGTGCAGTTGCCACCATTGCGGTAGAGCTGTTTGCCCGCCGGGCAGGTGCAGTGGCTGTGGTCATCGGCGAGCGTGAAGTCGTCCGTGGTGTAGCGCTTGGTTTTAGCGGAAGGTTTTTCGCGTTTGTCCCAGAGCGGATCGGGCTTGGCTGTGTGGATCGCTTGATCTTTGTAGCGCTCATCACGTTTGCGGTAACCGTTGTCGGGGATGTAAGCATCAATCTCTTTTGCGGCTAGCGCCTTGAGGTTGGCTTCGGAATGATAACCCGCATCGGCCGCGATAGTGGTGCTCTCGGTGCGAAAGGAGCGGGTGGCGGTGACGACGGGGATCAGCAGTTCCTGTTCCGAGCCAGTGCCGTGCGCCTGCGCGTCGACGATGATCTGGTGCTTCTCATCCACCGCCGCTACACCGGTGTATCCCTGAATCACCCCTTTGCCCGTGGCCATCTTGGCTGACTCATTGTCGGTGCGGTTGGAGAGTCTGATCGTACCGCGTGATCCCTTGCGGTCCTCTTTGTTCTGCGCCAGCCAAGTGCGTATCTGCTGCGCCTCCTGTTTGAGGCGTTCCAGCTTTTTGGCTTCGCGTTGAGTGGTGGCATCGTCTGTCGGCGCAGTGTCGGCCTGACGATGTTTGTCGATGATCTTCTGCGCGGCCGCCTCCATCTTATTTGCCTGACGCTGAAAATCCTTGCGCGAACCCGACCGGGCCTTGCTGGCATTAGAGGGAAGTTTGACACCATCAATGGCAAACATCTCACGTCCGACCAACCCCTGGCGATCACAGATCAACAGCACCTGAGAAAAGAGCTTAGCGACACTATCACCCAGTTCAGAGATGAAAGCGGCCAGCGTTGTGAAGTGCGGCTGGCTATCGCCTGAGACAGCGATAAAAAGAATGTTCTCACGACATGCCGCCTCGATCCTGCGACTGCCGATAATTCCCCGACTATACGCCAACAGAATGATCTTGATCAGCGCGCCAGGATGATAAGCAGAGGCGCCATTGTCATCGTTTTTATAACGGAAATGAAAGGAGGAGAGATCAAGTTCGTGATCCACGAGATGGCAGAGCGCATGTTCAAAACTACCGGGAATTACCTGACGATCAAAGTCGACCGCCAGCATCATAAGCCCCCGATGGGTGGGTTTATACCGTGCCATTTCGCTCCCCCTTTGCGATCCGTTGCAATTGAGTTTGATTATGCCAGAGGCTGTGATGCGTTTTTGGGTTTTTCTACAGCCTCAACGT
>CAMTXZ010000060.1:0-6959 GCA_947085765.1 uncultured Chromatiaceae bacterium | reverse complement strand
GCCAAGCAATCCAAGCAGGGTGGCCACATTTGCATAGGTGGCCAGATAGTGGGTACGTTGCTCAAGTGCTGGCATAACATCCATCATGCCCTCTTCCATTGCAGCTTCAATAGTCTCGCGACGACTTTGAGCACTGTAACGACTGAAGCCATAATTGAGTATCAACGCAAGCGGTGTATTTAACGAGTCTGTTAGCTTGGTGGCACGTGGAAAATCCTCGGCTTTTAGCATAGGCACCAATTGGTCCCATATTTTTTTTGTCTGTCGCTGGGCTCTGCTTAAATAGATATAACGCTCAACGGCTATTGCCAGGCCAATCGCAAATACAATCAATATGGGGTACATAAAAGCGCCGCCAGATTGAAAAAACTTAACAAGCTCCATAAAACATCCTCTAAATTCGCCAATAAAATCATCATCGGAACAACGCTGTCCCGATGCAATGTCACCGTCACTGCCCCAGGTGATTGAGAATATGCCTCTATCACCCTGATACATGACTATCTATCGATATCTCGTCACACTGACTGCCTATGCATCGCTTTGACCTGCTGTGTTTATCATTTAAACCAAACTAATCACACTATCTGCAACCTGGATTATACCGAGCCATCTTATTTTGAATATATTGTCTATTGATTGATGACTACATCTCTGAGCACACGAAATCCAGTTGCTACGTCCGCCTGTCCGGAATGATCCTGCCACCTATTAATTTGGCACTCCTCCATGGAGTTGAGATACGAGCCTCCGACTGCCACAATCTGACCGCTTTTTCCATACACCCACTCCTGCGCATTCCCCAGGTAGTTAACTAATCCCCAAGCGTTGGGTCTGCCAATAGTTGCTTTTACCAAGCCATCACCCTTTTGGATTCCCCGGCTACTAAACTGACAATTACGATTTGGATCTTGCGTGGGATTGTTTGAACTAGCCGCATGTATCCACTCATCTTTAGTGGGCAGGCGGTATTTGTTGCCCGTTTTTTCCGTCAACCATCTAAGATACTCTCTCACCACGTTAAGCGATTGACCAGTGACAGGCATACCACCATCCAATGATACCGGGATTAAGCAGCGGCCTGTTTGATCGCAATAATGTTTAAACTCAGCAATAGAAACTTCATATTTTCCTATTGCAAAGCTCTTTATGTTCTTTCCCGCCGGGATAACCACTAACTCAGCCCCCTCACCGACCCCTTTTATTGAGTCATGGCAAACTGCCCTCTTGCCACTACCGCCCAGACCAGCAATGGATTCGTCGCAGGCATCTCTTGCCACTACATTTATAGCCAGTAGTAATGGATGTCCCTCAAAAATCCGTAACGCATATTTTTTTGATTCAATAGCACGCTCAGGAAACTGCTTCGCTTCTTCGGTTATACATGAAGACAAAGATGAGACAATCTCTTCTTTAATAGTTAAATATTTATCTGAATCAAGTGATTTTAATTTATCAACCGCGATGGAAAAATCCCTCATGTTCAATCGGCCCCGACATTCAAGCTGTCGATTTACGTTGGACAAAGCAAGATTATATTCATCAACATTTTTATTGACCTCAACCTCTTGTTTGAACTGCTCTACAACCTCTTTTTTATCGGCTGAAGGCAGCACAGGAACCGCTAATATATTATTTTCACGCTTAATCTTAATTGCATCAGATATTTTCATCTCTGCTGCTTTAAGCGTGGCGAGATCCCCAGAGAATCGATATGCATTCTTAATCAGGGTGCTGGCTCGGTCGTAGTTGGCCATGCCTATTTCGCTATTGATCCTTGCAATATAATGAGAATAAATATCTCTCTTTATGGCGGAGAGCCACGGATCATTCTCAGGCAATAAATTACCTAATGCCTCATATTGATTTAATACATTCTCTTCCCATGCATCAGAAAACAACAAATCTGACAACAATCTTTTAATCTCTTGTTTATGGAAATCGAGTCTTACCTGAACTTCTATTTTATTTCTAATCTCATCTTCAGATATTATTGGTCGAAAATCTGCCACAGGATTATTTTTCATATTAATGATTCCTGCCACAGTGATGGAAACAATTAAAATAACTAATAAAAAAATCCATAACCGTGACTTCTTCTTGTTAGTCAGCTCATGATAAAACAGATCTACTGTTTCTATCCGATCCTTACGCTCAAAGGCTAATGCTTTTTCTATCGCCTTCCATTGACGTTTACTGATGCTGTTTATTTTTATTGGGCGAAGACGTTTATCTCTAGCTTCATCAGCAGGTATCTTATCAAACGGATGTTTTCCGGACAAAAGCTCATACGTCATACAACCAAGAGCATAAATATCATCTCTAATATCAGGCTCTTCACCCTTTAACATTTCATAACTTGCATACGCAGGAGTTAATGCCCCCAGATTTCCGGCATCAAATACTGTTCTATCAACAGCGCCACTATCACCTCTATCAATATTGGTAACAGCACGAGCAATGCCAAAGTCAAATATCTTTGCCATGCCACTGGTTGTCACAAATATATTTCCTGGCTTAAAATCAGCATGGACTATTTTTTCCGCATGAGCATAACTCAACGCCGAGTACATACCATCAATAATGGTCCACACATCCTCCATGGGAAGCCCCGTTGCACTGTATTGCTTTAACAGCTTATCAAGTGGTTTACCCTCCATGTACTCCATGGTCATGAAAAAAATATCACCATCCCTGTCAAAATCAAAAACCTTTACAATATTTGGATGTGAGAGACGCTGAGTTTTTCTTGATTCACGCTGAAGTGAGATAAATGCTTCTGGATGCGACTTGAATTCATCGTTCAATATTTTTATGGCGACATAAGGATCTTTATCCTGAGCTTCAACCTTGAGTTTGTCTTTAGCTTTATATACAACCCCCATCCCGCCTACACCAAGGATCTTTTCCATCAAAAATCGTTCTTTCAACAAAAACTCAATAGACTCTTCAGCACGGGGATAGCCGGATATTGCAGAACTTAAACTTATAGACGATGCAGCAGAAGCAACTATTGTTGCATCAGAATTGCCTGGCGCATCAAAGAGGTTGAATATGGTGGGATCTTCATGTTCTGATTGTGGCTTATCGTGAAGAGCGCTAGTGTTTTTTTTAATTAAAAGAGGATCATGTTCCTGCGCGATATATTTATAAATCGTACTATCATCCTGATCAGAAACAACATCTCCATCAGCAGGAGAAACATCTTCCGGCGCACCGATTTTCACATTACTGGACGGCTTAACCTGATCGGAATTCTTATTATTCAGTTCGGTAATATCCTCCCTCATATCTGGACACATCTATTTTTTACTCTGTCATGTTTTTTTAAAAAAGAGATCAATACAACTTCATCATCAATAGTTTTATTACCACATCTGAGGCGCACCAAAAAATAATTTGTATATTTTAAGTCTATTGGACTCAATAAATACTTAATGAAGCATGCTTTTCACCACTATAATAGATACATCGTCATTAGCTTTATTATCAATCGCCATAGCCATCAGATGCTGCACTGACTCTTGGGGAGATTCACAATCAAGACACTGAACCATGCTATCTTCCCTTACTGAATTATAAAGGCCATCACTACATAGCAAAAAAGTATCTCCAGCTTGAACCTGAAATATATTCATATCCAAATTCAACTCCTGACTAACGCCAACAGCACGTGTTATAACATTAGACTCGGGGTGCATCGCTGCAGCTTCAGGGTCAAGTACGCCTCTTTCCAGCAATTCAGCGACTCGGCTATGATCTCGTGAAAGCTGTTCAAGCTGATTATTACGAAATCTATAGAGCCGCGAATCTCCCGCCCAAAGACAAACTCCAACCTGGCCTTTAATCATAAAACTCACAATAGTCGTACCAAAGGTACGTCCTTCCAACATGATTTCAGCGTATTCCATAATTCTTTGGTTAACATCAAGAATGCATTTTTTTATAGCATCAACGGCATCATCAAGGAGTTCATCTATCGCCAGCAGCTCTAACGTTTTAACCACCATGTTACTGGCAACATCACCTGCTTCATGTCCGCCCATACCATCGGCAATCGCCCATAGACCCGCATCATTTCTTAGCATAATGGCATCTTCGTTAACTTTACGAACTGTTCCAACGTCACTATCACCTGCTGCCTTCCAGATAACTGGACGTCTAACTGTTATATCACTCATTTATTTTTGGTCCAGATCATTATTTTTCTTTAACTCATACGGCTGATGGCAATCCCATTGCCGCCATTGACCGTCCAGCATTGCTGACATTTTTTCCATTGTTGGCAAATGCTGCGTAGTAAATAGACAGGGGGAAACTCTTTCAGAGCCATCAGTTGCCCACACACTATAGCTACTAAACATTTCTGACAAACAGTAATCCAGAAACTGTGGGTAGACTGAAGCTGGCAACTGCTCTTCAAACTCCATTTCAGAATACAAATCCTTGATTCCTTTCATAGGCATCGCCCGCCTATATGATGAGTTCAAGGTTAATTTACATTGCGCTAAACGCTGTGACAAATCATCAAGTGTAACTTGCCCATGTAATGCAGAAATCGCCAACTCTTCCATTTCCGCAAACCAATTTGATTTCGCTGTTAAAAAATCCAGAGGGTTAACATCACCTGGCAATTTTAACGCAATGGAAAAAGGGAAATAACGGCCAACTCTGTCTACGCTGGGCATGACAATGCCAGCCCATACATTAGAGTCGATTACACCTGGTGACAATACAAAACGCCACAATGGACTGGTTAAATAGATATTCAACCAATCATTCCCAATTCGTTCACGTGTGCCATTCATAAACTGTTGCAACCATAAATCCCAGTCATTAACAAAACTGGATGGCAAATCACGGACTACAAAATCACCATGGGCGGGTAATTTTCCATATAGGCCGGGGGTATAAAACCGTTGCATCTACAAGGTCTCCGGGCATCGGAATGATCCCAGCAAATTCTTGCCAAAGGGGTTGTTTACGCTATCGGCTTTTATTTCATAGCTAATATATCGACCTAAGTTTTCTGCCGCTGCATTGGGGACAACAAAGTCAATTTTATAGATATTGGGTTGGAGCGTTCTAACAACCCGGCGATCATCCAGCAATCTAAACCATGCCCATGTGCCTTCATATACCTTTGAATATAGCGCACCATCCAACCCCTCAAATGTCATCTGAATTCGATTATATTGATCATTTCCAATCCATTGCATGGGATGCCATAATTTTGGACCGTGACTATACGAGATATTTTGTGGACCCAGCTCAAAGGTGAATCGAGCATCATTTTTATCCATCTGCAATGGTTTCAGTTGAAATGTTAGACTCGGGATCTCCGCACCGCCCCTGAAAAATATATTTTTGATCTCATTTGCCATATCCAGCTTTGCCAGCAAATTGCCAGACAGTCCTAGTGTACGACCATCAACACTTTTATTTTTCCATTCTCCGCGAGTATCAACAAACGATTTTAAATATTGGTCATAAAATAGATCAATGGTGCCTCCCGGTTTAAAAAACTCATTAAAATCAGCTAATGCCAATTCATTCTTGGCGGATGAGTTAAGTGGATAACGCCCAGCTAGCGCTCTGGTATAAGGGACATAAACCTGTGCCTTCCACTCTGCATTTATATATTGACGAGAGGATTGCAAGACCGTATTCCATGTCTGATCCGCCAACGTTTCCAGCCATTTTTTTACAGGTTGAGGGCTGCTTTTAGCGTGAATAAGCAAGGCAGTAATAGCGCCACCCTGACCGGATAGATAGCGTGCCTTAACAAATTCAAATGACTGTTTTGACGGCTCAGGAGATAACGACAACTCATTTACAAACTCTTGCAACTGTCTTATTTTCTGCATGGTTTCATCTATAGCTGCGGGGTGCTCTTTTCTCTCTTTTAACAACTCATTTACGCTTTGAAACTGCTTGTCAACAATTGTGCTATCCAGATATTCAGATGCCACATCAGCAATGTTTTTAACTTTTTTCCCTGGAATATTTTTTTCGATCGCATCCAACAGTTGATTGGATAACTGGGTATTAATAGCTCCTTGCTTAAGTATTGACAATATAGGTGAATATACCGGGTCAACCATTTTGGTAAGTACATCGTTGGCATGACCAATGTCTTTAAATTGTGCAATATCCAGGTTGTCATACAAATTACGCCAATGGCTGTTGTAATCTAACAAATAGTGTTCCTTCACTTTTTCGCTTATCTCTGCCAAATCTCCCTTGGTTAAAACCACACCACTTGAATCGTCGTCTGACAAAACCCATTGATCGTCCTGTATCGCTTTGACCAGACCTGATTCTGGTGAAATATTGACTGTACTGTAACCCTCTTTCGTAAAGAGATAGGGAGTAGAGGCTGAATATTTCACTTTTTCGTTGATTACAAACGTCTGCCTGACTGACTCCCCAAAACGGTTCAACATATCTATATTTGCAGCATATTCAGGATTACTTCGAATACGGCTGTATATACGCTGAGAGACCGGAACACGCAGCACCGAACTCCTGCTCGATTCCACTAATTGCTTATCCAGCTCTACCGACTGCATTTCCGTATCAAGCAAGACGGACAAATGTTGCTGGAGCTCATCACGCACAACACCTTTTCCCTTGAAATCACTTTCCCAGGCATTGGCAAACCACGCCTGAGCAAACACTTTATCCATATGCCGAGGTTTATTGAACATCATATAAATCCGCAAGGTTTTATAGAGGTCATCGCCCCTCTCCTCTTTCTTAAGATTAGCCTCAAGATAAGAGATAATTCTGGGTAGATACAACTCATGCAATTGAGCCTGATACGCAGCGTTTGCACTTAGATCGACATTTGCATCATACAATCCTAATCCAGATAGCCATGGATGCTTTTTTTGATCATAAACCGTACTGGCCTTACTCAGAGCATTGAGCGCAGGCAACACATCGGGAAGGTTGAT
>CAMTXZ010000059.1:0-11022 GCA_947085765.1 uncultured Chromatiaceae bacterium | reverse complement strand
GAAACCACCGCTGGTGGTCTCGCCCATCGGGTCGCCATTCCAGATCACAATCTGATGGGCGCGCAACACCCCCTTGTCCAGCAGCACCAGGCCGACCAGCTTGCTCAGCCCGCCCTGTTTGCGCTGTGCCTCCAGCGCCTTGCGGCCGATGAAGTTGCGGCCCTGCGGCTCCCAGGCGATGGTCCAACCCATGCCCGCCTCGAGCGGGCTGGTGCTCTCATCCATGTCGGAGCCATAGAGATTCATGCCAGCCTCCAAGCGTAGACTGTCGCGAGCGCCGAGACCACAGGGGCGCACCCCCTGTTTGACCAGATCCTGCCAGAGCTTGGCAGCCTGATCGTTGGCAACCATGATCTCGTAGCCATCTTCGCCGGTATAACCGGTGCGGGCAATAAAGAACCCTTCGCTCTCGACACCAAAAAAGGGTTGCAGTGTGGCAGCCGCTTCGGCCTGGGCGGTGCTCATCACGGCATGGGCCATCTCCCGGGCTCCCGGCCCCTGCACCGCAATCATCGCCAGATCATGACGCTCGTTGACATTGACACCAAAGGGCTGCGCCTGTTTCTCGATCCAGACCATATCCTTGTCGCGCGTCCCGGCATTCACCACCACACGATAGAAGCTGTCGTGCATGTAGTAGACAATCAGGTCGTCAATGACATTGCCATCCTCTTTCAACATGCCGCTGTAGAGCGCCTTGCCACTGAGTTTGAGTTTGTCGACATCATTGGCCAGCAGGTATTGCAGGAACGGCTTGACCTTGTCGCCGGTAAGATCAACCACGGTCATGTGTGAGACATCAAACATGCCCGCAGCGGTGCGCACGACGTGGTGCTCCTCGAGCTGCGAACCGTAGTTGAGCGGCATGTTCCAGCCGGAAAAATCGACCATCTTGCCGCCGCAGGCGACGTGCTGATCATAAAGCGGAGTGTTTTTGGCCATTATTCTGTTTCCACTGTTGAAAATTGTTTGGTAGCGCCGTGCCCCTCTTCGGCATGATAGGAAGAGCGCACCAGCGGCCCGGCCTTGACCCAGCCGAACCCCAGCGCCTTGGCCTCGGTCTCATATTCATCAAATGCCGCCGGAACAATGTACTCTTTCACCGGCAGATGGTAACGGCTCGGACGCAGATACTGCCCCAGCGATACCCGCTTAACACCAACATCGCGCAGGTCACGCAGCACCGCCAGCACCTCATCTTTGGTCTCACCCAGCCCCAACATCAAGGCTGATTTGGCCTCCACCCCCGGCTGTTGCGCCGCCAGCGCCAGCAGATCGAGGGAGCGCTGATACTTCGATCCCTTGCGCACCTCCTGGTAGAGGCTTGGCACCGTCTCAACATTGTGACCCCAGACCAGCTGACCGCCCGCCACCGCCGCACAGATCGACTCAATAGAGCCTTCTTGATCTTGCTGAAAATCGGGTGTCAAAATTTCCAAACCGATGTCAGCCCGCGCCTGGCGTAACAGCCGCAGGGTCTCGGCGAAGATGGCGGCACCACCATCGGTCAACTCGTCGCGGTTGACCGAGGTCAACACCACATAGTCGAGTCCCATCTGCAACACCGCCTCGGCAACACGACGCGGCTCATCGAGATCAAGCGCCGTCGGGCGACCGGTTTTTACATTACAGAAGCCGCAGGCGCGGGTACAGGTATCGCCCAGCAGCATGAAGGTGGCGGTGCCACGGCTCCAGCACTCGGCACGATTGGGGCAGCGCGCCTCCTCACAAACGGTATGCAGCGCCTGACGTTTCACCGTCGCAGCGGTCTTGCCATAGGCGGCCTCGCCCCCCAACTGCTGGCGAATCCACTCCGGCATGCGGCCGACACTGGGCTTGCCTGAGTGGTCAAAGACCGGAATATGGATTGTGGTTGTCATCAATCAGCACCTTAAAAACGCAAAAAGGGCGACAGGTAAGCCAATGCCTACCTGTCGCCCCTCTGTCCGGGTACCTGAGAGTTTAAGCCGCCGACAATCTGCCAGACGACCCACCCCTTCGGTGGAACCCTCCATGCAAAAACAGGGGTTCACTCTCCAGAGTCAACCACCGTCTGCGGTCCTGAGGCCTGAGCGATTCCGGGCGGGTTGCGCCTTCGGCGGTTCCGATGCTGTAGCAATGGAACACTCTCCCCCAGACGGGTTAGGTTGAGCTGCGAACTATACCTTTAACCTCTACCAAAACCAATAGAGTCACCGAACCAGAACTAAATGATGTGATAAAAACGTGAATCTTTTGTAAGGATTTCCCGCAACAACCCGACAATAATGGAGTCTACGAAGTTAAGTAACAGGAGATTCCCTCGATGCAACGCCGTCATTTTTTACTCTCGCTACTGGCACTCGCCACTACCCCGCTGCTCACACGCCAAGCCTTGGCCGAAGGCATTAGCAACAGCACGATCCAAAAAATTGTCAAAAGCAACGACGAGTGGCGCAAGCTGCTGACGCCGGAGCAGTACAACATCCTCCGCAAAGAGGGGACCGAACCCCCCAAGAGTAGCCCGCTCAACCTCGAAAAACGCCAAGGCACATTCGCCTGTGCCGCCTGTGAGCTGCCACTCTTCACCTCGGCGATGAAATACGATAGCGGCACTGGCTGGCCCAGCTTCTTCAGCGTCATCCCCAATCATATAGAGACCCGCGAGGATTCCAGTCTCTTCTATTCGCGCACCGAGTACCACTGCGCCCGTTGCGGCGGCCATCAGGGCCACGTTTTTGATGACGGCCCCAAACCAACCGGCAGGCGCTACTGCAATAACGGCCTGGCGCTGAAATTCATCCCTGGTTAGGCTCGGCATCGACAAATAGACCCTGCTTCGCCGCCGCGCTGATGGCAACAACAGCGGGGTGAGTGAGCCGGCGCTCTACCGAGATGGCATAGTACTTAACAACCACCTCCTCAGCGTGGCCAACAACCTCGGCACCGTACTGCTGCCGCACCTCCTCGGTAATCACTGCGGGCGCAGGAAAAATCCCGGCACCCGCCTGCCCAAAAGCCTTCATCAGCGCCGTATCATCAAACTCCCCGACGATCCGTGGATGTATTCCTCGCTCACTGAACCAGCGCCCCAGCGGTCCCCGTATCGCTGTGCCTGCCCCCGGGATTAGCAGCGGTGCCTCGTTCAGCGATTGCGGAAAGTTCTCGCGATAACGTGCCGCCAGCGCTGGCATTGCATGGAAGACAACGCCGCAGTGTCCCAGCGCATGGCTGTAGCCTTTCACGCCCAGCTCGGTAGGCAGTGGCCGATCGGCAATGACCAGATCAAGCCTGTGAATGGCCAGCTCTGCAAACAGCCGCTCCAGCTTGTCTTCGTGACAGACCAGACGCACGGTCTCAGCCAGCGCCAGCGCCGGTGCCAGCAGCCGATAGGCGATGGATTTGGGAACAACATCGGCCACACCTACCCGGAACAGCAGTTCGCTGCTGCCAGAGGAGTGACGCAGCAACCCTTCCAGCTCGCTGCCTATCTGAAAGATTTCATCAGCGTGCGACAGGGCCAGCTTCCCCGCCTCTGTCAACTCGAGCCGCCTGCCAACGCGCCGGAACAGGTCACGCCCCAACGCCCGTTCAAGCTCACCAATCTGGGCGCTGATAGTCTGGGGGGTAAGATGCAGCCGCTCGGCGGCGCGCGCAATGCTGCCAGCCTTGGCAACACTCCAGAAGTAATGAAGTTGTTTGTAATTCAACATATGCAAACCCCGCCGATCATCAACCTGTAACGAACAAAGAGCAATGAATATTCGACTGTTATTGATGTTGGCGCAAGTCCACAATAACCGGAAGAGATTTAGGCCTCCTGTTTCAACCGTTTTTACACAAGGGTTCCCTGACGTGCATATCGATATTCAAACCAGCGACATAGTGCTGAACGAAGGTTTAGCGGCGCATGTAGAACAGCGGTTGCTGTTTGCCCTGGGCCGGTTTCAGGCCCACGTGGCGCGGGTCACCGTACATCTGTCACACATCAACAGCCCCGCTGGCACTGAGGATGGGCATTGCCAACTTCAGATTCGCCTGCACGGACTGCCCGACATTGTCGCCGAAGATACGGAGACGGATCTCTACCTCGCCGTGGATCGTGCCGCGGAACGCGCCGGACGAACACTGGGGCGCCAGCTGCAACGGGCGGGCGACGTTTTCGACAACCGTTCTGCCTGGGGTAGTTATGAATAACTGGAATAGCGCCTCCTCTTTGGGGCTGCGCCTGAAACTATCGGGATCACATTAATGGAAACACACTTACAGCCAGAGGCTTCCAGGATCCAAGAGCGTCTGCGCGCCTTCATCGAACACCCGCGTATACAGCAGACCATCATCACCCTGATCCTGATCAACGCGGCACTGCTCGGTCTGGAGACCTGGCCCGCCGCGATGGTGTCAGCGGGCGGGCTGATCACCACGCTCGACCAGATCATCCTGGTGGTATTTGTGGTGGAGATCGCCATCCGCCTCTACATTCACCGGTTGGCCTTCTGGCGCGACCCCTGGAGCGTATTCGATTTTGCCGTCGTTGCCGTCGCCCTGATACCGGCCAGCGGTGAGCTTGCCGTACTGCGGGCGTTACGGGTACTGCGTGTCTTGCGCCTGCTGACCATGGTGCCCTCGATGCGCCGGGTAGTCGGGGCGCTGCTGGCGGCGATTCCGGGGCTGGGGGCCATCGCCATGGTGTTGCTGGTGATCTATTACGTGTTTGCGGTGATCGCCACCAACCTGTTTGCCGCCGACTACCCCGAGTGGTTTGGCCATCTGGGCCTCTCGCTCTACACCCTGTTTCAGATCATGACGCTGGAGAGCTGGTCGATGGGCATCGCCCGTCCGGTGATGGAGAACTTCCCCTATGCCTGGGCCTTTTTTGTCCCTTTCATCCTGGTGGCGACCTTCACCATGCTCAACCTCTTCATCGCCGTCATTGTCAACGCCATGCAGACTTTCAGCGAGCAGGAGCATCAGGCAACGGTCACGGTAGTCGAAGAGGCACGTACCCACATCGAAGCGGATCTGCACGCCGAGGTGCGGCTCATCCGCGATGAGATCCGGGAGCTGAAGGCGCTGCTGTCGCAAGGGACAACCGACCGACCGAAGACAACTGACCAGCTACCCGCCCCCTCTTGAACAGAATGACCATGACAAACAACCGCAACAGGCGTGCATGAATGATCCAAAAACAACATGGTCAAAGAGCGCGCTGGCGGCCATGGATAGCGAAGCGAGGGCCGCTAGTCCCCGATAGGCTACGCCGTCTGCCCTTTCGTAGTTAGGAGCGTTAGCGAGCGACGGAGAAATGCAGGAGCGGCTTTAGTAGCCGTAGAGTCATTGTGGTAGCTATGTTGAGTGTAACGAAAGAGCGAGAGCGAATGATGTTGTACGAAGACGTAGCGGACGCAGGACGGTCCGGGCAAAAGGAATCAGCTGTCGCGTAAACGAGTCAATCGATGGCATAGACGCCATCAATTGGTCACGAGGTAACGACACGATCTATCATCAGTCTGTAACGAATAAATGACTAAGAATATTCAACTACTTTGTGCAGGACAGGCCTAGAATATCAAACCCACAGTTAACGGGGATTTGCTAGATCCGACAAATGGAATGCAGCACACAGCTCGACATCTCAGCAACCTGACTGATCAAGGACAAGTAAGCCAGACGCGTCAGAAAAGCGATTACGTAGCTGCTGGCGCAATGAAAAGACAACGAATTACTATTCATTAGAGAAAGGCATTGTCATGGAATCGAATCTGCTACAGAACCTCATTAACCCCGTCATCCTGTTTTTTGTCTTCGGTGTATTTGCCGGCGCGGTGCGCTCAAATCTCGAGATCCCCCCGGCGATCGCCAAGTTTTTTTCACTCTATCTGCTGATCGCGATCGGCCTCAAGGGGGGCGCGGCGCTGGCGGCAAGCGGCCTCTCTATGGCCGGGGCATTGGCCTTGGGAGCCGCCCTCATCATGGCGGCATTGGTGCCCGCTTACAGCTTTCTGATCCTGCGTGGTCGCATCAACCCCTTTGACGCCGCCGCCGTGGCGGCTACCTACGGCTCGGTCAGCGCCGTCACCTTCATCACCGCCCAACAGTTTCTTACCAGCAATCAGATCGAGTTTGGTGGCCATATGACGGTAGCGATGGTGCTGATGGAGTCACCGGCCATCATCATGGCGGTTCTGCTGGCATCACTGGTGCGCGCCAAGGAGGCCAGCCGGACCAAACTGACCACCGATGCGACCCTCGCCACGCCGCCCCTGTCACTGAAAAAAGTGCTGCATGAGGCCTTTACCGACGGCGCTCATCTACTGCTGATCGGCAGCCTGCTGATAGGATTTATCACAGGTGCAGAGGGCAAAAAGATGATGGAGCCCTTCGCCGTTGATATATTCAAGGGCATGCTGGCCTTCTTCCTGCTCGAAATGGGGCTGCTGGTGGCGCGCCAGCTGCGTGAGTCCAAGGGCAGCCTAACTTACTTTGTAATGGGTTTTGCAGTGGTAATGCCGGTTGTCAACGGCGCGGTCGCCCTGGGGCTGGCGTGGCTGTTTGGCCTCTCCAAAGGTGACGCCGTACTGCTTATGGTGCTGGCGGCGAGCGCCTCCTACATCGTAGTACCGGCCATCGTGCGCTACGCTATTCCAGAGGCGCGCCCCGGTATCTACTTCACCATGGCGCTGGGGTTCACCTTCCCCTTCAACATCGTAGTGGGCATACCGCTCTACTTCGCCGTCGTCAATCTGGCCTGGAACTGAATGTGGCACAACACAATAATCTAGAGGACAAAACCATGAATCCAGCCATAACTTCAAAACCGATGAAACGTATCGAGATGGTCCTCCAGCAGGACGTCTTCGGCGAAATTGCGGACAAACTGGACGCCCTGGGCATCTCCGGGTACACGATGATTGAGGACGTGCGGGGACGCGGCGAGCGCGGCCTGCGCTCCGGCATCGGGCTTGGCGTATTTCAGTACCACTACCTGCTGATCGTCTGTGAGGAGGGGCAGGTCGGGCCGATCACCGAGATGGCCCGCCCCTACCTCAAACGTTATGGCGGCATGTGCCTGGTCTCGGCTGTAGAATGGGTCATCCACTAACCAAATCAAGCGGAAATAGAACACCCAAGCTTTTGGGTGAAACGCCCGTAAAGGCTACGTTCTGTAACACAGTTTTTTTAGGAGAAGTAAATGAGTGCCTCGGTAATTTTCTTTTTGATATTGGGCCTGGTATTGCTGGTTGGCGGGGCCGATCTGCTGGTGCGCGGTGCCTCGCGGTTGGCGTTACGGTTTGGTATCTCGCCACTGGTCATCGGCCTCACTGTGGTCGCCTTTGGTACCAGCGCGCCGGAACTGGCGGTGAGTGTGCAGTCCGGCCTGGCGGGACAGTCGGGGCTGGCCGTCGGCAACATCGTCGGCAGTAACATTTTCAACGTCCTGATGGTGCTCGGCGTGGCTGCGCTCATCACACCGCTGGTGGTATCGCAGCAACTGGTCCGGATTGACGTGCCGCTGGTGATTGCAGCGTCGGTGTTGCTCTGGATCATGGCCTTTGATGGTCTCATCAGCCTCTTCGATGGCCTGCTGCTAACCGCGGGCATCGTGGCCTACACGGTGTTTGCCATACAGCAGAGCCGCAAGGAGAGCGCGGCGGTGCAGGCCGAGTATGAGCAGGAGTTCGGCGAGGAAAAAAATCCCTGGCTGGCGCGGCTGCCGGTTCAGATTGCACTCATCATCGGCGGCCTGGCGCTGCTGGTGCTGGGCGCCAGCTGGCTGGTCGACAGTGCGGTGACTATCGCACGGGCGCTGGGGGTGAGTGAGGTGATCATCGGTCTGACCATCATCGCCATCGGCACATCGTTGCCAGAACTGGCAACCTCGGTCGTGGCGGCGCTGCGCGGCGAGCGCGACATTGCGGTGGGTAACGTCGTCGGCAGCTGCCTCTTCAATCTGCTGGGGGTTGCCGGTATCGCCGCCCTGGCCACGCCGGGCGGACTTGAGGTCGCGGCCTCCCTGATCCGCTTTGACATCCCAGTGATGGTGGCGGTGGCGCTGGCCTGCCTGCCGATCTTTGCCACCGGCCATCTGGTCAAACGTTGGGAAGGGGGCTTGTTCCTGGGCTACTACCTCGCCTACATGCTTTACCTGATACTAACGGCAACAGAACACGCGGCACTGCCAGCGTTCAGCAGCGCCATGCTCGGGTTTGTGCTGCCGCTTACGGTGGTCACCTTGGTCGTGCTGCTGGTGCGTCATCGGGCATCGGCGGAGCGGTAAAGCCATGACAGGCAGAGGCTCCCGTTATGCCGGCCAGCGCGTCTCCCTGCTTACCCAGCACGGCAAGGAGCGGGCGATCGCGCCGGTGCTCGCGGCAGCGCTCGGCTGCCGGGTCGAATGCGTGGCGGGCTACGACACCGATCTCCTGGGCACATTCACCCGCGAGATCCCGCGCGCCGGCACCCAACTCGATGCGGCACGCAAGAAGGCGCGCATCGGCATGGAGATTTCCGGGCTGCCGCTCGGGCTTGCCAGCGAGGGTTCCTTTGGGCCGGACCCGTTCGCGGGGATGTTTCCCTGGAATGTGGAGTTCCTGATCTGGATCGACAGTGAGCGCGGGCTGGAGGTGGTCGGCGTGGCCCAAGGCACGGCGAATTTCTCCCACCTGCTGACGGCGGACTGGGCCGCGGCCGAAGCCTTCGCCCGTCAATCGGGATTTCCCGAGCACCACCTGGTGGTGCGCCCGGAAGACGCGGAGGACCCGCGCATCCACAAGGGGATCACTGCCTGGACGGAGCTGGAGGCCGCCTTTGCCTGGGCGCTGGCGGAATCGGCCAACGGGCGTGTATTCGTCGAAACCGACGTGCGCGCCCATGCCAACCCCAGGCGCATGGAGAATATCCGTCTCGCGGCCGAGGATCTGGCGCAGAAGCTCTGCTCCCTGTGTCCGGCCTGTGGCACCCCGGGATACTGGATCATCGACCGCGTGACCGGATTGCCCTGCGCGGACTGCGATGCGCCCACGCGGGAGAGTCGCGCCGACCTGTACGGCTGCCTCGGATGCGAGCGCCGTGAGACCCGCGAGCGCACCGACCAGCAATACGCCGACCCGGGCCGTTGCGATTACTGCAACCCATGAATACCACCGGCGCCGGGCTTGCGCGCGCTGATCGAACATCCACGCTTCGACCAAGCGATCATCGCCAACGCAATCACGCTCGGGCTCGAAACCTCGCCCGCGATCGTCGCCCGCTTCGGCGATGTGCTGCACGCCATCGACCGCACGGTGCTGGTAATCTTCGTGGTCGAATTGCTGTTGCGCGTCTTCGTCTACCGCAGCCGCTTCTTCCACGACCCGTGGCGCGTGTTCGATTTCGTGATCGTGGGGGTCGCGCTGTGCTGCCCGCGACCGGTGCGTTCAGCGTCCTGCGCGTGCTGCGGCTGGTCTCGATGGTGCCCTCGATGCGCGGGGTAGTCGCCGCCCTGCTCTCGGCGCTGCCGGGCATGGCCTCGACCATCGGCCTGATGGCGCTGGTGCCGTACATCTCGGCGGTGATGGCCACGAAACTGTTCGGCGTGATGGCGCAGTCGCCGTATGCCTGGATCTTCTTCGTCACCTACCTGTTGATCGCGACATTCATGGTATTGAACCTGTTCATCGCGGTGATCGTCAACGCGATGCAACTGCAAGTCACGGAGGATCTCAAGAGCACGTAGGTGCGAATTCATTCGCACCTACGTGCTCCTATATAGTGTGTTGTTCGAATGAATTCGAACCTACAATCATGGGTCTAATGCTTGACTGATCAGCATTGCGCAACTAACCCACTTTTCAAAACCGAGCCAAGAGCCACTTATGACACAAACGAAAAACAATCCGCTGATCGAACTACTGATCACCATCGTCATTCCCTCCGTCATCTTGATGAAATTCAGCGGTCCGGAAGAGCTGGGCAGCGTCAACGCCCTGTTGCTGGCGCTGGCCTTCCCACTCGTCTGGGGGCTGCGGGATCTGCTCATGCACCGCAAGGTCAACCTGTTTGCGCTGCTCGGTCTGGTCAGCATCCTGCTCACCGGTGGCATCGGCCTGCTGCAACTGGATACCCAGTGGCTGGCCATCAAGGAGGCCGCCATTCCGGCGCTGATCGGCCTTGCCGTCGCCATCTCCGCCTACACCCCCCATCCTCTGATCCGGGTGCTACTGTTTAGCCCGACGCTGATGGATGTGGAACGGATCCAGACCAATCTGGAGCAACGCGGCAACCGCGCCGCTTTCGAAGTGCGGCTCAGGATCGCCACCTGGATGTTAAGCGGCTCCTTTCTATTCTCGGCCATCATGAACTACATACTCGCCATCTGGGTGGTCACCAGCCCCACCGGCACCGCCGCCTTCAACGAGGAGTTGGGACGTATGACCCTGCTCAGTTATCCCGTCATCGCTCTGCCCGCCACGCTCATCATGGCGGCGGTGCTTTACTACCTGTCGCGCGCCATCCATCAGCTCGCCGGGCTGAAACTTGCCGAGGCATTCAAACAGTCGTAGAACCCAATCCATTCAAGAGACCAACATGACCCGCTCAAAAAAATCCCGTCAACGAGATGTAGAAAAATGCTGCTCACGGAAGGCGTTTATCACCAAGCTACGTCGGCTGGCTAACGCCCTGGAGAGCGACAAACGTTTCACCATTCAAATCGCAGGCGAACGCATCGTGGTTCCAGACGCGGCCACCTTTGGCATCGAACACGAACGTGATCGTGGCGCCGAAGAGATCGAATTCCAGATAAAATGGAAAGCATAAGTTTGCAACCCATGCCGAGACAAACCAAAAGAAAATCAACTGGCCATACACATGACAGTGCCCCCAATTGAGTGGCTACCGTTTTAAGAGTGTTGTAGTGCATTACCAAATCTCTCGGCGTGCCGCTAATAACTTGCCCAAGAGCCTTATTAATTGTTAAATTAGTAAGATACTTCCCGCAACATTCCAAAGCACAACTTCTTAAGGTAACTCTTCACATGGTCTTCAAGCGCTTTCGCGGCATGT
>CAMTXZ010000058.1:0-5469 GCA_947085765.1 uncultured Chromatiaceae bacterium | reverse complement strand
AGTTTTGATCAATTACTAAACTCGCCGAATCATTTTTAAACTCTGCTGAAAAAGTACGTCTTGCCATCTCGAACACCTCATGATTTTGGGGGGAGATTACCACCCCCTATGTTAGTGTCCAGAATCATTAGGCCACATCATGGTGCCGGGGATGGCCCGGCCTGCTTCAAGGTCGGCCTGTATCTCTTGGGTGATGTTGCCGTAGGCGTCGTATGCAAAGCCGACAAACTGATGCTGGTTATGGCTTTCGGTGAGGCGGCTGAGGTTGTCGTAGCGGTATTGGCTGAATTCATTGTCTCTGGTGATGAGGCTGCGGCTGGTTTTTTTAAGCAGGCGGCCCAGGGCATCACGTTCGAACTGGTGTTCAACTTCGTCGCTGTCGAGGTGGCGGATGAGGTGGCCCGCAGCGTTGTATTCATACGCCTGTACACGGCCATCAAAACCGATCTCCTTGATGAGACGCTCTTCGCCATCATAAAAAAACTGGTAGCGGTCACCGTTTTCATTGATCAGCGCGGTGAGCAACCGCTCCTGGTCATATTTGTATTGCAGTCTGTTACCGGCGGGGTCTATACGTTCGATGGGTTGGTTAAGACCATGCTGATATTTAAATTCGGTCACTCTCCCCTGTGCATCGCTATGGCGGGTGAGCATGCCGTTTTCGTTATATTGAAAGTGACTGCTGCCACGGTTACTGATGGTCTCGATAGCACGGCCAGCAGCTGAGTAACGGTAGTGAGTGCTGTTGTGCTGTGCCTCTGCCAGGGTTTGATCTTTGGCTTGAACCGTTACCTGGCCGATGCGACCGTAGGCGTCGTATTTAAAATGGGTAACATTACCGAGGGCATCGCGCTCTTTGATCAGCTCAGCGTTGTTGTTCCAGTGATAGTAAGTGGTTTGGCCATTGGCGGCGGTAATGCTTTGAATTAGTCCATGTGCATCGTAATCATAACGGCTCACTTCACCGTTAGGACCGGTGATTGTTTCGACCAGACCACGGCTATTAAACGTACGCTGCCAGCTATTTTTTTCGGCATCGTTAACACGGATTACCCGGTCCTGAAAATAGCCGAGCGAGGTGCGATTGCCAAGTACATCGGTCATGCCGGTGGGACGGCTGTAGTCATCGACGTGATAGTGGGTACTGTTACCAAGGGCATCGGTCTCTTCGATCAGCTGGCCTGCGTCGTTGTATCCAAAATGAGTTGCGTTACCGCAGTTGTCGATCTGGCGATCGAGTCGACCCCATTGGTTATATTGATAAGTGCTGCTGAAACCACGGCCATTGGTGGCGTGGCTGGTTTTGTTGGTTGGATCCCAGTTGAATTGGTAATCGTAATAGCCGTGGTCGCCATACTGGCGCAGGCAACGGCCACTGTTATTGTGCTGATCCCACTCAAAATGGAAGTTGTAGCCGGTGGGCAAGGTACGGCGAGTGAGAATATGATTTTGATACTGGTAACGGTCGCCGTGACCATCGGCATTGCGATGAGCCGTCAGGTCGCCAGACTCATCATACTCATAACTTGCCAGGGCGAAATCGAGTGGTTCATTGTTTTCATTCAGCTGCGCAATGGCGGTAATGCGCCCCTCGGCGTTGCGTATCAGCTGTAGGCCACGCCCCCAGTTACCCTCGATACGGCTCAACAACCCTTGTGCATTACGTTGCAGGCGCAGGATGAATCCCCGCTCTTCACGCCAACCGGGGCTGGCGTGTTTGTAGGCGACATGGCGCAATTCAGTAAGACGAAACTGCTGCTGGCCGTAGGCGTCGAAGACACGATCAGCCTCTCCCACCTTGCGCAGGATGATGCGCTGCTCGCTGATGAAATCCAGATCAATCGCCTCTGCCAGCTGCTTGCTACGCTGGCCGATACGCGGGCGGGCAAAGATGATGGTACGTGCCTCGCTGTCGCGCAGCTCAATCGTCAGGTCGTTGATGAACAGCGTTTCACAACCGCTGTGGGTCCAGCCGTGGCCTAGACCAACATCCTTGCTCTGGCCGCTGCGGTACATACGTTGCCAGATAAATGGGATCGGGCCGGGCAGTTCAAAATCATCGAGCTGCAGTACCTCTTCGCCGGTAACCATGCTGACGGGGTCACCGCACTGTGTATCATGTTTGCTGGCCGGGGTACTGTTGCCTTTTTTGTTTTTGGCGGCACCTTGGTTGTTGGGTTTGGGCGTGGCCTCTGGCGTCTGTTGACTGGAGTTTGCTGATGCTGATACCGATTCATCACTTGCATCACTATTATTAGCCGCACCCTTCTTCCCTTTGGATGAGCCTATTTTTTTACGGACAAAGCAGAAAAGTTTGTTGGCGAGACGAGCGGCGCGTACCTGGGGTATGAAGGAGGCAACATCCAGCGCGATATCGAGGGTGCTGCTGCTGTTGTAGTAATCCACCACCTCTCGTTTAGCGCGGTCGGAGAGTTTGTTGAAAAACTCAACAAACTCACTCTCCTGAATAACTTCATAGTCTTGCCGACCCGTGGTCTGCTTCTTGACCTCGGCCTCGTTACCCGGCCAGATCAGGATTTCATGGCCACGATCAATGCCTATGTGTTTATTGCCACCACGCATTTTTGTAACCACTAGCCCCTGCCTTGTTAAATAGATTAATAAGGTTGGTTGATAGATATGAAAGGAAAAAGCCCGCCGCTGGTCTCAGGGGCGGGCTTTTAGTCAGTACCGAATACTAACGCAAATTACTTGGCGCGGCTGCGATACTCATTGGTGCGGGTATCGATTTCGATCTTGTCACCGATCTCAACAAAGGCTGGAACAGAGATCTCATAACCGCTAGGAAGCTTGGCGGTCTTCATTACCTTGCCTGAGGTATCGCCCTTGGCGGCAGGTTCGGTGTAGACAACTTCACGTACCAGGGTGGTGGGCAGATTTACCGAGATCGCCTTTTCATTGTAAAAGACAACTTCGCATGGCATGCCATCTTCGAGATACTTAAGGGCATCTTCGACATTTTCGGCTTCGATTTCATACTGTTCGTAATCGCCATCCATAAAGACATACATCGGATCGGCAAAGTAGGAGTAGGTCACTTCCTTGGTATCAAGGATGACCTGTTCGAATTTGTCGTCGGCACGATAGACGGTCTCCATCGCGGCGCCGTTCAGCAGGTTCTTCATCTTCATCTTCACAACGGCGGAGTTACGGCCGGATTTGTTGAAATCGGCCTTCAGTACCACCATTGGATCGTTACCGACCATAATTACCTGACCTGCACGAACTTCCTGAGCAACTTTCATCATGGGAGTATCAACCCTGGCTTAATAAAAAAAGAGACAGCGATTATAAATATTTCTCACAAAAAAGCACTAAGTTCGTGACGGTATCACCCGCTTCCGCCAGCTCGGTGGCCCACTGCTCGCCATATTTGTCCAATACCTCGCGCCGTGCCAAAAAGGCGGGCCACTGCTCCGCCACCCCTACCCCCTGGTTCCAGGCCAGCCAGAAGGCGCTTACATCTGTGGCCACCGCCGCGGGCAGGCCGCGACAGTAACATTGCAAAAAGGCCTCCAACTTGAGCAGATGGGCGCCCTCCCCCTGGCGGTAGGCCTGCCATACCAGTGGTTGGCCGGCCCACTGGGCGCGAACAAAGGAGTCTTCGCCACGGACAAAATTGAGATCGCAGCCCCATAACAGGCGGTCGTAGCGATCCTGTTCCAAAAATGGCAGCAGATGTACGGTCAGGTTACCCCAGACAAAACGGTCACCAGCCTGGGCCGCGTCGACCCCCAAACAGATCAGCAGCTGTTGCGCCAGCCGCCCCTCGGGCACCAGGCAGCGAATCGGCTGTGGCCCCGCAGACCAGACCTGCACCAGATCGGCCACCGCCGGGGTGTCGTAGCCAAACAGCGTCAGGCGCAGCTCATTTTTGTCTGGCCCCGGCACGCCCAGTGAGTGCCAAAAATCAGTCTGAGCAACAAGATCGGCCTGAAAGACACGGCGCTGTTGCAGCAGATCGCGCTCGCGCAACAGGCCGCCCGTGGCAGGGCTGAAGCCGGGAAAGAAGAAGTATTTGATCAGCGGCAGCTGTGGGTGGGGCGAAGCCATACCGTGGCACTCGTCCACCCACGCCTCAGCACTCAGGTATTCAAGGTTGATCCAGACCGGTTGGCGAATGCGCGCCGCCATCGCCGCCAAAAACTCCGGCGGCAAGGTGCAGGCCAGCGCCTCAACCACCACATCGCCCACCTCTGCCGGAGCAATGGTCGGGAACGGCGCCGACCAGTGACACACCTCAACACCATGGCACTGCTGACGGCGACGACCGGGATCGATCTGCGGGCAGATGCGTTGAAAACTGACCAGGTCATCCACCCAGAGCCGCACCTGCTGCTGATGCTCCGCCACCAGCTGCCGCGCCATGCGCCAGCAGATGCCAATGTCGCCATAGTTGTCAATGACACTGCAAAAGAGGTCCCAGCGCGGGGTTGGCGGTTTTAATGGAATCATAAGAGTGGATGGTAGCACCGGCCTGGCCCTTCAAAGCAATGGCTATTCACAGCCTGGCTGTTTATAGTGGCGCGCATTAACAGCCAGCGGAACCCCCCACATGCAAGGTCTCTTCATCCATTGTCGCCCCGGTTTTGAAGGCGAATGTGCCGCCGAGATTCATGACAAGGCTACCGCGCTGGGCATCGCCGGGTTTGCCAAGGCCAAGGCCGATTCCGGTTATGTGATCTTTGGCACCTACAACGCGGGGGATGCCGAGGCCATCGTAGCGCAACAGCCGCTGCAACAGCTGATCTTTGCGCGGCAGTGGTTTGTGCTGCTGGCGCTCTGCAAGGAGCTATCGGTGCTGGACCGCATCAGCGGTCTGCTTGAGGTGTTGCATACCCTGCCCACTGCGGCCACCCAACTGGAGCTGGAGACACCCGATACCAACGATGGCAAGACCTTGCTGGCCCTCTGTCGCAGTCTTGAGCGGCCGCTGAACAAGGCACTGCGCGAAGAGCGGCTGCTGAGTGACAAGGGCGACACCGATCTGACCATCCACATCTGTTTTATGAATACCAGCGCCGCCTATGTGGGTTACATCCCGCAGCACAACAGCTCGCCGTGGCCGATGGGCATACCACGCCTCAAATTCCCAAAACAGGCGCCGAGCCGTTCAACACTCAAACTCGAGGAGGCGATTCTGCACTTTATGACGCCGGAACAGCGCGAGCAGCAGATGATTCCCGGCAACTACGCAGTTGATCTGGGCGCCAGTCCGGGAGGCTGGACCTGGCAGCTGGTGCGCCGCAGCATGTACGTGATTGCGATCGACAACGGCCCGATGGCGGATTCGATAATGGAGAGCGGCCTGGTCACCCATGTACGGGCCGATGGTTTCCGTTACCAGCCGGAAAACCGGGTGCAGTGGCTGGTCTGCGATATGGTGGAGCAACCGATCCGCATCGCCGATCTGATCGCCCGCTGGCTGGTTAACGGCTGGTGCCGCTT
>CAMTXZ010000057.1:0-4441 GCA_947085765.1 uncultured Chromatiaceae bacterium | reverse complement strand
GGCGCAGAGTCGGGGGTCTGCTGATTGGCGGAGTAGGTCTTGGAGAGTGCCAGATAGGGCAGCTCTTCAAAGGCTAATGAGTTTTTCTCACCATCCACGCCGCGCATCTGACCATCCAGAATACGGGCGGCGGTGACTGTGGAGATACCCATGCCGTCGCCGACAAACAGGATTATATTTTTGGCACGACGCTCATTGGGCTGAAGCTGCTTTGCCTCTTTGAGTGTCTTTTGACCCGCCTCATACCAGGTGCTGGCATCCTCAGCCAGGGCTGCCTGACTGGATATTGCAACGGCCAATGCGGCAACAAGTGGTTTTAATTTATGGTTCATTGGATACTCCTCGCATAATCAATTGGGGTGGCAGTCCCCTTTTATACCGGCGCTTTATGACAGTAAAATGTCCCTATAAAAATATATCCAAGAGCAACCCATCCCCTGAATTGAAACGGATAAGCGCATATATACCACTAAGGCCCATTGCCACAACCTGTTTGTGTAGCTGTTATCTCTGCTCCCCTTATGAAATAATGGCCGCCATCTACACCTATATTAAAACAGGCAGGATTCTATGATCGTCATTCTCAAACCAAACATCGATAAATCCGGTCCTGAATATACCAACCTGATGGACTTCCTCAGCAATCAACCTGACATCCAGGTGCGTGTGCATGAAGAGAAGGGTTCGCAGCAGGTACTGACCGAACTATATCTGGTGGGTGATACCAAGACCCTGGATCAGAACGACATCAAATGTCTGCCCGGTGTTGAGCGTGTGGTGCGCATCTCACAAGAGTACCGCGTGCTGGGCCGCCACAAGGATGCCAACCGCTCCACTCACTTTGAACACAACGGCGTCACCTTCAGCCAGGACAATCTCAACATCTTTGCCGGTCTCTGCGCCGTGGATAATCCGACCCATGTCGAGCAGATGCTGAAGGTGTTGCAGGAGCATGGCCAAGTCACCACCCGCATGGGGGCCTACAAACCACGCACCAGTCCATACGCCTTTCAGGGCCACGGCAAAAGCTGTCTGCCTTATGTATTCGAACTGGCGGGTAAATACGGCATCAAGGTGATTGCAATGGAGGTGACCTGTGAACAGCACGTTGCCGAGATCAAACATGCCTTGGAGATCACCGGCAACCCTACCGGCGTGATGTTGCAGATCGGTACCCGCAATACCCAGAACTTTGAACTGTTGAAGGCAGTAGGCCGCCAGCAGGAGATGCCGGTGCTGCTCAAACGCGGTTTTGGTATCACCCTGGAGGAGTCTCTCAACGCTGCCGAGTATCTGGCCAGCGAAGGCAACCGCAAGGTGGTCTTTGGCCTGCGTGGCATGAAGAGCAACATGGGTGATCCACACCGCAACTTTGTCGACTTCTCACACGTACCCGTGGTCAAACGCCTCACCCGTATGCCGGTCTGTATCGACCCGTCCCATTCAGTGGGTAGCCGTGACTTTGCACCAGATGGTTTGATGGATGTTTTCCACGTCACGGCCCAAGGCATTATCGCCGGCGCCAACATGGTACTGGTCGACTTCCACCCCAACCCCAGCAAGGCGCTGGTGGATGGACCACAGGCACTACTCATGAGTGAACTGCCCTACTTCCTTGAAGATTGCCGTATCGCACGTGAGGCGTATGAAAAACGTCTGCAGGCGATCAAGGTGATTCGTCCAGCGTAATTGGCAAACTCGCGCAGATGAACATGGGTTCAGCCAACAAGGCTATTGCAATACAGCTTCAGCAGGCGATCACCAGCCACCGTCAGGGAAACCTGCCGCAGGCGTTGTGGCTGTTTCAGCAGGTACTGACTGCTGATCCTTATAACCTCCAGGCGCTGGCTGAAGCGGGTCAGATGCTAAACCAAATGGGACGGTTTGAAGAGGCGTTAAACTGTTTTAATCGCGCCGCCATTGCCCGACCGGATGATCCCGCGATTTATTACAACAGTGGAACTGCGCTCAGGGGGCTGGAGCGTTACGAGAGTGCCTTAAACAGCTTCGACAAAGCCATTGCGCTCAAGCCTGCTTTTGCCGAAGCGCATGACGGCCGCGGCAATACGCTGGATGATCTGCAGCGCTACGAGGAGGCGCTGGTCAGCTTCAACAAGGCGATCGAATGCAACAAAAAATTCGCCATCGCCTACAACAACCGCGGCGTCCTGCTGCATGAAAAATTCGAACGCTATGATGAGGCGTTGATCAGTCTCAACAAAGCAGTGGCCTTGCAGCCAGGTTTTGCTGAAGCCCACTACAACCGCGCACTGCTGTTATACGTAACAGGGCGACACAGCGAGGCATTGGCAGGATATGAGCGGGCGCTCTATCTCAACCCCGGCTATATCGAAGCACGCTACAACAAAGGGACTCTCAAACTGCTGCTGGGAGATTATCAACAGGGTTGGCCGCTCTATGAGTTTCGCTGGATAACAAACAAGTCCAAAGAGAAGCTGCCACCTTTCAAACAACCGTTATGGCTGGGCGATCAACCAGTAACGGGCAAGACGCTGTTGCTGCACGCTGAACAGGGATATGGTGATACGCTTCAGTTCGTTCGTTATGTTCTGCTGTTGGCGCCGTTGGCCGGTAAAATTATTCTGAAGGTCCCCGCCCCTCTGGTACCTCTACTGAGCACCCTCGATGCCAACATCACGCTGATTACAAAGGGAGATAGTCTCCCCCCTTTCGATCTCCACTGTCCGCTCATGAGTCTGCCGTTGGCGTTCCGCACTACAGTCGAGTCCATACCTGGCCCCTTTCCCTACCTTAACGCTGCCCCACAGATGCAGGCTGATGTGCTGGAGCGACTCGGACCAAGAGTCAAACCCCGAATAGGACTGGTCTGGTCCGGTAACCCCGCGCACCTTAACGATCATAATCGCAGCATGCCGCTACAAGCGTTGAAACCCCTGCTGGAACTCGATTATGAATTTCATTCACTGCATAAAGAGATCAGGCCAGAGGAGCAGGCACTGTTGAGTGAACTGACACAGATCCATTCCCATCAAGATGAGCTGCATGACTACGCCTGCACCGCCGCCTTGATTTCAGCCATGGACCTAATCATCTGCGTCGATACATCTGTTGTGCATCTGGCTGGCGCGCTCGGTAAAAAGGTCTGGATCCTGCTCCCCCTGCTGCCGGACTGGCGCTGGATGCTAGAGAGAGAAGATAGTCCCTGGTATCCAAGCGCCCGCCTCTTCAGGCAGCACAGCAGACATGACTGGAGTGGGCTGATCGACAAAGTGATCGCCGAACTCCAGACCGATTCCCTGAGATGATTTTATAGTGACTGTAAACAGCAATACATAATCGAACGCATCAGTTAATAACGGCTGATGGAACAACAAGATCAACTGAAGCTATGGTCTGATCCAGTGCTCTGGTCGCTGCAACCTCTACCAGGTCATCACGCACATAATAACTGTAGTCACCAATGAAAACGGCACGTGACCATCTCGGATAATGGGTGCTTGCACTTGTAATTTGACCTTTATTGGTAAAACCTCTTACAGGGTCAACACCGTATATACGAGCCCCAAATAATCTCTCCTCTCTCCAGGCAACCATTGGCAGTGCCAACAAACCGTGTTCGGCCCAATAGTTAAACGCCAATGGATCGTAGAGTGCCTCGCTCCACTCACCCGACTCCCAGACTACTGAGTCAACAAGCTGCGGGTTGGCAAAGTCACTGATATCGAACAGAGAGAGTTGTACATCATTCGGTGATTGCCCTATCGCTAATAAATGGGTGTCACCAAGGGGATGCAGGTACTGAGAAAATCCTGGAACTTTCAGCTCACCAACAACTGCTGGCGCACGGGGATTGGATAAATCCAGCGTGAACAGCGGATCGATTTGCAAAAAGGTAACCAGAAATCCACGATCACCAAGAAAACGGGCAGCATATAAATTTTCACCGGGTGCTATATTTTCAATTTTACCCGCAACATTCAGCATCTCTCCGACTTGTTCTAATACATACACCGCTGTGTTTGTATTCCAGTCATCCGTTGCCAGACGTAAAAATCCCTTATGTTCACTCAATGAGTATTGGCTAAGAATCCTACCCGGCACTGTGCCGCTGGCAGCTGCCTGTACAGACTCGGCATGCAGAGTGAACTTATGAATTTGTGTTGAAGCGGTAACGGGCTGTATGGCTATTTCGCTATTATCAAAAGAGCGATAGTCACTCTGTACGATGTAGAGCGCTTGTGGTGAGGCATAGATAGCGTAGCTATCCCCCAGATATGCCACGATCCCAGGGGGACTGTTTGGTTGAGTGATATCCATGCTTACTATCATCACAAAATTCAACCATCGCGGTTTTTCAGGATGCAATATTTTTGATACATCCACTGCTGTCCCAAGATCAGTCACCGACGCATCGCTACCCACCCGATAGCGTTTTGGCAGTAGTGTCATTGGGTCAATT
>CAMTXZ010000056.1:0-36194 GCA_947085765.1 uncultured Chromatiaceae bacterium | reverse complement strand
TCCTACCCCGAATATTCTTGTTCAACACCTCTTGTTCTTGAGGGCTCAGTTCAATAATGATTGCTGAATTCATTGTTCACTTCTCTTGCTATAACGCAGAACATTATAAATGAACAATATATTTAGGACACTACACTAGTGTGGCGCTGGATACGGCGTGTTCGTCATCGTTAGTGGCGGTGCATCAGGCGTGCCTTAGCCTAGCGGTGCGCGAATCTAATCTCGCGCTGGTGGGTGGTGTCAATCTGGTCTTGTCCGATGAGTTTGGCGGCATCTTCACCAAGGCACGTATGTTGTCGCCAGACGGCCGTTGTAAAACATTTGACGATCGGGCAGACGGTTACGTGCGTGGTGAGGGGTGTGGTGCTGTTGTATTGAAACGGTTGTGTGATGCGCAACGCGACGGTGACCAGGTGTTGGCGGTGATTCGTGGTTCGGCGGTCAATCAGGACGGACGCAGCAACGGTTTGACGGCACCCAATGGTCTGGCGCAGCGCCAGGTGATACGCACCGCATTGGCGCGGGCTGGTTGTACGCCGGATTCGATCGGATTTGTGGAGACCCACGGCACCGGCACTCCGCTCGGCGACCCGATTGAAGTTGAGGCGATTAAGGGTGAGCTTGGTACAGCTGGAGATCTGCCGTGCTGGCTCGGTGCAGTCAAGACGCAGATCGGCCATCTGGAATCAGCAGCGGGAATAGCCGGACTGATCAAGACCGTTTTGGCCCTGGGGCATAAACAGATTCCAGCAAACTCCAGTTTTCAGAGCTTGAATCGGCACATTGATTTGCAGGGTAGTCGGTTGCAGGTCCCGGCGGTGTCGCACCCCTGGTCTGCGCATAGATCGGAGCCGCGTCGTGCTGGTGTTAGCGCCTTTGGTTTTGGTGGTACGAATGTTCATGTGATTGTGGAGGAGTATAACCGCTCTCCTGCCAACGAAACCGCGCCCTGTGCTCAACCGTTACTGCTGCTGTCGGCCCGCAGTGCAACAAGTTTGCATGCATTGGCGCAGCTCTACGCAACGCGTCTGGAAAATTTAAACCCGGAGGCGGCCACTGCGGTGTGTGTGTCGGCCAGTCGTGGACGCGCGCAGTTGCGGGACAGGCTTGCAGTGGTTGCCGATGATCCCACTGAGCTGGTGGCGAAGCTCAGCCGCTTTGCCGCGGATAGGTCGGCCAGGCGTGAGGATGGCATGATCCGCAACACAGCAAGTGGCAAGTGCCGGATTGCGTTTATGTTCACCGGGCAGGGTGCTCAGTATGTGGGAATGGGGCAGGCGCTCTACGAGTCTGAAGCGCTGTTTCGTGCCCACCTGGATCGCTGCGACGCAATTCTCCGACCGGTTTTAGATGTGCCGCTTGGGACGATTCTGTTCGGTGCGGATAGTACCTGGCTGAGAGATACCCGTTATGCCCAGCCGGCATTGGTAGCGCTTGAGATTGGCATCGCCCGTTTGTGGCAACATTATGGTGTCGAGCCGGATTGGGTGCTGGGGCACAGTGTGGGCGAGTATGCAGCGGCATGTGTGGCGGGCATCCTGTCATTGGAACAGGTGTTGCCCTTGGTCGCTGAGCGTGGCCGCTTGATGGCGAGCGCTCCTGGAGAGGGGGCAATGCTCTCTGTGATGGCGGATGGCGATACGCTCGAGTATCTGCTGGCCAGGCATCAGCTGGCTCTGGATATCGCTGGCTACAATGCAGCCGGTCAAACGGTACTGTCCGGTAGCTTGCCTGAGATTGATGCGGCGACATCAGTCCTGGATGCGGCGGATCTGGGTTGGCAGCGCCTGGATGTAAGTCATGCATTTCACTCGCGGTTGATGGAGCCTATCCTCTCAGCGTTTCAAGAGGCCGTGGCGTCTGTTTCGTTTAACCCGCCGCGCATTCCACTGTTATGTACGTCGCGTAGTGCCGCCGCGCCGGATGATCCAGCCTACTGGGTTGAACAACTGCGCGAGCCGGTATGTTTTGCCGCTGCGATGGCGACGCTGCAACAGGCGGGTGCGGATACCTTTATTGAAATAGGCCCAGGCGCGACCCTGATCGGTTTGGGACGCCGCACGATTGAGAATGGACAGTGGATCGCCAGCCAGCGAGCGGGATCAGGATCTGAACGGCAATGGCGGATCGCGTTGGGTGAGGCCTATGTGGCGGGTGCTTGTGTGCGCCTGCCAGCGACTTCTGTTGCGCTAGACAAACTGCCGTTGTACCCCTTCGACCGGCAGTCGTTCTGGTTCGAACGGGCGGTAGCTGCAACAAGTACCTCTGCTACAGCACTCCCCTCTGTTTGGCCAGGCTGTGCACTTGATCTGCCATCGCAGGAGATTGCCAGTTTCATCATCACCTTACCGGCAGCGGAATACCCATTTCTGAATGACCATCAGATCGACGGGCGCACTGTTTTTCCGGCGGCTGGGTATCTCAGTTTGATTATTGCAGCGGCCAAACAGGCTGGTTTTATTGAACTCAACTGTGCAATGAGTGTTACTGATCTCGCGTTTCAACAGGCGCTGTTTCTGGATGCGGCGCGGCCAACACGAGTTCAGATCCTGATCCGCCGGGAGGGTGAGGCACAGGTTTTTTCGAACGCGATGGGAACTCAGGAGTGGATTTTGCACGCACGTGCACGGGTGGCGACAGCTGATGCAGAAGCGGCGGCGTGGCACCCCGTAAGTGCGGAGACCTCGATAGACAGTGCCGGTTTTTATACGCTTTGGCATGGTTACGGTATGGCCTATGGGCCAGCGTTCCAGGCGGTGCAGCGGATCGATGTGGGTGGCGGGTATGCCGAGGGCACAATCATGCTGCCAGCCGGCAGTGGTGTAGTGGCGAATGATGACGGCAACACGGTGCTGCTGGATGCCGCATTCCAAGTAGTAGGGGGGCTGTTACAGATACGAGACAGTGCTCATTTGCGTGCCCGTATGGCAATCCCCGTCATGATCGATGCAGTGCGTCTGTACGCGCCACTGGAGGGCGCGTTGCGCGTGGTTGTCAGGGCCAGGGAGCTTAATTCCCATTCGACAAGTATCACCGCCGACCTGCAACTGTTCAACGTAGATGGACAACTGGTGGGCGAGATCGACAGTTTGCGCTTGGCGCTGATCGAGCGGCAAGGCAGTTCAGACGAATCGGCCCACGTCCATCGGTTTGAATGGATCAGAGCAGCGGCGCCACACGGCATCAGCGTCAGGGTCAATCCTTGGTTGATCATTGGTGAATGCGACGGTATGCCTATGCCGCCCGGCGCGGAGGTCAGTGGTTTGTCCATTGCGGATACCGACGCGGTTGTGGCGTGGCTGGCTGAACGGTCTGAAGGGCTGGCAGAGGGTAAAACAGTGGATGTGTTGCTGTTGCCTGAGGTGATGGTAAATGCAACCCCCGCGGAGGTATTGGCGCAGACGGTGCAGCTATGTATCAATGCGCAGCGTTTATTGCTGCGTCTGGTGCAGCTTGAATGGGCTGCCAGGTTGCGTCTCTGCTGGGTGACGTATCAGGCCCAAGGGCCTGACTCTGAGGCGTTTGCTGCGCCGAATTTGGCGCACGCAGGAGTGCTCGGCATGCTGCGTGCGGCGGCGGTTGAATATCCAGCTCTTCAGCTCTCTCTGCTGGATTTGCCCTCACGTCCCGCACCGGATGACTGGGCCAGTGGTTTGCGTGTTCTTGAACACTCTGATGAGGTTCAATTGAGTGTCCGGAACGGACAGGCGTGGGTACCGCGTCTGCGTCAGCAAGCGATGGCGGATCGCAAGAGCAGATCGTTTGGCGACAGCGGTTCGTATCTTATTACGGGTGGTCTGGGCGGACTGGGTCTGACCTTTTGCGAATGGCTCGTTGAGCGCGGCGCGCGGCATGTGGTGCTAGTGGGGCGGCGGGCAACCAACAACATGTCGATGCCGCCCCGGTTACAGGCACTGCGTGATCGCGGCGTCACTGTTGTGTTGGCGGCGGCGGATGTTGGCCAAGCTTGTGAGGTTGATTCTCTGCTTGAGCGTTTTGGTCAGGAGTGGCCCTCTCTGCGGGGTGTGATACATGCCGCCGGAACGTTGGATGACCGCGCATTCTCCGAGCTTGATGCTGCGGCATGGTTAGAGGTGATGCGTGGTAAATGTCTGGGCGCCATGTTCCTGGACCAGGCGACACGTGGTTACCCGTTAGAGTTTTTTATGTTGTTCTCGTCAATAGCAAGTGTGCTCGGCTCCGCCGGACAAGCTAACTACGCAGCGGCCAACGCACTGCTTGATGCTGTTGCGCAACAGCGCCGTCAGGCGGGAGAGGCGAGCCTGCTGATCCACTGGGGACCGTGGGCTGAGATCGGGATGGCCAGTTCAGCAGCGCTGGCGCGTCAGTTGCGTCAACTGGGATTGACGCCGATGTCTGCCGGCGCAGCGATGCAGGCCTTCGAGCAACTCTCTGTCAGTGGCGATCAAGGCTTGGTGATGGCCTGCGATCCACAACGGTTGTTGGCGACCCAGGCGACTCTCTTCCGTTCTGGTTTGTGGCGAGACATTTTTGCTGCGCAGATGGCAGTAACGCCGTCACCATCGCAATCCGAATATCCGCAACTCGATGAACTCTCCAGCCTGGAACCGGTGCAGGCGTTGCAGGCTATCGCCCGGGTACTGCTGGGCATGACAGCCATCGTTTTACGGCAACCGGCCTTGAACGATAGTTTTGCGACTGCCAGCAGTGTGCGGTTGTCAGATCTTGGATTGGACTCGCTGATGGCGATGGATCTGCGTAACCGTGTACGTATCTGGGCCGGTGTTGATCTGCCGGCGCACCTATTGATCAGCGGCGGCAACATCGGTGAAATTGCGAATTTAATCTATGAACAGATTCTGTTTGCGGTCATTAACCAAACGCCAGCCGATCAAGATACCGAGGTCAATGGTGAAGAGGTATTTGTGTTATGAGCCTGAGTCTGCTGTTCCAGGAACTCAAACGCGCTAATGTTTCGATTAGTCGTGAAGGTGATGGGCTGAAGGTGCAGGCACCGCCTGGGGCGATGACCGCCCAACTGCGCGAACAACTCGCCAAGCATAAGGGTGAGTTGATGCAGTGGTTGAGCGAAGCGCGTCAGGTCGCCGCCGATGTGAGCGCGCTGCCCGTCTGTGAACCGGATCCGGCGCGCCGTTATGAACCCTTCCCACTCTCTGATATGCAGCTCGGTTTTTATCTCGCAGATGACCCGTACATGGAGTTCCATGTACGTCCTCACTACTATCTGGAGCGCACCCTTTCTGAGTTGGATGTTGCCCGGTATGAAGCTGCCTGGAACAAGGCGTTGCGGCGTCATTGTGGCGAGCTGGTCATTGTTGATGATGAAGGGCAGTTGGCGACGGTGGAAAATCCTGCTCCGCTGGTGATCGAGCGGATCGATCTGAGCGCGCTGTCGGGTGATGCGTTGGAACAGGCGTTGATGCAGATACGGGCGCAGATGATGCATGCTGAGTTGCCGCTGAATCGCTGGCCATGGGTCGATCTGCGGGTATCAAGTTGGATTGAGGCCGGTGTGCGTCGAAACCGTATCCACTACAACCACAACAATTTCTTCTCTGATGGTTATGGCACCACGCGCCTGTTGCAGGAGATTGATAGTTATTACCGTGAACCTGAGTTGACACTGCCGCCTTTGACGCTTGCCTTCCGCGATGCTGCGCTGACGTTGGATCGCCTCGCTCACTCCACTGCTGGGCAACAGGCGCGACGTTATTGGGAAGAGCGTTTGGATCACCTGCCAGAGGCCCCGTCGTTGCCGTTGCTGACTCATCTTAACCGCCGTTGTCGTTCGACGTTGAAGCGGCGTGAACGATTCATCGCCGCGGACATCTGGTCGGCATTTGTGGCCCAGACGCGTAGTGCCGGTGTCACCCCATCGAACGCACTCTTTACTGCTTACGCGGAGGTGTTGGCGGCGTGGAGTAATAGCCGACACTTTGTGTTGAGCAACATGATGACCCGACGGCTCGATATTCATCCAGAGATTCGCGATATCGTTGGAAACTTTGCCTCGTTGTATCCATTAGAGATCGATTTCCGTCCCAATGACCGCTTCATCGACCGTGCACGACGGTTACAGGAGCAGGTATTGCGTGATGCGCGCCATCTACAGTGGGGTGGTATGCAGGTGATGCAGTCGATCAACCGGCGTCGGGGAGGTTTTGGCTCCGCTGCAATTCCGTTTGTAGTCGGCAGCGGTCTCTTCATGGAGGGGTTTGAGAAGGCCGAGTTCAGTTGTCTCGAAACCTCTCAGGTCATGCTTGATCACCAGTTCTGGGAGTTGGCGGATGGGCAGTTGTTCTATGTCTGGGATCTGCTTGAGGAGTTTTTCCCGCCCGGTGTGGTGGATGCGATGTGGCAGGCCTATGCCGCGCTGATCGAGAGACTGGCGCAGGAACCCGCGCTCTGGTTGAACGAAACGCTTGAGTTGACTCCTGCCGCAGAGTTGCAGGTGCGCGCGCAGGTGACGCCTGCTGCGAATGAGCCTCCTCGTTTGCGTCTGGAAGAGTATCTCGCTACTGCGGCGCGCCAACGGCCGGATGCAATTGCGGTGTCGGACAGTGCCGGCACAATCAGCTATGCCGTGTTGATGCAAACCAGTGACGCGATTGCTCAGCAGCTGCGCAACAGCGGTGTTGGCAGGGGCAGTAAAGTGGCGATTATCGCAGATCGCAATGTCTCGCTGGTGCAGGCGGTATTTGGTGTGCTGAAGACGGGTGCGGCGTATGTGCCTGTTGATCCATCGCTTCCGGAAGATCGGCGCAGCTACATACTGGATAACTGTGAAGCTCAGGTGGTGTTGGCGGATACGTGCTACGTGCGGCAGTTGCACTGGCCAGAGTCAGTCCGTGTATTTGATATTGCCCAGCTCTGTTTGTTTGCCTGTGTGAGCGCGCCTTTGAACAGAGTGGGGGATAACAGTGATCTCGCTTACCTGATCTATACCTCTGGCTCCACCGGCAGGCCCAAGGGCGTGATGATCGACCATCGTGGCGCAGTTAATACCATCGAAGATGTTAACAGGCGCTTTGCGGTGGGGCCGCAGGACCGCCTGTTGGGGATCTCATCGTTTGGTTTTGATCTGTCGGTTTATGACCTGTTTGGTGCTGCCGCTGCCGGGGCGCGCCTGGTCTATCCGGAGCCTGAGCTGAGCTTGAATCCGGCGCACTGGATCGATGTGCTGCAGCGCGAGCAGATTACGCTGTGGAACTCCGCTCCGCCGTTGGCGCTATTAATGGTTGAGGCGGCTGAGGCGCAGAAGATTACGTTGCCTGATTTGCGATTGGTACTGTTGAGTGGTGACTGGATTCCGCTTGATCTTCCTGAGCGGCTCCGGCGCATCGCTCCTAACGTTAATGTGGTCAGCTTGGGCGGCGCCACCGAGGCGTCAGTCTGGTCGATTTGCTATGAGGTGCAGACCCTTTCTACTGAATGGAGCAGTATCCCTTATGGTTACCCGATGCAAAACCAGCCGTGGTACATCCTGGATGCCTGGGGGCGGCAGACGCCTGATTGGTGTACTGGAGAACTCTACATTGGTGGTATTGGGTTGGCTCAGGGGTATTGGGCCGATCTGGAAAAAAGCGTAGCGGCGTTTGGCTGCCACACTCAACATGGCGAACTCAGTCAGCAGCGGTTATATCGCACTGGCGATCTGGGTCGCTATCGGCCTGGTGGTGTTATCGAGTTTCTCGGACGACGTGATACGCAGGTCAAAATTCAGGGCCACCGGATTGAGTTAGGGGAGATCGAAAGTGAACTGGGGCGATGCTCAGGCGTGGCGTCAGCCGTTGCAACAGTGCAGCGTGTTAATCCAGAGTCGGCTCCCCGGTTGTTGGCCTACGTGGTCGCTGCGCCTGACGCAGAGCTTCAGCTTGAGGCGCTGCGCAGCCACCTGACAAGCAAATTACCTGCCTACATGGTGCCGCATGCCATCGGTGTATTGCCGCGCCTCCCGTTGAGTGTGAACGGCAAGCTTGATCGCGCCGCATTGCCGCCGATCGACGAGAGCGACACAGCGGTCGGCGCAGCGCGTTATGAACCACGTAATCAAATCGAAGCGCAGTTGAGAGACATCTGGCGCACAGTGCTTGGCCGTGAGGTGGTAGATCTTAGCGGCGATTTTTTCGAAATGGGTGGTCAATCCTTTGAAGCCGTTCGCATCGTAGGTGCGATCCGTAACCAGATCGGTATGACGTTATCGATTGGCGTTATATGGGAGACGCGCAATATCGAACGGCTGGCTGAATTTCTCTCTCAGGATGCAATGCATCAAGCGCACCCACACCGGGTGTCGCTGCGCCAATCCGAGAGTGGTGTGCCGTTGTATCTGGTTCATCCGGCAGGTGGTCATGTGATGTGTTACCGGCAGCTCTCCAGCCGTTTGGACGCTCCTGTCACTGCGTTTCAGGCTGCGGGATTGGATGGGCAGAGTCAGGCGCTCGATAACATCGCCGCCATGGCGCATCGTTATGTGCAAGCGCTTATCGAAGTGCAACCGCACGGTCCGGTTTTTCTGGGTGGATGGTCATCAGGGGCGTTGATCGCCTTTGAAATGGCCGCGCAGTTACAGGATATCGGACGGCAGGTGGCAGGCGTGGTGCTGGTTGATTGTCCGGCGCCAGTGGTCTCTCACCCTGACATTGATGATCTGACGTTGCTGGCCTGGTTTCTGGAAGATCTCGCACTTGACCTGCCGGTGGCTACGTTATTGGCACCGCTTGAGCTGAGTGAACTTGATGATGTGCAACAGTTGCAGGCAGTGGCGCAGCAGTTGCGCGAATTGAACCATACGGCGATGGATACCCTGTCTGCTCTGTTGCCGGTGTATCGGGTCTTCAAGGGAATCGTGCGTGGCAGTCGTGATTACCGTCCTGCAGCGATTGACGCGGATCTGTTGTTGTTGCGCGCCAGAGATGGCGTGGTCAGCGAATTTGCAACTCACTCCCACACGGCGGCAGTTGATTGGGGATGGTCCAACCTCACGCGCGGGCGTATCACAGCACACTATCGCGCTGGTACACACCACACCTTGTTGCTGCCACCCCATCTTGATCAGGTGGCTGACACTATCGCCAAATGGTTACATTCCCGTGACTCTGCGCATCAGGCAGTTGCTGCACGCCTTGCACTTGCTGATTAGGAACATAAGGAAATTACTATGCAAGAACTACTTCTCAAAGTTGCTCGCGCCGGTATTCGGGTGGAGTTGGATGGCGATGAATTAAAGGTGATGGGGCCGGCTCACGCGCTGACCCCCGATCTGCGCGAAGCGTTACAGACTCATAAGTCGGTGCTGATTGAACGTTTTCGGCAGATGCAATCAAAAAAATATGATGCAGCGCTGCCGGAGTTTGTGGCCGCGCCTCAGGCGCGCGCGGAGCCATTTCCGCTGACTGATGTTCAGCACGCCTACTGGATGGGGCGGCACAAACTGGTCGAGTTGGGCCAGGTGGCGACCCACTTCTATTTCGAACTTGATTGCGTTGATCTTGATCATGATCGTTTGAACACCGCGTTGTGCCGTTTGATCGAACGGCATGACATGCTGCGGGCAGTTGTTGATTCGAACGGATTGCAACGAATTTTGCCGGATGTGCCGCGGTATCAGATCGCAGTGCAGGATCTCTCCGCGGCGACCTCTGCGGCGGCGGAGGGCGCTATTGTGGCCACTCGTGAGGCGATGTCGCTTGACGTATTGCCTGCCGATCAGTGGCCGCTGTTCGATGTTCGCGCTACCTGTTTAAAGGATGGCCATTCGCGGTTGCATGTGAGTCTCGATATGTTGACCATGGACGCCTGGAGCATGTTTGTACTGTTTCAGGAGTGGCATCAACTGTATGAAAATTTGCATCAGCCACTGCCGGCAATCGACATCTCTTACCGCGACTATATCCTGACAGAGCGCCGTTTGCTGGGAGGCGCTGCTCACGAACGGGCGAGGTGTTACTGGGAGGAGAGGTTAGACACGCTGCCCGGCGCGCCGGAATTGCCGATACTAGGCACAACAAAAACGGAGGAGCCGCCGCGCTTCTCGCGCCGCCGTATTCGCATCGATAAGGCACGTTGGTTGACCCTTAAGACGCGGGCACGGAACGAGGGGCTGACCCCGTCGGGACTGCTGCTTGCGGTGTACGCCGAGGTGCTGAGCCGCTGGAGCAGTAGCGCCCACTACACACTCAATCTCACCCTGTTTAATCGCCTGCCGGTGCACCCGCAGGTATCGCGATTGATCGGTGATTTCACCTCTTTGACAATGTTGGAAGTTGATCATCGCAACTACAACTCCAGTTTCAGACAGCGGGCGGCGGCGTTGCAACGTCGATTGATGGATGATCTGGAACACAGTGAGTACAGTGGCGTCCAGGTGCTGCGCGAGTGGAGCCAACGGCAGCGTGCGGGTATGCATGCAGCGATGCCGGTGGTATTTACGAGTGCATTGGTATTGGGCAGTGAGGAGGAGGGACAGGATGCCTCTCTGGTTGAGCGATTTGGCCCCATGGTCTACGGCCTCAGCCAGACACCACAAGTGTGGCTCGATAATCAGGTGATGGAGATTGCAGGCGACCTGGTCTTTAACTGGGATGCGGTTGATGCGATGTTCGAACCGGGCGTGCTAGACGCCATGTTCGATGCACACCACGCCTTGCTGATTCAGTTGGCGGATGATGAAGCGGCGTGGGATCGGGGTCTGTTGGTTAATTTGCCGCAGTCGATGCTGGCGACACGTAGTGAACAGGTGGAGCCACTTGTGGAGCGTGTATTACATGCCGGGTTGTTTGAGTTTGCGCAGCGCACACCGGATGCGCCAGCACTCATCAGCAGCGAGCGTACGCTGACATACCGGATGTTGCTGGCCGAAAGTACCAACGTTGCCCACTGGTTACAGACGCAAGGGTTGCGACCCGGCGAACTGGTCGGTGTGGTAATGCACAAGGGGTGGCAGCAGATGGTCGGTGTGTTTGGCATCTTGCAGGCGGGCGGCGCTTATATGCCTGTTGACGCCAGCCTGCCGCCGCAACGTCAGCATGAACTGTTGCAATTAGGCCAGGTGCGATGTGTGTTGACGCAGGCCGGTGGTCTGCTACTCGCTCCAGAATTTGCGGTGCAGGAGATTGTTGCGTTAGCGGTGTCCGACGATGATCTACCTCCGCTAACGTCAGCACAGGTGCAGCCTGCGGATCTGGCCTACGTCGGGCACCACCGGGCAGCCTAAGGGGGTGATGATTACCCATCAGGCCGCGTATAACACCATCCTCCACATCAACGCGATGCTCGATTTGCGGGCTGAAGATCGCATCCTGGCGGTTTCATCATTGAGTTTCGATCTGTCAGTGTATGACCTGTTTGGCGCTATCGATGTGGGCGCCGCCCTTGTGCTTCCCGCTGCTGAGCGTCACCTTGATGCGTTGCATTGGCGCGATCTGATCGAACAGCATCAGGTCTCTGTTTGGAACTCTGCTCCCCAATTGATGCGCATGCTGGTTGATTCGGTCGTCGATGTTGGCGTGGGAAATACCCATCTGCGTGCGGTGCTGCTCAGTGGTGATTGGATTCCCGTCGATTTACCGTCGCGCCTGCGAGCACTCTATCCGGATGCTGTTGTGATTAGCCTGGGTGGCGCCACTGAGGCTTCGATCTGGTCTATCAGCTATCAGATTGATGCGGTTGATCCAGACTGGTCGAGCATCCCGTATGGCAAGGCGTTGCCCAACCAGTCGATGTTGGTGCTCAATGCGCGATTCGAGTCATCTCCGGATTTCGTGCGAGGCGGTATTTATATCGGTGGTGCGGGGTTGGCCGAAGGTTATTGGAGTGATGCAGAGCGCACTGCGCAACGTTTTATCACTCATCCTGAAAGTGGCGCCCGACTCTACGACACCGGTGATATGGGGCGTTATCTGCCAGACGGAAATATCGAATTTCTTGGCCGTAATGATGACCAGGTCAAAATTCGCGGGCACCGCGTGGAGCCGGGGGAGGTTGCAGCCGTTTTGCGCCAACACCCAGAGGTTCAAGAGGCCGTTGTATTAGCCACTGGCATAAAACAGAACCGCCAGCTGGCAGCTTACGTGCAGATGGCCGAGACGCCGATTCAGGAGTTGGGCTATCGTCACGCGGTTGCGGTGCCAGCGCCTCTGACAAGTTTACTGTCGGCCAGAGTTGCAGCCACTGCGGTACGTGAACTCGATGCTGATTTGCAGAGCACTTGGGCGCGTCTTGATGACTACTATCTCAGCGCTGTGATGACGGCCCTGCGTAGTTTTGGTGTTACGGGTACGCCGGGGGAGTTGCTGACGGTACAGGACCTGCTGGCGCGCGGCGTCGCTCCACGTTATCGCCGCTGGTTGGGTCGCGCTTTCGATGAACTTGGTAGCGCCGGATTGGTGAGTGAAGTCGCTGCTGAGGTGTTTGAGATCTGCGCCCCGTGGCAGAGCATCGATTTGCCCACGTTTTCTGGCGAGATAGAGCAGCGGCTCCAGCAGGCATTAAACTTCAGCGAGCAGGAGGCGCGCTGGTTTACGCAGGCGGTTGAGCAGTTGCGCGATATCCTGACTGAGCATATCCACTCTGCTGAGATCTATACCGCTGACGCGACGGCGCGTATCTATCAGAAGCTATTTCCAGACAACCATCAGCAGCTGAGTTTGGTCATCGATGCGCTGCTCGAACAGCGCGGCGGTTCGCTCTCGGTGCTTGAAATCGGTGCTGGTCTTGGCTCGGCTACCCAGCACGTTCTGCCGGGTTTGATGGCGAGTGGTTGTCACTATACGTTTACCGACATCTCCGAGTTTTTCCTCAACCGTGCGCAGCAGCTTTTTGGTGACCAGAGTGGCAGCATTGAGTTCGCCTGCTACAACGTCGATATTCGTCCGGAGTTTCAGGGGGTTCAGCGCAATGGCTTTGACCTGGTGCTGGCGTCGAGCATGTTGCATGACGTTTGTGATATTCACTCCGCCCTGAATAACATTCGTGGTCTATTAAAACCGGGCGGTCAACTGGTATTGCTGGAAGAGACCCGTTTTTTCCCTTCATTTGATCTGCACATGGGGCTACAGCAGGGGTTTGACGGCTTTACTGATACTAACTTGCGCAGTCGTCACTGTCTGCTTACGGTTGAACAGTGGAGGCAAGCACTCGATGATGCCTGCTTCAGTGATGTGTTGGTAGTGAATGCGCCGGGTACTGCAATTGACTACCTCGGCTTTCACGTCATTGTAGCCACCGGCCCCTTGCAGATTACTACGCTCGATACCGGTGCTACCCGTAGTTATCTGGCTGAGCGACTGCCTGACTATATGGTGCCGCAGCACATTGTGCTCATGGAGGAGTTTCCGGTCACGGCGAATGGCAAGCTTGATTACAAGGCGTTGCCGGTAGTGCCTGATCTACCGGAAACCACCTTCCTGAATCATGTCGCGCCGCGCAACGAACTTGAACGCACGATGGTTAAGATATGGGCTGATGTGATGCGCCGTGATGGTCTGGGCGTGACCGATAATTTTTTTGATGTGGGCGGCGATTCTCTGATCGCAACGCAGATCGTGCGTGAGATCAATCAGCAGGTTCCGGCCACGCTTGAGATCCATGAGTTCCTCTACAACCCTACTATCGAAGCACTGGCCGAATTGCTGTCGGCGAGAGGTGCAGAGCGCTCTTATAATATCAGTGCTTTGATTCCACCCGCCGAAAAAACCTTTCCGTCACTCAATGAAGACGTTCACTCCATGGAGTCTGACGTCAGCCAGCTGATTGCCTTGCTGCCAGCATTGACCGCAAGCGCACCAGCGTCAACGTTATACGCTGCCGGAAAAATTTTACTCACCGGCGCAACCGGCTGGGTAGGTACATATCTGCTGAGGGAGCTGCTGACCAGTACCGCTGCTGATGTTATCTGTTTGGTGAGGTCTAATGATGTGGATGAGTTGGCGCGTATTACTGGTAACTTTGAGCGCTATGGTCTGCGACTATCCGCTGCGGACAAGGCGCGTATTATTCCGTTGACAGCACAGATCGGAAAATATCAGTGTGGCCTGCCTGACAGTGAGTGGCAGTGGCTTTGCGAAACGGTTGATTACATCTTCCATGTTGCGGCGTCAGTTGACACGATTGCCGACTACCAGACGATGCGCAACGCTAACGTATTACCGATTCCGGAAATGATCCGCTTGGCGCAGCATGGGCGAATCAAACCTATTGTTTTCACCTCCAGCCAGGCGGTATGTATTCGCAAGTTAGATGGCAGATTCACGGTATACCCGTCGGAGGTTGTCACCGATTCACCAGAAGGGTTGATGATCGGTTATGCGCAGAGCAAATGGGCTGCCGAACGTATCCTCATGGCGGCAGCCCCACAAGTCCCCGTTAGTATTGTGCGAATCCCGCACGTACTGCCCGCATCGAACTGCCCGGCGACGCAGGACAATATTCTGAGTTGCGTGCTGGAGGTTGCGCGTAGTGTTGGTACTGTTCCTGAGTGGCCAGACTCCTGTGTTGATGGTGTGCCGGTGGATCGTTTGGCGCGACTGATTGTCAGCGATGCAAACCGGCATCGTGACGGTCATGCCGTTGCCCACGTGGTTGATCGCACTGCACCAACCTTTAGCGAGATTGTTCGTACCGCGCTTGTGGTCTCGGGTATTCCTGCCCCCGCGCTGGTTCCGCTTGATGAGTGGCTCGATCAGTGTCGTCAGTTAATGCGTGAGCGCCATCATCACAGCGATATCGTGACTGCCCGTCTGTTTGAATTGACTGATGCAGGGGTGTTGTTTGTCACGATGTTTGGCGGTCAGCGAGTCTGTTCAGACTATTTTTCTGACCCGGCAGTGGATCAGCAGTTGCTGTCAAATATGGTAGGTGATGATTACTGGGCCGCCTACTGTGAACAGTCTGTCTGACATGAATATTCCATTTAACGACATCAGTTTTTTTAAATCCAAGGAGCTACATTAATGAGTGAACGCGAATTCAGGCTTCGAGCCACTATCGTGGTGGGATGGTGCATGATGTTCATGGTGTTGTTGGCCATGTTCATTGTAGATCTTGCAAAGAGCGCTATTACGGAAAATTTCGGAAGTTGGGCTGAGGACATGAGCGAGGGTGGGCTGCTTGTCATGTTGGTTATCATGTGTATTTACATCTTTATTCCTATGCTGGTAGTGACACTGCGCGCCGTCTGGTTCCGTTATGCAGTTATTGTCATAACGATTCTGGTGACTCTGTTTTTCATGGCCCATGAGGTGGCGCATCTGTTAACCGGTGATATGCCCTTTGGTTTGCGCCATGTGCTCGATTTTAGCCATCACATACTCGGTATATGGGTCATTGTGGCGGCTGTCATGTGGGCAAAAATTCCCCAGAATGACTCTCCTGTCATGCAAACCACTCTTCAATAATCGGGATAAATAACATGACTATATTGGCTAAGTTTTTTCGCATTTCAGTGTTGATCACCATGTGTGTGCCAACACTTGCGTTTGCTCACAGCAGTGATGATGGCAGCGGTTTTATTGCCGGCCTGACCCATCCTATTTTTGGCGTTGACCATCTGCTCGCCATGGTCTCAGTAGGAATTTTGAGTTCGCTGATTGGCCATCGGCATATCTGGCTCGTGCCGTTGGCATTTGTGAGTTCGATGGCCGCTGGCGCTATTGTTGGTATTTTTCAGGTGGACTTGCCACATGGGGAGTTCTGGATTGCCATTTCAGTTGTCGTCCTGGGGTTGAGTATTGCGATTGGTCACAAAGGTATTCCACTGTTTCTGATTTACGGTTTTATCTCGCTATTTGGTGTTTTTCACGGCTACGCACATGGTGTGGAGATGCCGAACTCAGCAAGTCCGGCATTTTACTCATTTGGATTTATCATCAGCACCTCGTTGTTGCATCTGCTCGGTGTGGGTATTGGCGTAGCTGCCAATCACCAGAACTTTCTGCGAAAAGGTCTGCTGGTGACCGGAGGCGGTATCTCAATGATTGGTGTCTGGTTTCTGAGCCGGGCTTTTGGTGTCATTTGATGAGTTGAGTTTGTCGTAATAAATAGAAAGTTAATTTCTCACTCCGGGCAACAACAGTATCTATGAGGTCAAACTTGATTCAACGAATATTTCTCTGGTTGGCGTTATGTTCGGCACGTTATCCCTGGACCATTATAGGTTTGGTTCTGCTGCTGACGATCACCTTTGGTCTGGGGTTTTCGACCCTGCGGGTAGATGCTACAAACGATGCGATGTTTGGTAAAAACGACACGGCGCAGATTGACTACCAGAATTTCCAGAAAACGTTTGGCCGGGAGGATTCGGTGGTGATAGCCATCCATTCCGACGAGATATTTAATGGTGAATTCATGGTGCAACTACGTGAATTCCAGCGGGAGCTTGAGCGCTCTGTCCCGTGGAACGCGGAGGTGATTAGTCTCGCTAGTGTTACCTATGTGGATGAGGCTGATGGTGTCGTTCGAACCAGTAAGCTTGGTGATCGATGGCCAGTATCGGGCGAGTTATCTGGCGCAATGAAGACCGATATTCTAGAAAGTCCTTTGTACAGACGTAGCTTGTTGTCGCCCGACGGAAAGATGACTCTGATCGCGATTCGTCCGCAAGCCTATGTTACGCAGGCAGCACTTGATCGTGCGGCGCTTACGAAGCAGGCGCACGAGGGAAATCTATTAAAACGTCTTGGGCAATCTATTAAAGAGTGGCACGACGGTTTGGATCAGCGGCTCGGTATCAAATCGTCACAGCCCGCAGCAAATGTTGACAGGATAGATACTCAAACATCTGCGCTTGCCACGGAGCTGGAGCTGGAGCCGGGTTTCTACTTTGATGGTGATGAGGTTCCTGCGACAAACGATGCGCTGGTCAAACTTCCTGGTCCACAAATGGGGCAGTTCATAGACGCCATCCGCGTTGTCGCTCAGCACTACGAAGCTGATGGATTTGATTTGCGCATCTCCGGCGGACCGATCATCGACGAGGCACATGAAGAGGCAATTCATCGCGATGCTGGCCTGTTGTCTGGTCTTGCGTTTTTAGTTGTTATTGTTGCACTCGCCATTCAGTTGCGCTCGTGGGTAGGCGTTCTGTTACCGCTGGTGGTTATTATCTTATCGTTACTGTCGGTGCTGGGCATGATGGGGTGGGTCGGCATCCCGATTACGGCGGTGAGTCAGGCGTTACCGCCTATTTTATTAACAATAGGTGTGATCAGTTCAGTCCATCTGTTGAGCCATTTTCTAAATGATTCTGAACCCGACTTTGAAACAAAAATTCGTAATATGTTGGCGAATAGCGGAACTCCCGTGATCTATGCCGCATTAACGGATGTGCTGGCATTTATGGCATTTACTGTGGCGCGTCTCGAGCCCATTTCCCAGTTTGGATGGATGGCTGCTTTTGGTGCGTTGCTCGGTCTTTCATACACAATCTTACTGCTGCCAGCACTGCTGCGTATTATGCCGGTTAAGAGTGCGCCAAAGGCGCGTCTGCGGCTGTTTGATACGCTGACGGCAGTGGTTGTCCCGATTGGTCAGTTCTCTGCACGTCATTACCGTCTGGTTCTTTGTGGGGTGCTTGGGGTGATTCTGCTGGCCCTGCCGGGCATTACCCGTATTCACTATGCGCACGATGTTCTGACCTGGTTCGATTCCGATCACCCTGTCAGGGTTGATACGCTCGAGATTGATCGCAATATGCAGGCAACTGTGCCGTTGGAAATTGTCATTGATACTGGCAAAGAGGAGGGGATACTTACTCCTGATTTTATGAAAAATCTGCGCGCGCTGCAGGACTATAGTAGCAGTCTCTCCCATGGCGCATTACAGGTGGGTAGTACCAGCTCTATTGTTGATTCGATCTCTCGTGTGCATCGTGTTTTGACGCGTGGTGAGAGCGGTGATTTGCCCAATACAATAGGTTTATTACAACAAGAGCTGCTGCTGTATGAGGGGGGAGGGGCCAAAGAGATCGAACGGCTGACCGATCGCAGTTACTCCAAGGCGCGTATCACGGTACGCATGGCGTGGGCTGATGCACACAATTATGTCGGATTGGATGACAAGATTCGCGAGCAGGCCAAAAAGCTGTTTGGGCCTGACGTATTGATAACGATTACGGGTGTTGCATATATGCAATCGCTGGGCGCTCTGGATGTTATTGACAGTATGTGGAGTAGCTATTTTCTCGCTGCGAGTCTAATCATGGTCATGTTATTAATCGTATTGCGTGATTTTAAAGTGGGTATCGCCAGTATGATTCCAAACTTTCTGCCGGTGTGGATTGCATTGGGAAGCATGGGCTATATGGCATTGCCTGTAGATATGTTTATGGTTCTATTGGGTGGTATTGCACTTGCTGTATCGGTGGATGATACGGTTCATTTCATGTACACCGCATTGCGTCACAGACGCGAGAGCGGTGTCGATATCCAGCAGGCAATTACCTATACGCTGCGGGATGTTGGTGCGCCGCTGGTAATTATTAGTATTGTGATGTCATGTGGTTTCTCCACTTTTGCGTTTTCATCGATCGAACCGCTGTCGCGTTTTGGTCTGATTCTGGGTGGTACATTAGTGCTTGCGATCGTTCTCGACCTGATCGTGAGTCCTGCGTTGATCACATTTATCGCCTCTCTGGAACGCAAGCAACCAGACGGCAAGTATGAGCCTGCACCTAAAGTAGAACCAGTGACTAATCAGGAGTAATCAATGAAGCGTTTAGCCATTTATGGCGTAGCACTGAGTATGTTATTTATCCAGCCGTTTACTGCCCATGCTGACATTGGCGCCGATGCGTTGATGAAGAGCGTCAAGGATCGTTACAGGGGGGATACGTGGGTGACCACCAGTAGTGTCACTCTGATAGATAAGGATAAAAATCGGACAGTGCGTCGAGTCAAATCGATCAATAAAAAGATCGGTGCAGATCAAAAATCCAAGACTATCGTCTTATCTCCCTCTCGTCTTGCCGGGACTACCTTCCTCTCCTACGACTGGGGTGAGAGCAGTCGTGAAGATGAGGCCTGGATTTTCTTGCCGGAGCTGGCCCGTGTCATTCGTCTTGCGACCGGTAGTCGTGCCGACTATTTTCTCGGCAGTGACTTTACCTATGGTGATCTGGAAGAGATCAAGCTTGAGCATTTTGATTTCAGTTATGTTGATGATGAGAAGGTGGCCGAGGGCCAGGTGCTGGTGCAGGCGGATCCGGCAAAAGAGATTCGTGACAAGGTGATTGACCGTACCGGTTACCAGCGGGTCTGGCACTGGGTGGATAGAGAGAAAAAGATGGTGGTGAAGAGCAAGTATTGGTTAAAGGATCCCGGTTGGGTCAAGTTTTACACTCTCTCCGAGATCCAGAATATTGATTCGGTCTGGGTCGGTCGCCGTGAACAGATGGTGCTCACCCAGCAGGGCGCTGTGGTCCATGCCACAACCCTGACGGCGGATGAGGTGATGATTAATGGCACTGTTGATGAAGCTCAGTTATCGCCACAAAATTTGGGACGTTCTGTTAAATAATGAATATGTGGGGTTGGTTAAGTGCTTTTGTGCTTGTCTATTGTTGTGCAGCAAAACAGGTTGTTGCGCAGGAACAGACCGATTTTCCGGATTTGTCGGAAGAGATGGGGGTGCTGCCCATCGCTACGGGGATAGATCTTCCACCAGATACTGCTCCCCGCTGGCATGGTTTTATTGATGCACGAAGCCACTATGCGGTTCGCTCGCAAACGCAAAGCGCAGCGTTCAAACGCCAGCAGCCGGGTGTGACATCTGCACGGCTGTTGCTTTGGCTCGAGAGTGATTTTCCGATGGGCGCCATCGCTGATCTCCGTGTCACCGGTTACATCGCACATGAGGCGGCTGATCTTGATGGTGAAACAGAGACTGAGGCGTTGCTTAATGAAGGTTATGTTGATTTTTACCCGATTGGGCGATGGCGTTTGAAGGTGGGTCGCCAGTTGGTTGCGCTCGGCATGTCGGATTACTTTCAGCCCTTGGATGTGGTTAATCCGCGTGACGAACGTATATTGGGTTTGGTCAATCTGCGCGAATCACGTCTGCCGGTGCTGGCTAGCCGTCTGGGTTATCAGAGAGGCCGGAATGGGCTGGAGCTGATACTCAAACATGAGTTTCGTCCCCATCGTTATGGCGATGCCCAAAGTGATTTTGATCCTTACATTGGTATAGGTGGTTTCGATGCAACTGTTCGCGCCGATGAGCCAAATCTGTACAGAGATCCAGACTGGGTGGTGCGTGCATACTCATCCCAGTCGTGGGGCGATCTGCACTTGATTGCCGCCCGTATCCATGACCCGACGCCGATCCCTGTTGATAGGGAGGCGCAGCGTTTGGTGTTGGGATACCAGCAAACTGACGTCATTGGCGCCGGGGCCAATTACGTAGTGGGGGATTGGGTGTTTAAGAGCGAGTTGTCGCGGCGTGATGCGGTGCGACAGGTGCGTGGCGACATCGCACAGCAGATAGCGGATGGCGATACTCGGCCAATTGTCTCAACGCTGACTCCGCTGGTTGAGTGGATGGCGGGGGCACGTTATACCGGCATCTCCCGTGTGACCATTAGTTCGGAGCTGCTTGCCCAGCACAGTTTGAATTATGACAGTGGTTTTGCTGATCCACGCATTCGTCAGCTTGGTGTGCTCAACCTTGGTTGGGTCGGTTATCACGACAAGCTACAGGTCGAGATTTTGTATGGGCGATGGTGGCGAGGCAGCCACGTGGTGCGGACACAACTCCGCTACGACCTGGACGACCAGATCAGTTTGAATGCTGCTTACATCGAATATGGCGGTGCTGCTGAAGGCCCGCTCGACTTGTATAGAGACAATGATCGTCTGGTATTCGGTCTGAGGTACTCATTATGAATAGTGTGATGAATTCAATGGATAGCTTTGACGACATTGTTGTTGGAGCTGGTGCCGCTGGCGCGGTGATTGCCGCGCGTTTGAGTGAAGATCCGGAGCGGCGCGTATTGTTGATTGAAGCCGGTGTTGATTACCCCAGCGACGCCACTCTGCCCGCCGCACTGCTGGATGCCAATCAGCCGGTGATGACGGGACACAACTGGCACATACCGGCGCGTGTTCGTGATACAGGATTTCTCTCTACATTGTCGTCAGCTGCCTGTGCCCTGCTCAGTGCGAGTATGGGCGATCAGGCGCGGATGCTGCATTCATCAATGCACGGAGGGATAGAGGGTTCGATGACAAACCTGAGCAGTTTTGATTACAGCGTTGGCAAGGTGGTCGGTGGTTCCACAGCGATCAATGGTGGGCTGGTCCTGCGTGGCACGAGAGAGGATTACGACGAGTGGTCCCAGTTTAGTGAAGGAGGGTGGAACTGGGAAAGGGTTGAACGTGCGTTTCAAGCACTCGAAGCGTCTGAAGGAAATAGTGGATCAGTGCCGGTCCAGGATGTACGTCTGGAAGAGCTTACCCGTATTCAGTCCGCCTTCGTTCAATCCTGTCGTGCCAACGGCTTTGCGCTGCTTGACTCAGAAGTTGAAGTGCCTGCGCGTGGTGTCACTCTGGTGCGTAAAGCGATTCGTAACGGTCAGCGTATGTCGAGCGCCCGTACCCACCTGCTGTCAGCCCGTGCCCGCCCTAATTTGACGATTATGGCGCAGACGCATGTTGACCGGTTGCTCTGGTCGGGCAGTGGTACCACTTGCCAGGGTGTTGAGGTTATCACAGCGGGTAAACGTCGCTCATTGCGTTGCGCGCGTGTCATTTTGTCGGCGGGAACCTTGAATACACCGGCGATATTGATGCGCTCCGGGCTTGGTCCCAGCGCGGTACTTGATAATGCGCGAGTCCCGATTCGCCTTGCCCTCCCTGGTGTAGGCAGCAACCTGGCCGACCATGCGGTGGTTGGATTGTGGGCCGTGCCAAAGGCGGGGGCGAGCCAGCTCGGGGAGGTGACCCATCAAACATTTTTACGCCATGACAGTGCCGCTCGCAGCGATCTGCATCTGTACATGCTTGGCGGCATCAATACCAATAGCTTCCCAATGCTGCGCAAGGCGCTTGGCTCCGAGCTGGGGATTGCCTTGGCGCCCTGCATCATGAAGCCACAGTCACGCGGTAGCTGTCGAATCCTGTCGTCAGACCCCATGGCCCCGCCCGATGTGGTGGTCAATTGCCTTGCTGATCCAGAGGATGCGCGCCTGATCAAAGAGGGCGTGCGCTTAGCTTGGCGAATATTACAGGATCCCGCGTTGCGTCAGCACGTTGACCGTGTGCTCACCTGGAATAACAGTCTGGTCAATCGCGACAGCTCACTTGAGAGTGCCATCGCCACGTTTGTCAGACCCGGTTGGCACGCGGTAGGGACTGCGCGTATGGGGCTGGCGCAAGACCCTGATGCAGTGGTTGATGCCCATGGCAAGGTTCATGGTACCGAGCAGTTGTGGGTGGTGGACGCCTCGATCATGCCAACGGTGCCGAGTGTACCGACGGCGTTGAGCTGCATGATGCTGGCCGAGGAGTTAGCTGCCGAGTTACGCACGCATTGATCGGCCTTGCGCCTTCCTCTTTGCAAAATTCACGAGGCCTTTACCGATGAACTTGAATCAACCAATCGACTCCACGGCGGCAAATACTCGTTGCTTGCGGCGGTTGACACAGAAACCAGCCTCATTGCGCCTGGTCTGTTTCCCCAATGCTGGCGCGGGTGCATCGCTGTTTCGCCGCTGGGCGACTCTGTTTTCTGACGGGATCGAACTCCATGCGATTCAGCTTCCGGGACGTGAAGATCGGCTTGCTCAGAGTCCCTCCCGCAGATTGACCGACGCTGCAACCGCTGTCGCAGGTGAGCTTGCACCGATGATTGATAAGCCGATGGTGCTGTTTGGCCATAGCATGGGCGCAATCCTGGCCTACGAAACAGCACGGCTACTGGAGCAGATGAAGTCGCGGCCACTTGCCGGTTTAATAATATCGGGGCAAGGCGCGCCGTCGCTGCAATCATCGACTCAAAGATGCCGCTACGACTCTGGCGATGATGCGCTGTTGGCGGATCTGCACCGCCTCAACGGGACCCCGGCAGAGTTGTTGGCGGACCGTGCCCTGATGGCGGCTTACTTGCCTACTCTCCGTGCTGACTACGAAGTTCTGGATACCTATCAATGGGCGCGGGGAGCGCGGATTAGCTGCCCCGTCATCGCCTACTCGGGGTTGCAGGATAGTGAAGTCACTGCGGCGACAGTGGCTGGCTGGGAACAGATGACAACCGCGAGTTATGTCGAACGGTGGTTCGAAGGCGAACATTTTTACCTGTTTGATAATCAGCACAGCGTACTCCCGACACTGGTTCAGGATGTGATGCGATTGACAGGTCTTAATCAGGATGACTCCGATCACGCCGCGCGAATATTGGCTGGTTATATTGCTAAGTAAGAAGGACATGTTTCTACATGAAAATATCATATTGGGTGCTGGTGATGGGTCTTATAGGATTGGTTGCTATGGGGTGTACTAGTAAATATAAAGGAACAACATCAGACCATTTTGATGGGACGCGTTTTTTTCATACTGAAAAAGATTACACCTTCAAGGAGCTGTTGAAGTGGATGTGGACAATGAACCCTGCAAAATGGCCAGAATGGATAGAAGATCCAACATATGCTCTTCCACCAGAGAGTGTAGGAAAAGGTGAGTTACGAATCACACATATTAACCAAGCAACTACTTTAATTCAGGTGGACGGCACAAATATTATCACTGATCCCACATGGTCAGAGCGATCAAGTCCGGTCTCCTGGGCTGGCCCAAAAAGAGTGCGCGCCGCCGGCCTTAAAATGAAAGATCTGCCTCATATCGATATCATCTTAATAAGTCATGATCACTACGACCATTTGGATATTGATAGCCTAAAACAACTGACCAAAAATAACAGTCCAAAAATAATGGTGGGTTTAGGGGTAGGAAAACTATTAATGTCGGAAGGACTTGGCAATGTAATTGAAATGGACTGGTGGCAAGAGCAGGAATCATTAACCGGTGACTTAAAAATTGTTTTTGTTCCAGCAAGACATAACTCTGGTAGAGGTTTGTTCGATAAAAACAAAACATTATGGGGTGGTTTTGTTATTGAATCGTCGGGTGGCCCTATCTATTTTGCAGGAGATACCGGATACGGAAAGTTTTTAGATAGCATTGAAGATAAATTTGGTGAATTCCGCCTGGCACTTCTTCCCATTGGGCACTATGAGCCAAGATGGATGATGCAAACACATCACATGAATCCTGATGATGCAGTGAAGCTGCATAAACATCTGAACGTAAAACAGAGCGTTGGAATCCATTTTGCAACCTTTGGCGGACATAATGATGAAGAGGTAGATGCCCATGAAAAAGATTTGTCTGTGGCATTAAAAAAATATGGGGTCGCAGACTCTGAGTTTTGGGTATTAGGGTTCGGAGAGGGAAGAGACGTTCCCTAGTGAATTATAATTATAGGAGAGACACAGAAATGCGATCTGTTGATTCACCTTTGTCGGGTACGAAAAACGAAATTTGTTGGTGTCTCTATCCGGAATGCTTTCAGAACAGATGATTATCCATCTTGAAAAGGTTTTATCTGACTGGCTATTTGAGTGTGGCTTGCCTAAAAACTGGCGTGTGTATGGCTGCCTGGCCTCTGAGATGTACATGATTCCGTCACAGGAGTTACGTTTGATCGGAAAGGCCAATGCAAAACGACGATCAGAGTTCATCGGCGGTAGATGGTGTGCTCATCGCGCCCTTGAAGACATTGGATTCCCGCCATGTACTATCCCTATTGGTACGCTGGGTGCTCCCATCTGGCCGATGGGTACCGTGGGCAGTATCACGCACGACGCCAGTGTCTGCCTCGCACTGGTGGCCGAGAGCCAGCGTCTGGTCGGGTTGGGTATTGATCTGTTTGATGTTGAGCGCGCGGAAAAGTGTGACTATCTGGCTGATCTGTTTTTGAGTCCCAATGAAATTTTGCGTGTTCGGCAATACCAGCAGCCTGACACGTATGCCCACTTATTCAGTGCCAAAGAAGCGGTTGTTAAAGCGATTTCACTATCGGTTGGCAGGTTTATTGATCTCCATGATATTGAAATTACGTTCACTGGATCGCTGTTTTCCGCCACCGTCGCTGGTTATACCAATGTGATAAAAGGGCGCTGTCAGCGTGATAACCGTTTCATTCTAAGCTATGCATGGCTGGAAGCTCCGCTACGCGCGAAACCACTTGATCACGTGCAAGTGTCTATCAATACTGAATCTCCCCCAAGACACTATCCTCTGAACCGATGCAAAACTTTGTTCTCTTATGAGTCCTAATTTAAAGGTCGTGCAAGATGAAATCAATAGCTATTTGTGTCATTGGATTTCCATCGATACTCTTCGATGATATTTCGTTTGTTGTGGATCGGTTGGTCATGGCATGGCAGGAGCAGACGAATCTTGTTTTGTGCCCCACACAGAGTCCCACCATTGTTTCAGATCAGATCAACTCGTGTGACCATAGTGTTGTTCTCAGTAGCGTGTTGGCGCAGGCGCAACATTATCTGGCGCGACAGCAGACCAGATTTCAGCTGCATATTTTTTCGTTCGAATCACTGGAACATTTTGACGCCACGATGCAGGGACGTTCACATCCCATGCTGAACAGTGAATGCTCTACTGAGTTGTTTTTTGTTGATACACAGGCGACCGATATCGACGATAGTCCGGGGTGGGCCATCAATCTTAAGCGACGTCTGGTTGGTATCTGTGAATGTCAACAGGTATCGATCCGTTTATCACCGAATTCGTTTACATTTTACGTTAGCGATGCTGGCTTGACGCCTAATTTTATTAACGCTAATGCGGCTGTTCACGCGCGACTGCTCACTGTGGAACCGAATGCCCGCCGTGCAGATATCACGCGAATTTTGGTCGATCATCTTGATCACGCCCATTTCAACCGGATGTTGGCACGCTCGATCGACGCTGGTTCGCGACCAGTGAGTCTGGCGCTTGAGATTTCGCGCTTTATGAATGAGCAGTGGAATGAGTGTTGGGATTTTTATTCGTTCACCGGTTCAGTGGTGACCGCCTTTATCGATTCGATGGCCTCGCTGCAAGTGAATACGGGTGTCAGGCAATTTTGTGGTGTAAACGAACATGGTTTGGCATGTGGTGCGTTGGCCAACTGGCAACTGTTCGGCAGAGCCTATGTGATCACCATCACTTCGGGAATGATCGATGAATTCAAGGGGACATTGTCGAATCTGCGGCGCAGCAAGGCGCCGGGGATCATTCTTTGTGCCGATAGTCACAGCAACGCCTGGTTCGCATTTCAGGGCACTATCAATCAAGATGGGGATGGACGTGCTGTGATAAGTGCCCGTGGTCTGCCGCATGTGTATATCGAAAGCGCTGCGGAGCTTTCTGTCCGCCTGCCGGAGGTGTTTGAGAATGTGCGCTGTGGCACTGGCCCTGTGTTTGTGTTTGCGACTCCAGCAGTATTGGAAAGCTGTGCTCCTATTGCACTCAATACGTTGCATACGCCTGGCTCCGTATGCCCGCCGAAAGAGAGTGCTGGGCCAATAAGTAACGCCGAATTTGATGCTGTGCTGAGTATTGTTAATGACAAGGATTGTCATATTTTATGGCAGTGTGGTTTGTTGTCTGATACCGAGCGTGAACTTGTTTACGAAATATCGCGGCGCGCCGGTATCGCGCTGTGTGATTCACTGGTCCATCCAGGCAGTGTGGTGCCGTACCAAAATGGCAACAAGGTTGAAAATTATCTCGGCACCTTGGGGTTGTATGCATTCAGTCGCCGGGTTTATCAGTTTTTACATACAGATGATGAGCTTAACAGCAAGGATGAGCAGTGCCTTTTTTTCTTGAAAAGCAAGGCGGATCAGATCAGTACGCCATTCTCCGAGGGAAAATTGATGCGCAGCATGTTTGTTGTGCAGATAAATCGGGAGTTGCGTGATTTCGCCCCGTTTACGGACCTTAAAGTGCACATGCCAGCCGCGATGTTTCTAGAACAGCTGCTTGCCCGTCTGGCGGTGAATCCGACTGTTCTGGAAAAACGTCGTCGTAAGATCTCTGCCTTGCGGGGAGTTGCATCCACGGTGCCGGTGGATCGGATTGAAACCGTGCCGATGACGGTTAACTATTTTTTCTATCGGCTTGCATTGCTGGTCGAGAACTTGATCGTACATGAAGGTTATCGTTATACCGGCGTGTACGACGTCGGACGTAGCGGGCTTTCGGCGGTACGCAACATACCGCGCACTGATCCGGGGTTCTCGGGTTGGTATGGGCGGGCGCTGATGGGTGATGCGTTGATGGCATTGCCCTACATAGCATTGAATTCGCCGCACCATCTGCTCGTCTTTGTTGGTGACGGAGCTCAGGCGGTGGTACCTGATATTGAGGCTCAGTTGGCAAGTCTGCTGGTTGATGATCGCTTGATCGGCGCTAAAAACGTGAGTGTGTTTTATATGATCAACGGCGTCCATTCGATTATTCAGAGCTACCTGGACTTTCGTTATGCCCGTCACGGCGGTAAGCAGGTCACCGTACACGCACGTACACTGCATGAAGGTGTTGAGCAGAGGGGACCATTGACCATTTGTCGACAGGTTTTACCAAATTTTGATCATAAATTTTTGTATGAAGCGATGACAGAGCCGGGCCGCCTCAACTTTTTCAACGTGCTGTTGGTGCACAACTCCAGTGGCGATGGCATGAGTCTCGCGTCAGAAACGACCTGGAGCCGTACCGCGTGCATGGAAGAGAGTGTGCAGTAGAACTGGATTTGATGTTCTCCCGTTTGCCAAAAGCTGGGAATTATATGCACACTGATGCTTCAATATTTTCTATCATCACTCCTCAATGGGTGGTGTTATCAGCTCTTCAGAGGAAACCAGATTGAAATTCGGATTCATTGCCCATCCTACGTCGATTGAATTGAAACGCCACATTAAGTTGATCGACTTATTGAATCGTGTTCAGGCCGACGCTGAGCATGGTTATGACAGCGCCCATTGGCAGTGGCGTGATCTGGTGCCGTTTGCCGACTTTGGTCAGATTCGTAGCGCCTCAGGTGCGACGTGCCAAGGGTTACTACAATATATGCCCGCGACGGCCGAGGAGATGCTGGCTCAGCCGCGGCTAGTTGCTGAGCGTGTGATCGTCGCTGTCAGGCAGATGGCGGATGCCGGCGTGCACCTGGTTGGCCTCGGTGGCTTCACCGGCATTGTAGGTAACCGTGGTATCAGCACACTAGAGAAGGCTGGTGTCCCAACCACCACGGGCAATTCGTTGACCGCGTATGCTGCCTGGCAAAATGTGCTTGAGGTGTTTAATCAGCTTGATCTGCCTCCAGAGACACAAGAGGTTGTTGTTGTCGGCTATCCCGGTTCGATTGCACTCGTAGTGGCCAGATTGTTGGCTCGTGCTGGTTGTCGTTTAATACTTGTCCATCGCGCCACAACGCAGGAGCGCGACAAATATTTAAACTACTTGCCGCAAGAGATGCATTCTCAGGTGCGGCTTACCCATGACATCTCATCCTGTTATGACAAGGCGCATGTTTATATCGCCGCCACCTCCACTGGTTCTGTGATCGATCCCGATTTGCTCGCGCCAAGTTCTGTGGTAATTGATGCCGCGCTGCCTCGTGATGTAATTTTTCAGGCTCGGCGTCGTAGCGACATTATCATCATCGATGGCGGTTTGGTGTCGGCCAGTGATGAGTTCCAAATTGGTTCCGAAACCATGGGTCTATCACCAAAGAAGATGATGAATGGCTGTCTTGCGGAGACCATGGTGCTGGCGTTGGAAAACCGTGCTGAGCCATTTTCGATAGGACGCGAGTTGCCGGAAGAAAAAGTGATTGAGATCGGGCAGCTGGCTGCTCGGCATGGGTTGACGCCACAGCGCATCTCATCGTACGGAGATAAACTGGATCAGGCCGACCTGCGGGCGTTACGGCGATTTTTCCCGTCGACGGCCTCTGCGAAATCGTCCCGCAAGAGTGTTGAGCCACGTCAGAAGATAACGATAGACAAGGATGAGGTCCTGCGTCAATTTGGTGAATATATCAATCCGGTAATGCGCGATTTTTTCAAGATGCAGCACATCGACCGGGTCTTCACCAGCGGCAAGAACTGTATTCTGATTGATAGCGAAAATAGGGAGTTCCTCGATTTTGTCGCAGGCTATGGCTGTTTGAACATGGGGCATAATCACCCTCGTATTATTGCCGCGCTCAAAGCCTATCTCGATGGAGGTTCTCCCACCTTTGTGCAATATGTGTCGGCACCCGTATATACCAGTCGGCTGGCCGAACGCCTCTGTGCCATCGCGCCGGGTGGGCTAGGCCGCGTATTCTTCAGCAACTCAGGGACTGAGGCTGTCGAGGCGGCAATCAAACTAGCGCGCGCTGCGGCCAGTAATCCTCGTGTGCTGTACTGTGACAATGGCTATCACGGTAAAACCCTTGGAGCACTTTCGGTCACTGGTCGTGAAAAACACCGGCACGCTTTTGCACCTTTACTGGAGTGGTGCGCCGGTATTCCGTTTGGCGATATTGAGGCGCTACGGTATGAACTGCAGCAAGGCGACGTCGGGGCATTTATTTTGGAGCCAATCCAAGGTGAAGGAGGGGTGATCATTCCACCTGCCGGTTATCTGAGTGAGGTGCGCACTCTGTGTGACGAGTACGATTGCATCTTGATCCTCGATGAGATCCAGACGGGCCTGGGTCGAACCGGCAAATGTTTTGCTTGCGAGTGGGACGATGTTGCACCGGACATTCTGGTTCTCGCCAAATCCCTCTCCGGTGGTTTGGTGCCAATCGGCGCCACGCTGACTCGCGCAGATCTATGGGACAAAGCGTACGGGACACGTGACCAGTTCGCCCTGCACAGCTCCACTTTTGGTGGTAACAACCTGGCGGCCGCGGTGGCGTTGGAACTGCTCGATCTGTTGGATGAAGAGGAGCTTGCAGGTAATGCGCTTCTCGTCGGCGCTTCGCTGCTGGCAGATCTGACAGAGTTGGTGGCGGTCTACCCATTTATTAAAGCCGTCAGAGGTCGCGGGTTAATGATTGCAATTGAGTTCGAGAACTCGTTCGCTGGAGGGATCGCCGCATTTGCCCGCGAACTCGCTGGGCGCTTCCCCGGCAATTTTATCGAGATGTACCGTTTTCTCTCGGACCAAGCGAAGCATCATGTTGAGCAGGCGATTAAGGAGGTTGAGTCCAGCTTTGAAGAGATGTTTGTATTGAGTTTTGTGACAAGGTTATCCCAGGATCACGGCATCCTTACCTTTGTCACCGCCAACAATACTAAGGTGATGCGCATCCAGCCGCCATTGACGTTGAGTTTCGAACAGGCGCGGTATTTCGTCGAGCGGTTTTCCATGGTATGCGAACAGATGGCGAACACGCTAGATTAGGGGTTGGTAACCCGGGGACATAACCTTCATGTTGAAGGTTATGTTGCGTTGGCAACGCATATAGAATTTTTTAACTCAGTGGAGCCAGCGGTTGATCTCTGCCAATACATTCTGGTTCAGCTGGCCGGTTGTGGCATGCAGCTGCAATAAATTCAAAATAGTGGCGTAGCGCGCCTTGGCAAGGTCACGGTGTGCGCCATAAAGCTGCTGCTGCGCTAGGTCCAGTTGTAACCACTCCTGCTTGCGGTAAAGCGGCTGTCGCAGATTGATATCGTCCTGTTTCCAATTGAGTTTGATGGTGATTGCCCTGCGTATTTAGGCACCGGTTTTATAAAATCGACACTAACGTTTGGCGGGGTTAACCCCATCCGTTACGTAAACTCTTTATCACCCGTCAGCGTCCACGCCTGCGGGTGTTTCTCAAATCCCAAGCGCGGGTAATAATACACCGCCGCCGGGGCCGACAGCAGGATCAGCTTGCAGGTTGGTTTGAGCTGCTGGCGTATCTCCCTCAACAACCGCTTGCCGATCCCCTGTTTCTGATACGCCTCATGCACCGCTAGGTCAGATAGATAACAGCAGTAGTAAAAATCCGTCACCGAGCGGGCAATGCCGACCAGCTTGTCATCATGCCACGCCGTGATGGTGAGATTGGTATTGCTGAGCATGCCCTCCATACATTCTCGATTATCAACCGGGCGGCGTACGCCGAGGGTGGATGCCTTTAACAGCTCGATGAACTGATCGACGGTGATGCAGGTGTTGGTTTGATAAGTGATGTTCATAATTTAATCTGAATGTGTGGATAGAAAAATGGCATGGATGTTTATCCTCGCACAACAATTATTTTACTCCCACTTGAATGAACGATTTTGGCGTTTATCAATGAGCGAATTTTATAACCGTAGGCACTCTGGTGATTTTTCACATTTTAGCAGTGCAATAGTTAACTTATAAAAAAACTCCGCCCCTTTAGTATTGAAACTGTCAGGTTTTATGGTGCCTGGCCAGTGCTGATATACAAATAGAGGTTGTATAAAAAGGTCTGTTTATTGGCCCTCTGTTTCTCCTCTGCTTAAAACAGCATGTGATTCATTTGTTTCATTCTTAAGGAGAGCTTTTATGGCACTTACTGATCTTTCAGACCTCTACGGAGCAATAAACGAAGAGGGCATAAACCGGGTTGTACGGCATTTGATGCGTCTGCGACCATCGCTGTTCAATTATGGCACGGAGGCGGTTGCGAGTAACCTGGAATTACTCTGCCAGCCCATCGATGCCGATCCTATGGTATTCGCCCGTAACAATCCTCTGATCACCATCGAGTCGCCACTGCCTGTACTGGGTACCGATGGTGTGGTGAACCTCAATTACTGTGTGCAGTTAACTGATTTCAAGATTGATTTTCACCCCAGTAACAGTATTGATCTGCCACCTGAGTTGAGCTTACTACCAGAGCAACATTTTGCATTGTCTGCACGTGCCTGTGTCGGCCTTGATTGTCCCGATCCGAAATTCATGCAGCAGCTGGAAAATGCACTGGACCAGCTCTATGCGCCGACTTTCATCGATGATTTCATCAATCCCAAGGATGCGGCTGGTCATACCAGCAGCAACAATCCGGGAAAACCAGGACGGAAGCCGCCGCCATTTACCATTCCCACCAGGAAATTGAAATGTTTCTGCTTAGAGGTTTATGTCATCGGGCATATGGAAATATCAAAAACCAATGGCCGTTTCCTTATCAAACCTAAACTGGACAAGATAGAAATAGTCGATCTGCGGCCGCAGGAGATGGAGGATATGATCGAATGTTATGTGGCCTCAGTCATCCGTTTGGGATTGTTGCCGCGTATCCAGATAGCACTGGAAAAGATCGTTTTTGATCAGATGAAAATCGTTACTGTCACTTTGAAGCCGGCCGCTGGCGTTCCTCATAACCCATCCATCGAAAAAGATGAACTTCGGGCTTACATCAATATGGAGGTGGCATAACATGGCACATTTAACCGTAGCTTCGTCCGAGGGCGCAGTCAGCAAGTTGTTTGCAGGGTTGCGCGATAATTTTTCCATCAATGAAGCCGACAGCGTTGATGCTGGACCATTTACTGCGGGTTATGAAGTTGCCTTCCATCTGGAGGGTGGTAGCGTTGATCTGCGCAATGATGGCAGCATTCTCATCAGTGAACTTGATATCAAGTGGGATAAATTACGTCTCTACGCCGGTATCGATATACCGGAGTTGTGCATAGGCGGTTTTTGTATAATCCCGTCACCCTGGGGTTGCATTCTCCGTGCACCACGCATTTGTATATTTGAAGCCGATCCCGATATTGGCATTGACCTCAACCTTAATGGACTGCTGACCTCTGAAATCTCTTTGGCGGCACGTCCGGTTCTGAAATATTTTGTCGATCCCGCACGTCCTGCTGGTATGAGCTGGCTGGATGCGGAAGATAGCAATCTGGCGAATCAATGGCAGCTGTTCATCGATCCCGACTGGCTGGATATCGATATCTTTGACTGGTCCGATATTGTTGGCGATCTGCTGGATGATGCCATCAATTCCGCGGTTGATGATCTGTTGTGGTTCCTGCCCGGCTGGGCAAAGAGTCTGATCAAGGCAATACTGGGTCCGGTAGTGGATCTGGTGCGTACCATTCTGGATATCGGTGATGATATAGAGGAGTGGCTCTCTGATTTGCTGGGTGTTAGCCTCGGTCTGTTTGATTTTATTACGACCGCAGTGGCGGATTATTTTGCTGCACGGTATCCGTTGCTGGAGATAGAGGATCCTTTCCCGGTTATGGGTTATCAGAATGGCCTTATCCCTATCAAATTACCTATACGAGATCTAGCCGTTGCCATCGACGACAGTGAAATGGTATTGACTGCCAATGTAGGAGCTACATTATGAAAGCACAAATCAATCGTCATCTTCTTAACCAGACCCGGTTCGATAGCGGTGCACTGACGCCAGCAGGTTTTGTGGTGCATCCCTATCACAAACCTGGACGTTACCAGGCTGATGTTAGCCGCAATGGGCAGCATCACTATTCCTTCTATATTCTGGTCACCCCTGACAGCAGTGAGATGCAGATTTCCGTGGATCTTGCCGTCCTGAATGACAAGCTGAAAAGTCCCGCTGGTGACTGCGGCTGCGGTGATTCTGGAGATAGTATGCAACTGGCGCCGGGCGGTTATGGACTGTTTTATAGCGCTGCTGATTCCGGGGCTTATAGTTTAAAAACGTTTCCCATCACGGCCACGGAAAAAGAGCGGGATCAGGTGTTCGATAGTACCGCACTGCAAGCTGATGATATGTTTGGTATCACCCTGCTGCGCCCTGGTTACTATGCAATGCGTGACATCAAACAGAATCTTCAATGTCGCTTGCATGTGGATCCGGTGCGACCTGGTAAGGAGCGCTACACCCCACCCGATGCGATTCATCTGGAAGCTAAAGACCTGAAGAACGGCAAAAGTGAGATACGGCTCATGCAGGCGCAGGGTCTGGTCTATCGCAGCCATGCCGATGCACGCATCGTTATTGAGCTGGAAAAACCGATTGAGGTTGAAGATTCGGGGGCGTTCTCCTCTACCTCAGCTCCAAAAGTAAAACCAAAAACCAAAACTGAGAAACGCAAGCCAGTCGCTTCCTGGAAGAAGCCGGGTATCAAACGTTAGCGATTCAGCATCCGGGGCAGACTATGCTCCGGGTGCTATTTTCAAAAATGAAGTTCCCTTTGAATCCTGCTTAGGCGGCAACCTCTGACCATACCGCAAACTCATTGCCACTTGGCTCAGTGAAGTGAAAACGTCGGCCACCGGGAAATGAAAATATTGCCTTGCTGATATTGCCACCTGCTTGTTTAACCTTTGCCTCGGTAGACTCCAGCTCTTGGCTGTAAAAAACTATCAGGGCGGCGCCAGTCTCGGATATTGATGTCAGTTCTGATTTATAAAATCCACCATTCAGGCCTTGGTTCGAGAAGGCGCAGTAGTCCGGACCATAGTCGACAAAGCGCCAGCCAAAAGCTGTTTTAAAAAACTGTTTTGTCGCGGCGATATTTTTTGCCGGGTATTCAACGTAGTTTATTTTTTCGTGTTCATTCATTATCACTCTCTCCCTGGGGACCCTTTGCATGTTGCAGCAGCAATAGAATTCGTTTGTGAATGTTGATGATTCTGCGTCTGTGCTGCGCTGCATCAGGCGTAAATGCGTGCCGCGAGCGCAGTTCTTTGATTTTGTCGTAGATATTTTCGACCAGTTCAGCCGTTCTTTTGCCGGGCCAGGAGGCAAGGTCACTCTTCTCAATCCCTGCGAAGGGTGGGATTTTTTGTTGTTTCAGGGCGTTGAAGTCGAACCCTGCTTGGTTGAGCTGATCGAAGACCCGTGTTGAAAAGTGAGGTATTACGTTCTGATGAGGGATGTTATCTTCGATTACACGAAAACAGAGGCGGGAGTTCTCCTTTAGTTCATCAATTAAAGCCCTTATGTCCCCACTCTTTTTTTTGCTAAAGGCGTCAAATGAGGTCATCGCCTTCACGGCCGTGAGCAGACCTTGAAATAGCGGGATGAGTGATTCAAGCATCGGCTAACGTCCATGATGAATTGTCTAAAAACGCGGGTGAAGCTGTCACTGTGACGGCCTGTTTATTCATCTTTATTCATCAATGATCATTTCAAACCCACCATAGATCATCCGTGCGCCATCAAATGGCATGGGGTTGGTAGCTGAGCTTAATCGTGGATCGGCCATGGCCTTTTTCATGCCTGTATTGTGCGCCTCTTTTGATGGCCAGGTGATCCATGAGAAAACCACGGTTTCATTGGATTGGCATTTGACGGCCATTGGGAAAGAGGTGACTTGCCCATCAGGAACGTCGTCACCCCAGCACTCAGCCACTCTTAAAGCGCCATGTTCTTTAAAAACTATGGCTGCATCTTCAGCGTGTTTTTTGTAGATCTCTTTATTCTCATTGGGTACTGCAACCACAAAGCCATCAACATAAGTCATGAGCGTTTCTCCTGATGTGAGTTTGAGTTTTGTTGCGCTATCGTAGCGTAGATATATTTCTGTGCGCCATGATCGTTGCCTTTTTGAGCAGACAGAACTCGCTCTTATAATCTAATTTATTACGATGGTGTGCAATAGGGAAGGTTTGATTGTTGTGGGCAAGTGTAGCGGTGATTGATTGTTGAACGCTGGCTAGCCCGGTTTTTTGGGCCGCCAGAGAGTTGCTGAATTAGTCTGTTATCGGCGACTACTGCTGATTAATCATCAGGCTATATAGTTGCCTGGTAAACAGCGATGTTGGACTGTTTGTATAATGACAGATTACGTTAGTTGCTGTTCAAGCACTCTTTTTTTGTAACTCTCTATGTAACTCACCATGGCGTCTGCCACAGCTGCTGAGCTGGAAGCGTGGCGGCCATTTGCAATGGTGTGACGGGGTTTCTGCAGCTGACAGCTGCGTTCTGTTGTGTCGGTAGGGGAGGTGGTTAGTTTTTTCTCGGTATTTGTGAGGTTGGTTGTATGCATATCTCTAGCTCCTTATGTTCTGTTGTATGGAAAAAGTTGCTGTCTGTATTTATGTGGAGTGTTAGCAATTGCTGTGCCTATGGGTTTATTTTATTTTTTATCAATCTGTTAGCAGTGATTGATGATGTTGTTGGGAAGGGCGGTGGTTATTTTTGATTAAAAACTGTTGCCAGACAGCAACGCTGGCAGTATCGAT
>CAMTXZ010000055.1:0-47485 GCA_947085765.1 uncultured Chromatiaceae bacterium | reverse complement strand
CTTTCTCGGTCTGGAGCCACGCCCCTACAATCGCGCCACCAGCTCCCAGCGTTGCGTGCGTGCCGGCGGCAAACATAACGACCTGGAGAACGTCGGTTACACCGCCCGCCACCACACCTTCTTTGAGATGCTCGGTAACTTTAGTTTTGGTGATTACTTCAAACGCGAAGCGATCCAGCTTGCCTGGGAGTTTCTGACCAAAGAGTTGAAGCTGCCGGCTGAAAAACTCTGGGTCACTGTCTACGCAGAGGATACCGAAGCGGCTGAGATCTGGTTGAACGAGATCGGTGTTGATGCCAATCGTCTCAGCCGTCTTGGCGACAAGCCGAGTGGCAAACGTTACGACAGCGACAACTTCTGGTCCATGGGCGATACCGGCCCCTGCGGTCCGTGCACCGAAATCTTCTATGATCACGGCCCTGATGTGGCGGGTGGTCCGCCCGGTACTCCGGAAGAGGATGGTGACCGTTACATCGAGATCTGGAATCTGGTCTTTATGCAGTACAACCGTACCGCCGATGGCGTCATGACACCGCTGCCGAAGCCCTCCGTTGATACCGGCATGGGCATGGAGCGTCTCGCTGCGGTGTTGCAGGGGGTGCACAGCAACTACGAGATCGATCTGTTCCAGGCGCTGATCAAGGCCGCCGCCGAGGCGACCAACAGCAGCGATCTGCATAACAACTCACTCAAGGTGATCGCCGACCATATCCGCTCCTGTTCATTCCTGATTGTGGATGATGTGCTGCCCTCCAACGAAGGGCGTGGTTATGTATTGCGCCGCATCATCCGCCGCGCCATCCGTCACGGTTACAAGCTGGGCATGGACCAGCCGTTCTTTCATAAGCTGGTGGTAACTTTGGTGCAGGAGATGGGCGCGGCCTATCCTGAGTTGGTCAAGGCGCAGGCGCAGGTGGAGAAGATATTGCGGCTGGAGGAGGAGCGTTTTGCTGAGACGCTGGATCAGGGCATGAAGATCCTTGAAGAGGATATCGCTGCTCTTATGAAAAGTGGAAAGGGCAAAGAGATTCCCGGCGCCACACTCTTCAAACTCTACGACACCTACGGCTTTCCCGCTGATCTGACCGCTGACATCGCCCGCGAGCGTGGACTGACCGTCGATGAAGTTGGCTTTGATAAAGAGATGCAGGCGCAGCGCCAACGCGCCCGTGCCGCCAGCAACTTTGGTGTTGGTTATGCCGCCAAGATCGAGATCGACGCGGAGTCTGAATTTAGCGGTTACAACCAGCTCGTCGATGAGGCCGAGGTGGTGGCGCTGTTTGTGGGTGACAAGGCGGTTGATCATCTTTCTGCCGGTCAGGAGGGCATGGTGATTCTGTCACAGACACCTTTCTATGCTGAGTCGGGCGGGCAGGTGGGTGACCAGGGTAGCCTGGTTGCCAACGGCGTGATGTTTGATGTGGTCGACGTTCAGAAACAGGGGCGTGGTCTGAATGCCCATATCGGCAAGCTCAGCAGCGGTACCATCAAGATGGGCGACAAGCTGCGTGCCGAGGTTGATGTGGCGCGGCGTCAGGCAATTGTGATCAACCACTCTGCCACCCACCTGTTGCATGCGGCGTTACGTCAGGTGCTGGGTGAGCATGTCGCGCAGAAGGGCTCGCTGGTAAAACCGGATAGCCTGCGCTTTGACTTCTCTCATTTTGAAGCGCTGACAGCGGATGAGCTGCATCAGGTCGAGCAGCTGGTCAATCAACAGATCCGCGCCAACAACTCAGTGGTCACCCGGTTGATGAATTACGATCAAGCGGTTGAAGCGGGCGCCATGGCGCTCTTCGGTGAGAAGTATGGTGATGAGGTGCGGGTGCTGAGCATCGGCGATTTTTCAACTGAGCTGTGTGGTGGTACCCACGCCCAGCGCGCCGGTGACATTGGTCTGTTTAAGATTGTGATGGAGGCTGGTACTGCTGCGGGTGTGCGTCGTATCGAGGCGGTGACCGGTGAAGGTGCGCTCAACTATATCGGCGGGACTGAAAAGAGTCTCGGCCAGATTGCCGGCCTGCTGCGTGGCACACGCGACGATGCCAGCACCAAGGTGGGCCAATTGCTGGAGCAGAATCGCAAGCTCGAAAAAGAGCTCGACCAGCTCAAGGCCAAGCTGGCCAGCAGCCAGGGTTCGGATCTGGTAAGTCAGGCAATCGACATTGGTGGCATCAAACTATTGGCAGCCAAGCTCGAAGGGGCCGACGCCAAGGCGCTGCGTGAGACAGTTGATCAGCTTAAAAACAAACTCGGTTCAGCAGTGGTGATTCTGGCCAGTGTGGTGGATGATAAGGTGATGCTGGCCGCCGGGGTGACCCAGGACCAGACCTCCCGCCTCAAGGCTGGCGAGCTGGTGAACTATGTTGCGCTACAGGTGGGTGGCAAGGGTGGTGGTCGTCCCGATATGGCGCAGGCAGGTGGTACTAATCCGGCCGCGTTGGCAGAGGCATTGGCCTCGGTAGAGACGTGGATGCGAGAAAAAATCGCCTGATTTTTCTCGTGCGCGCTTTTCCCAGGTGATTTTCTGGATTTGTTAAAGTAGTATTTGGAATATTTGCGCGGAAGCAGGGTTATATGGCGTTAATCGTACAGAAATATGGCGGCACCTCGGTGGGTAATGTCGAGCGAATCGGCAATGTCGCCACCAAGGTGAAGGGGTGGCGTGAGCGGGGCCATGATGTGATCGTGGTTGTCTCTGCCATGAGCGGCGAGACCAACCGTCTGGTGGATTTAGCAAAAGGGATTCAGGAGACGCCATCCCCGCGCGAGCTGGATGTATTGTTATCAACAGGTGAGCAGGTGACCATCGCCCTGCTGGCCATGGCGCTGGAGGAGTGTGGCTGTCCAGCACGCTCCTATACTGGTTCTCAGGTCCATATCCGTACCGATAGCGCCTTTAATAAAGCGCGTATCCTCGACATCGACAGTCAGCGCATTCATGCCGATCTGGCCGCAGGACGGGTGGTAGTGGTGGCCGGTTTCCAGGGCATTGACGAGGCTGGCAACATCACCACGCTGGGCCGCGGCGGCTCCGATACCACGGCCGTTGCCCTGGCGGCCGCATTGAAGGCGGATGAGTGTCAGATCTATACCGATGTTGATGGCGTCTACACCACTGATCCGCGGGTAGTGCCAGAGGCGCGCCGTCTCGATCGCATCACCTTTGAAGAGATGCTGGAGATGGCTAGTCTCGGTTCTAAAGTGCTGCAGATACGTTCAGTAGAATTTGCCGGTAAATATAATGTACCCCTGCGGGTGCTCTCCAGTTTTGAAGAGGGTGAAGGCACCCTGATTACCTATGAGGAAGAGGGAATGGAAGACGCGTTGATCTCCGGCATCGCCTTTAATCGTGATGAGGCCAAGCTGACCGTGGTTGGCGTACCCGATCAGCCCGGTGTGGCCTACAAGATTTTAGGTCCCATTGGTGATGCCAATGTTGAAGTTGACATGATTATTCAGAACGTTGGTGCTGATGGCACCACTGACTTCACTTTTACCGTACATCGCAACGACTACAAAAAGGCCCTCACTATCCTGCAGCAGACTGCTGTCGAGCTGGGCGCGCGTGAGGTTTCTGGTGATAACAAAATAGTTAAGATCTCATTGGTGGGTGTTGGAATGCGGTCCCATGCTGGCATTGCCAGCACCATGTTTGGCACGCTGGCCAAAGAGGGGATTAATATTCGCATGATTTCAACTTCAGAGATTAAAATCTCCGTTGTCGTTGATGAAAAGTATTTGGAACTGGGTGTTAGAGCGTTGCATAGCGCTTTTGGATTGGACCAGGAAAGGCCGTAAAATCATTATATTGCGAGTTTGAAATGGGTGTTATTGTTATTATTCCCATTTTTGCTTGGTCCCATGCAGGCTATTGAAAATCTAGCTTTTTCTTTAGTTCTTCTTTTTCTTGTCGATAAGGTTACAAGACAGGTAGGGAGCAGCCAGCCAAACATAACGCTTGGCCTTTTAAGTGCCTGTATGTTTGCGAGAATAAGGAGATCGCTATGTTGATATTGACCCGTCGTGTGGGTGAAACACTGATAATTGGCGACAATGTTTCGGTGACAGTGTTAGGTGTTAAGGGCAACCAGGTCCGGCTGGGTGTAAATGCGCCAAAAGATGTCTCTGTTCACCGCGAGGAGATCTACCTGCGTATTCAGCAGGAGAAAGAAGATGATGGAATCCCCACCGATGATAGTAGCCCGCAGGTGTCAGAGGGCTGATATTTTGCCCTTTTCCTCAAAAAGTACTTTACCAATCAATAGAGTATAGGTATTCTTAGCCCCGCAAAACAAAGAGAGTATCCGTTTTCTCTCTTGCCAAATCTTGATGCAGATTGCACTAAAGAATAGGCTATAATGCACGCCTCATGGAGAGATGGCCGAGTGGCCGAAGGCGCTCCCCTGCTAAGGGAGTATATGCTTAAAAGGCGTATCGAGGGTTCGACTCCCTCTCTCTCCGCCATATATTCAGACTTGACACTCACTGTCTGAATCGGGATAATCCCCGACCTCAAATCAGCGCCCGTAGCTCAGCTGGATAGAGTACCTGGCTACGAACCAGGCGGTCGCACGTTCGAATCGTGCCGGGCGCACCATATTTGTAAAGTAATTCAAGCGGTTACGGTGAAAGCCTGACCGCTTTTTTCTTTCTCGTTTCCGGACTGTGCTAGATTTGTGCTAACCAGCCCGGCCCCCGAAAGGTTCTCCGCATACTTCGCCAAATGTTCTACGGACAGATGAGCGTACCGGCGGACCATCTCATGATCCGACCAGCCCCCCAACTCTTGCAACACATGTAATGGCGTTCCTTGCTGAATATGCCAGCTTGCCCAGGTATGTCGTAAATCGTGCCACCGAAAGTTTTCTATCCCTGCTCTGACGAGTGCTTTGCGCCAGGCATGGTTGTTGGCCTTGGTGACAGGCTTACCTTTATAGGTAAACACGCGTGTTGAGTGCTTGCCTATCTGCCAGTTGAGTACCTGCATCGACTCGCCATTCAATGGCACAGGGATAGCTTTACGCGCTTTCGCCTGGTCAGCGTGTATCCATGCACAATGGCGATCCAAATCGACTTGTGACCATTCAAGCTTGACCACATTGGCTTCTCTCAAGCCGGTTGCCAGTGCAAATCGCGCCATTGCTGCCAGATGATCAGGAAGCTCTGCTAACAAACGGTCTGCCTCCTCTCTCGTCAGCCAACGAATACGGCGTTTCGCTTCGGGCATCATTCGGATATGAGGCGCACGTTCCAGCCATTCCCATTCACGCTCGGCACGTCTGAGGATTGCTCGTACGACCTCTAGCATCCGATTGACAGTTGCATTCGAAACGCCGTCGGACATCCTTGACTGAGTCAAGCCATCCAATACATCCCTGTCGATTTCATCCAGATAATGTCCATACAGGTGGGGATGTACCCGCCGTAAATGGCCGATATCGTCATCCAGGGTAACTTTCTCACCCTGTTGTTCTAGCAGCCAGCGTTCTACCGCTTCTTCCCATTTCCGACGAGGTTTGTCTCCGAGTTTGGAGGTTCGCCAGTTACCGGCTTTTAGTCGGTCATGGTATTCCTGCGCTAACTGCCTGTTGGAAGTTTGAGCAGATTTGCGTATTTGCTGGCCGTTGGGGGTACTAAATCGTACCCACCAGATGTTGCCGCGTTTGAAGAGTGACATGGTTTGATCTCCTGTTCCGTGTCACTTTGCGGCGCTTGCCCACGACTAGGGTAAAGCGATCGCAAATAGTCAGCAAGTTCATATTCCAGGAAGACCCAGCGTTTTCCTGGCTTGGCTCCTTTAACGATTCCTGCGCAAGCCTTCTGGCGAAGCACTGCAGGCGACATGTGCAGAAACTCGGCGGCTTCGTTTAGATCAAGGGTTCGGTAGCCATTATCCATGGTTCACCTCTCTGTCCGGGCAATGCAGATCATGGGACTGGGATTGTGCAATGCGAAAAAACATTAGCACGGAGCAAATTCTTTAGGCAAAAGGGAATGCTTAGCAAAGTGCTAAACGTCATAGCGAATCAGTCTTGCGACCAGGGAGTTACAGGGTGATGCCATGGGCGTTGCACCCCGGGCAGTTGGTACGCGTTATAAATCTGTCAGCGCCTCTGCTTCAAGCAGATGTTCATGTTCACACCACTTCCCCCTTAAACACCACCACACCGCAGATGGTGGCGGCTGCATTGACTTCGATAATGCGATTTGGCCAGTCCGGATTCAGCGCCTTCAGGTATTGCCGCTCCCCTTCGATGATGAGTTGTTTAAAGGTGGCCTCGTTGGATTCATCCAGTCGCACAACCACATATTTTCCGTGTGCCGGTGCGACGTCAGGGTCGACAAAAATCAGGTCACCTTCGTGGAATTTGGGCTCCATGCTCACGCCCCGCACCCGTAATACAAAGGTCTCCCTGCTACATCTGGTGGGGCAGGGCAAGTATGTCTCCGCGTCTCCAGATGTGAATATCCCCATGATCTCGGTCCATGCGCCGGCCTGAACCCACGAGATAAGCGGGTGTAAATGGCGGGGGTCGGGTCCAGGTTCAGCTGCTCCATACTCAGGGGGCGGTTCTTCACCGATACAGTTGTGATTCTCGTCCATCCAACCTGCCGGCTTGCCCAGCGCACGTTCCAGTTTTTCGGCCAGTTTGTCACCAATCCCCCGCGGTGTGCCCTTCAGGGTCGGCATTTGACACCGGACCTGGCTGAGATAGGAGCTGTTGGCGCCGGCGATCCGGGCAAGCTTTACAGCAGAGCCTGCCTCAGTGATGAGTAGTTCCAGATTGGCAAGCCGGGTCTGATCATGTTTTCGCGTCATGCGAAATAGTATAGCAACTGTTGGGTAGTTGTTTAGCAGCGTGATAAACATTTTGTGGCTGTGAACCCTTGAGAGATAGTTAGCACTGAGCTAATGTTTTTGCTCATGGAGCTAAAGCAATTCTTGAGAGCTGCGACTAAACGGGAGCGCGCCGAGGTAGCGGAGGTGTGCAATGACTCGGTGTCGTACCTGTATCAGCTGGCAGGCGGACATCGTTACGCCAGTGCCCTGCTGGCGACACGCATCGAGGCGATGACCCGGCGCGTCGCCCAGCGCTGCGATGGTCGGCTCAGGATGGTACCGAGAGAGAGTCTGGTCAGATATCCAGAGATCTTTGCCATCGAGCGAGATGCTCTGGACGTTGACTGCGAGGTTTCACGATGAAAAACAGGCCAGTCAACAATGGATCCTCGCCGCCGACACCGATGCGCCTGGAAATTACCCGCATCAAGCCCTATGACCACAACCCGCGCCGCAACGAAAACCCGGAATATGACCGGATCAAGGCCTCGATTCGGGCCGAAGGTATGGATCAGCCGCTGGTCGTCACCTGTCGGCCCGGTGAGGCAGATTACGTCGTTGGCGCCGGCGGCAACACCCGCCTGCATATCCTTCAGTCGTTGCATCAGGAGACCGGTGACGAGCGGTTCTTTTGGGTCGATTGCCTGTTCAAGCCGTGGCGTCATGAATCGGATGTGCTGCTCGCGCATCTGCGGGAAAACGATCTGCGCGGTGGCTTGAGTTTCATCGACAAGGCGAGGGCCGTCTTCGAAGCCAAACAGCTGCTCGAGCTGGAGGAGGGCAGCGGCACACTCTCGCAAAGAGAGCTTGAGGCGATGCTCAGAGCGCGCGGTTACAGCTTGAGTCATGGGCTGATCTCGCAGATGGGGTACGCACTTCACACCTTGCTGCCGGTCATTCCCGAGGCGTTGCGGTCGGGACTGGGACGGCCGCAGGTCGAACGGATTCGTGCCCTGGAGCGGGCCGCGCGCGCGATCTGGATACAACGCAAATTGGGTGACGATGAGACCCTTGCCGCCGTGTTCGCCACACTATGTGGCCGATACGACGGCCCCGAATGGGATCTCGAGCTGTTACGCAGTGCCATTGAGACGGAGATTGCAGCAGAGGCCGACGTGAGCATCCACGCCATACGTGTTGAACTGGATGCACAGCTGCCAGGACGCGGGATCGACATGCCAACAGCAGCGGGCGAACAGGTTGCTGATTCGGCCAGGGAAAAGGCAGGCGCGGCTGCGAGTACCACTCCGGTAAAGCAAAAAGGCGCTGCCGCTATTCTAGCTACTGACGGCTCCCGTGGCGACAGCGCAGAAGCGATAGCCGAGCGTGAGATAGCAGATGGGATAACGCCCAACAACGCGAGTGCAAACAAACAAGAAGCGCAAGACACGACGCTCGAATCCCCAGCCCGTTCGACTGAAACGCCATCAATCACACTCAGCCAACCCACCTCCACCGATCTCAAATCTCTACGCGCCCGTGCCTGGACCCTGGCCGCGCGACTCGCACAACGCAACGGCATCGGCGCGCTGGTTGCCCCGCTCTCCGGCAGGGGGCTTGGCTTCATCCTCCGTGACGTGCCGGATTCGGCGTTGGTCGATCAACTGGACGCCGACACGCTGGGTCAGATCTCGATGCTGTGGTGGCAGCTGGCCGCCTGTGCGGAGATGACCGTGGCGCCACTGCCCGCCGTCATAGCCACCCTGTCCGATGACTCAATCCTGCGCCAGGCGCTCGAAAACCAGGATGCCGGTCTGCTCTTCAACAGCGTCTGGACATTGGACCCGGGCCACACCGGCCATCGGCTCTGGCGGCAACTTGGTGAGCAGGACTGGCAAGATCTTCTCAGCCTGATGGACACCTACCGCCACATTCACCGCGCGGCGCAGGCGTTGCAGATTCGACTCTGGGAAGAGTCGTGATGGAAGGGACCAAAGAGTTCGACTTGATCACCGCCGTACTGATGTATGCGATCCGTTGCCTGGCCGAAGGGGATCAGTCGGCGCTACGTAACATGAACTTCGGGCCGCGTGAAATCGAAGCACTGCGAGAAATGAACCTCGCCGACCTGTATCGGATTGAATCCCTGCGTGGCCATTGCCTGGAGATCAGTCTCAATCGGGACGTCTACTGGCCGATGATCGAGCACCTGCATCGACAGCGTGAATCCGAGGAGCTGCAGCAGCGACTAATCGCCGCAGACGCGCCGTTAGAGATGATGCAGACACTGTTCGGTATAGGCTCCCGTGAATACACACGACTGCGCCGCATGTTAACCGTGGATCCCTCCGTCGGCCGACCCGCAGAACCCGATGAAGCGAGCACACACAAACTTTGGAACGCCTGGATAGGGCGAGCAGGAGGTGAAGAGGAGGGGCCGCTGCTACCAAATGAGTACCTGGCCATTCAGCGTGAAACCGGCGTATCGATGCGAGCCATCTGGAACTCAACGCAGCGCTGGAATCAATACGGAGATCTAACAGGACGAAGTCGCGCCGCGCCGTCACAGCGAGTCTGTGCGGATGGCTAAAGGTTCACGCAGCCTGCGACCCGAAACCCACGCCCTGGATGCATTGATAGCGGCGACCATCGCGCATGCACAACAGGATACGGTTACAACCCATGCCGACACCATGCTGTTCATGGGCAACCGGCATCAATCGTTCCCGACACTGGTCGTGCAAGACCCCGTGCTCGAACCCGTCGACAAGCTGGTCTGGATGGTTATCATGCTGCAAGCCGGAGAGACCGGCGCCAACACCGCCTTTCCCAGTTACGAGATCCTCGCCAAAAAAACCAATGTCGCCTCCACCTCGACCATTGCCAGAGCCATCGCCATCCTGCGCGCCACCCGCTGGCTGACCTTGTGCGCCCGGCTGCGAGAGGCGAGCGGCCGCTACCGTGGCAACGTCTACGCACTGCACGATGAACCCCTGCCGTTGGCAGACGCCCTGCACCTGGACCCCGACTACATGACATTCCTGCGCCAGTCACTCACGCATCATCATGCCCGGGTGCGCCTCGTCGCCAAGGGCGTGCTGGATACAATCGACGAAGACATTCATGCAGGCATCGATATCTGCGCCCAGAGCCATCCGTTCGAACAACGAATAACAGCGGCAGAGGCGATAAACCACGACACACCGCAGCGCTATTTTGCCTTCAGTGCCAAAGTGATGACCAGACTGCGAAATGGGGCGATGGAAAACAACCCAGATCACCGGAACCAAAATTCAAAGCTGGAGACAAGCCATGACCAAATTTTGAACCCTCAAAATTCGAAGGCGGGTAGTTGTAGTAGTAGTTATATAAATACAACTACTACAAAAACGACAGCAACTAAAATTTCAACCCCACCTGAGAGGGCGCCGCCTCTGATCTATCCCAAACGGTTGTCAGAGAACCAGCGCGAATTGGCAGATCGTTATTTGAACAGCGTCGCGGCGGACGTTCGACAACTCATCCTCGATGAGCTTGAAGGACGATTTCGATCGGAACAGAAAGGCATGAAGCCCGTGTATGACGAACTGCGATTCCTGCATTACCTCTGCCGCGCCGCGAATAAAGGCGACTTCGTGCCCAACCTCGGCATCAAGGTGCGCAATGAACGCATCGAGCGTGAGCAGGCGCAACAGAGGCACGCACAACAGCAGATGGCGAATCAGGCAGAAGCAGGGCGTCGCCAGGAAAACAGATCCACTACCTCCAGCAAAAACCCATTGGCAGAGATACGCAAAAAATTACAAGTGCCAGCGCGGCAAAAAACAGACGCCGAAACCGCCGAGCCTCAGCCAAAATAGAAGTGGTTACAGTGTAACCACCTGACAAAGTGCCTCAGGCGCAGTAACTCAGAATTGATCTGACAGGTGGTATCCGAAACTCAAGTGTAGGGATTCACCCATACGAGTCGTCTCGGGTTATGCCTGATAAAGGGCAAGTGTTCGCCATAAGCTGTGGTTTACTGAATGTCAGAATCAAATATGGATTGAATTTCCACTGGGATTATAGAGTGGCAACTATCGACCCAAAGCGGACGTTAGCGTTTTTACTCTGCCCCAAAATATCGCCATAAAACGACTTCAGAAGTCGCTACAAATGTCTGAAACCCCGGTTTAGGGGCGTTCAATTCGGGTTTAGATACTTTTGATCTGAGGCGAATATAGCGTTTATTCTTCCTATTCTTGAAATATCTCATTATTCAAGAACACTTTCATTTACACTTTAGATGATGTCTAGCCACCGATAGATAAATGAACGGCTTCTTATTTACATGCGCAAAAAAAAACATACACAAAGAAAACCTAGACTAAAAAAGTTAAAAGCTAAAAAAGTCAGGAAGCACAATTCTTCCAGTATAGCCAAGGCCGCTCCAGACGAAAGGCATCTCATGGAATTTAACGTTTTGGATCCTCGCCTTAAAATCGCTTATTTTATTCCACACCTCCCCCAGAGGCTTGAAGATGCAAGCCCTTTTGGGATGTATACACTAGGCTTACTTCACGCTTCTCCCATTATTTCTCATGTCGCTACAATGCCCGTAGATATAAGAGAACCCTATGCCTCTCAAAAGACGGTACTTCTTCTAAGATTGAAACGATTGCTATGGCCTCGCATCGCCCCTATTGATATCCATGCCCTGCAACAGAGGGCACAAATGGGGCTAGATTCTCTGTTTAGGGTTATTTTAACCAATACAGAAGAAGTTGCCGCCTTAGTTGATCAGCTAAAGTTTGCTGATGATATTCCTTATCTTCATGTTTCCTCTGTCAAGGGAAAAGGAAGGTTGCCTGATTACGATTTTACAGTTGATTCTCTTCTCAAGTTTACTGAATATGTATTGGAGCATTTATCACAAAAAAAAGAATGGACTCAGTTCATTGATGCGACTAAGGAGTCGATCCAACCAAAAGATAAGCGCCTGCCAATACCGTTAAGTTTAGGAGGCTCTTGCCATAATGTGACTTCTCCAAATGAATCGGCACTTGAGTCATTTGGATGGAAACTTGCTAAACCATCCCCTTTAGTTAGCGACCCAAATCACCCCCCAGAACCAAAAAAATATATAGATCGCATATGTTTAACAGCAGATATTGTGAGTCAAAAGCGCGAGCAACTTACAACGGATATGCCTGATGACATAACGGACAACCGCTATATTATAGCGGTCCACAGCATTCACTGGGCACATTATACAAATAAGAATAATTTAGAGAGAAATCAGACTAAAGACGATATTAAAGCTTTCGAATTAGCATACAAGAACGCTATTCAACAAGAAACATATTATGACAATATAGCCAAAAATAAATATTATATTAATCTGATTAAGAATAAAACATTTCAAGCAACAATGGATTCAAGAGCAGGAGACAAGCGTTGTTACACTGCCGGGCTAAACTTACTATCTTCGACTACATTAACACCTGTTTTACGCTTAGAACCAAAACTAAATAAAATCAGAGGTAATCTAAAAACTCTGGCACAGTGTGTTCGCTCTGGCGTTAAAATTCGACAACAATTCAAACAATCTCGCCTCATCAGGGTTGCCGGCGATACCATGTACAATCTAATTGATAATTCTTTTACAGAACGCCTTAATAGGTATGCTTCAACTTCAAATATTCAAGGGCTAAAATTAGTTTCCGATTTGCCCCTAGAGATAATTCCATGTAATGGAGTTCCATTAGGTTTGCAATACGATGTGTCACGCATTCCAGTATTGCCGGGGAATTTATTTTTAATACATTGCATTATCCCACCTATTTTTGTTACCCATAATTCACTGCGCGACATCTTAATTCTCCGCTCTTTTTCTTATAACGATTGCCTTAAATACATCCTTGAGCGCGCGATTGATATTTGCCTAGAAGAGGTTCAAAAAAGCTCGCGAGACAAAATCCGCATAATAGACATATCAACAGAGGAAGAGCTTGTAGATGCTCTTGCTAACTTCTCAGGGGCTATTTTAATTTTCGATGGCCATGGTAGCTATGAGGGTCAATATGGAGTTGGAACATTTGTTATAGGAGGAAAACCTATAGAAATATGGTCCCTAAGAAATAAATGCACACTTCCTCCAATAGTAATATTTAGCGCTTGTGATACTCACCCAATTGATGGCAGTCACGGCAGTGTGGCCAATGCAGTATTTACACTTGGAGCTCGCACAGTATTAGCGACATCATTACCAATTGACGGACTGAAAGCAGCATTGTTTATCGGCCGTTTAATGCTTAGAATTTTCGACTTTATTCCAGCGGCACTTGAAACCAGGGATATTCTAACTTGGAGAGAAGTTATTAGTGGAATGTTGAGAATGACATACACAACAGAAATTACTCGATTATTAATTAAACATGAAAAAATAAAGCTCGATAAACAAGCATTTGATAACATCCAGCTATCAGCAAATATCGCGATAAATAACCGAAACCCTGAGTGGTTTGAAGTCTATTTAAACAGTTTGTCAAAAGAATCTTGTTTAAATATAGGTGCTCTGAAAATGATGATTTCTCGATGGGCGGCCATGACAGATGCTATAAAGTACATTCAACTTGGATCACCAGAAAACATCGTCATAACTGATGATATATAATTAAAATTAGCGAGTAACCCGGATGGAGAATTAACGTAATCCGGGGTGGCTGTTCCTACATCGAATGCCAGGCAATGGCCGTATACGGTCATATCTGTGTATGTTTGATGAGAGGTTCGAGTTCAGTAGTTTGATCAAACTATAGTGCTTATCGCTTCTCAATAATTTAGTATTTTTGGTTGTCCTTTAAGCATTGCTACAGAAATTTCACTATCGCGGCCCTATCACCGTTCAACTAATTAATCCCACTTCATGGTGAGCGCGAGATGGTTCTTGGTCAGACGCTGGCTCATCAAATTAATCTTGTCTCCGATGCCCTGGCTTAAGTCAGTACTCGCATAAACCTAAACGAACGCTGATGGAATAAACGATTGTCTGTCTGACCTGGCTATGGATAGATGGCAGTCACTCAACATCATCAGCGTAAAGGTGGGTGTTATGACTTCTATTCCATCAGATCTCACGTCGGGTAGGGATTCTAATCCGCAACCGCCGGAACATGATTCAGCGCCCGGTGTATTGCGCGGCCAGGTGTGGCTTTCGGTACAAACCCGGCAGGCACAGCGGTTGATCCGGGGGCGTAATGGCAGCGCCGACAAACCTGTGATCATCGGTTTGGTGGGATTTGCTGATCGGCTACGCGTGATCTGGCAGGCGGCACGCAGTGACGATCCTTATGCCGATTGGTGGTTGATCAAGGTGCATGAGGCGATCGAACGAGTCCGTGATCTGATCAAGATTGAGCAGACGGCGTTGGATACTCAACTCGAACAGCTCACGGCACTGGAAGTGAATGTGGCAGAGTCGCTGAAGCCGTATCGCATCGCGTTGCAGTTTGCCAATCCCTACGCTTATCGGGGCGCCCAGATGATCGCTGAATATGACACCTTTGTTCGCACACTATTGACGGCCCATCATGTAGGACTGTTGAGCGGTGCATCGATGGAGAGCCTGCTCAACAGTTGTGCACGTAAGATTCGCGGTGCCTTTTCAGTGCCCCAAGGCTATCAATTCCTCGGTGTCGATCGCGTGACGATGATACAGGGCACAGCCAAGGCAAGCCGTGCCCGGCAGCTAATGGGTGATGTTCCGGAAGCGGTGTTGAACGGAACACACCAGGCACCGTTTGTTCCCCGTAAAATCCGTTTCCCCGAAGAGGCTGCCAGGCACATTCATCTCATGCCCGTTGAATCACCGCCAACGGTGGAATCTGTTGCATCACGAAACGACGACGGCAGTAGTGCTTAGTTCCCTCTGGTATGCAGCTACTAAATGACCATAATTCTGTGACCACACGGCCATGACGGTAAGACCGAAGCAGTATGGCTAAAACAACGGGAGGTAAACGCATTGTTCTTCAACTCGATCCGCGAGTGGCATTCGAGGCGATTATTGTGAACCGGCTGGAGCGAATCCCTGAAGGCAGGCGTCAGGAGTGGTTACGCAGCCTGCTGGTTGAGGGATTCCGTTATGAATGCCAAACGTTGCGGCTGGCCGAGGATGAAATTGATACGCGGCAGATCAGACCGCTGCAAGCAGATGGACAAGGTGTGTTATCGAGGTCACATGCCAGACCGACGAGATCCGCGTTTGCTACCTGGTTGGCAAACCCCGCGTCTCAACCAGAGGCGATGATCAAATCAATTCCGGTGGCGGTCGCAGAGAAGATCCCGGCGAGCCAGGCTAAACCCTTTGCCGGATTGAGAAAGGTGATCGGTTGAGCGCGATGATACAAACGGATGTTTCAAGCACAAAGGAGAAATGATGCCGGATGCCAATACCATGTCACCCATCCAGGTCGGTCTCGATGATGGATATGCGTTTACCAAAGTGGCCCTGCCGGATGGACGGCTGATTGCGATTCCCTCGCGAGCCAGGGTCGGCATTGCCGGCGTGACCTGGATCAACGATAACCGCCAACGCATCTTCGAATACGAAACAGACAGCGCGGTGTATTCAGTGGGTGCCGTCGATGGCGCGCCTACCCATTTCGAGGGGTATCCAACCTCGGGCCTGAATCGCGTCATCGTGCAACACGCCCTACAGGAGGCGGGTCTGGCTGGCCGATCCATCCATGCAATCGCCGGACTGCCCGTCAGTGGTTTTTACAAAAGCAATGGCGAGCAGCGTCGTGATGCCATTGAAAAAAAGCGCAACAGTCTGAAGCAGGCGGTGCATCCAAAGAACGAACGTCTGCCGGCCGCGATTGCCTTTGTTGATGTAATCCCGGAGGCGCTCGCGGCATGGTACGACTACGTCATCGTCACTAAGCAGGATCAAGCCATGCTCGACGAACAACGGCTGTCGGTGCCGATTGCCATCGTCGATATCGGCGGACGTACCACCGACTATGTTGTCGTCAAGGATCAGGGTGTCATTCACGCGTCGTCGGGATCATTGCAGGGCGGCATGCTCGATGTGAAACAGCATGTCGCCAACGGCATACAGCAACGTTTCGATCTGGAGAACGTCGGCGAACAGTTTGTATCCCATGCCGTCGAATGCGGCGTGGTACGTCTGCACGGCAAGGATCATGACGTCGCAGCATTGGTGGATCGCGCCAAGCGCGAGCTGGTCGAACGACTCTATGCGGAGACGCGTCGCCAACTCGGCCTGGGAGTTGAACTAGACCGGGTGCTATTCGTTGGTGGTGGCAGCGTGGCGCTGGTGGAACATATCGCCAACTGGTTTCCCAACCAGACCATCGCCGAACATCCTGCCTTTGCCAACGCACGCGGCATGCTCAAGTATCTGCAATACGTCTGTGAAGAGACGGACGTCGCCGGAGATAAGTAGAACAGCAGAACAGTTTCATACGTGGTCACTGCGGTCTCAGTGACAAACAAGGCGCCTTAGGACCGTGTAACAGGCGCCGTGGCAAAAGCCTCGGTCCCGCTTCAAGGAGACGTTTGTGTCTCCGTCATTCACCCACCCTGCCGGGGAAGCCATCCCGTCAGGGACGCGCTTGCTCCGGATAAAACCAACCTGAAGGAGTCAGTGTCATGTCCAACAACGAACGTACCAAGTATTTCGATCTTCAAACCAGCGGCATCGGTTATATCAACCGCATCCGTGAGGTGACACCGGAAGCAGGGTCACCGTTTTTGAGTGTCAGCATTGCCGCGTTGCGTGGCAGTACAGACGACGTCCAGCACACCTATTTCGAGTGTCCCGTCTCCGGCAAGAAGGCGCAGGAGATCGTGCGCCAGCTCAAGCCAGCGGTGGAGGAAAAGTTGAAGGTGCTTATCGGATTCACACTCAGTGATCTGCATGCCGAGCCCTTCACTTACAAAAACGGTGACAAGGCCGGCGAGACAGGTGTCAGTGTCAAGGCACGTCTGCTGCGTGTGGCGTGGGCCAATGTCGACGGTGAGCCGTTCTACAAGCAGCAAGAGAGCGCTGACTAAATCCACATCCGGCTGGGTAACCAGATTGCCCAGCCAGCTTCCAACCCATCGGGGGATCACTCCCCCATGGGGCTGGTCTCTTTGTCATTTGTCAATTTTAGGAGATCAGTCATGAAAACTACGGAGGACCGCTTTACCGGTCTGCAACCGTCGGTGCTTAACGACGTAGAGAAACAAACGGTGGTGATATTGGCAATGAAGGTATTGGCGATCAGGCATCGTGCCGGCAGAATCTTGAACAGCCCGGCGGAGACACGTAATTTTCTGTGTCTTCGCCTGGCCGACTATCGGCATGAGGTGTTTGGCAGTCTGTTCCTCGACAGCCAGCTGCGGATCATCGCCGTGCGTGAACTGTTTCAAGGCACCATAGACAGCACATCAGTCTATCCACGAGTTGTTGTGCAACAGGCCCTGGAGGCGAACGCAGCCGCCATGGTCTTTTTTCATAACCATCCGTCGGGTGTAGCAGAGCCAAGTCATGCGGACGAGATGATCACCCGCCGGCTGAAAGAGGCACTCGCGTTGGTCGATGTGCGGGTGGTCGACCACTTTGTGGTGGCGGCCGGTGAGAGTGTTTCCTTTGCCGAACGTGGCTTGCTCTGACACTCGATTCGTTTAACAGACCCTGCCGGGAAATAGCTTCATTCCCGGTAGGGGAGAGGTGTACCCGGTGTTTATTCAATAGAGGAGAAATACCATGTCCAACTCTTCAAAGAAAGATAGCAAAGCACTGTTTTTCGGTGACGTCATTTCCAGCTACAGCCGCGCCCAGGCCATCGAAGATGGTGTACTGATCGACGCGGGCGAACTGGCACAGGAGGCAGGTTTTAGCTATCCGGTGGCACTGACATCCGCTGTCTGGGACGATTGTGTCGCCTGGTCCGATGCTGACAATCGGAACCAGGCGTATCAGAATAAAAACGGTCGACTCTGGGACGTGCTGTACATGGCGTCTCATGCCATCCGTACCAGCAACAGCATCGGCAACCGCATGCTGTATCAACTTTATCGCGTACCGCGTGATGGCCGGACGAATCGGGCGACGTTAGTAACGCTGAAACTGATTGTCGGCCCCGGTGATCATGGTGAACCCGTGAACACCATCTTATTACCGAATGAAGATTAAACCAGCCGGAATACCCCGGCATCTTGCCCCTGGCCACTTGGGTTAAAGTGGCGCCACTCTAATTTTTGTTGCGCGACTATGATGCACAGCGGTGAATTCCGTACTGCAAGTATTTCCCAGACATACGCTAAATGTGCACGAACTTATAAGTTGGTCAAAACGGGAACGCTATGGTTATCTAGTGGCAAAGCTTAACCATAACGTCGCATTAGCTGTCGCCCATATTTATGATTTGTACGACAACCCCGGCCAGGAGCAGACATCTAATGGGTGGGTTAGTGTTTATGCGTAACCCACCAAGCATGCCCAAAGCGCTTCACGAGGCAGTCCCTTGCAGAGCAACACATATGCGGTGTTAGTTTATTCATTCGGCGCAATGCGCTTCGCTTATTGTCACCCTACTCAGTGCGCCTTACCGCGTTATTGGCGCTTGTTTAGGAAGAGGGAGGAGACCATTTCATCGATTAGACCGCGCCGGTACGCAACCCACTTTTCACGACCTTAGTTACAAGTCGTAATACTTCCAATAGTGCGACAGACGAAACGATTCTGGCCGGGCCGTGTTAAAGGCTGCACTTGGGGAGCCTGCCAACTCATAACATTCTGAAGAATTTGTTGTGATGTTTGCCGAAGTTGTTGAGTAGTCTGACTTAATTGATTCCAAGCTTGCTGCGATTGCTGTTGCTGCAACATATCTTGCTGAAGTGCAATTTGCTGTTGCGCCTGCCTTTGCTGGTCCGCTGTCGCAGCCTGGGCTCTCATACTTTCAAGTTGCTTCTGAAACCGCTCTGACGCTAAAGCATAAGATGTTTTGAACTGATCTCGCCAAGTACATACCTTTGTATAAGCATCTTGGCTTAACCCAACGATACTCCCTTGACCATTACAAACTCTGTACAAGTACTCACGTTCAATTTGTTGCGCAGTCTGCAATCGCGAAGCTGCGCTGGCGGTATTATTTCTAACCGACTGATAAACATTCTCAATGTGACTAACGTATTCGGCGGGGAGCACAACCTTTTCAACTGGTTCGCCATTGACTATTTTAAAATGACCAACTTGGCCATTTGCAAAACGAGCGATCGCCACTCCACCTTTTGCATTGCTGTGGGGATCTATAAATTCAACAACAAAAACCTGAGAGTTATGGCCTACTACAGGGGCTGCTGTATTGTCTGAGAATCTCAGCTCATAATTACGATGGACATCGGTAGATCGATAATGTCTCTGAGTGTCGAATGGCCACGAGTTTACGATCGAGACGTTTCCGTATTCATCAGCAACAGCGATTGTTTGCTCTACAGACAGACCGTCGTACGATTGGATGAACTGTTCTTGAAGTTGGGCATGGGCGGGGAATTTTTCACCACCTACCCGATATCGAACCAAGTTATTAACGAAATCGAAAAACACTGATGGATTGGACCAATTATCACCCGTTCCATCATGTATTGTGATTTCCTCATAATGATGTGTATCTGACATCGCGATATCGCGACCAATGCCAAAAGCGAATCCGTTCCGGCAATCGCCGTCCCAATATGCCCGAAAGTTCGGTCGTTCCATTTGGTCTTTGCTAGAGGGCAGCTTGCACGGTTCAGCTTTATTAACCGGCTGGGTGAAAAAATCTCCATAGGTAGGCAGCTGGGTTGAACGCTCACGCAGTGAGTTCTCAAAGGCCGAAGCCTCTTCGTAAGAAAGCTGCCTCGGCCCGCCGGAAGTAGCACATCCCGAAATCACCACGATAGCTGCAAAAGAAAAAAATATATTTGAATTCATGTGACCTCAGCCCTATAAACTTTTTCCATGACACTTATCCCCTCACGTAGCAGTGTTGCGCATTCAATGGACTGGCCATAATCCTCCGGTGAAAATATATTGAATTCATTTAACGACGATACTATTTCAAGGACTTTCGTGACGTCAGATCGAGTGGACTCCCTTACAATCGATTGAAGAGTGACAAGACTGCATTTTGCTGACGTGATTTTCTGTGGCAGGTTTATGAACACACTGTCGTCTACTGCAAGGGGCACTTTCCCAGTAAGGGAAAGAAGGTTCTGCAATGCATTTGTCACACCGACGATTTCAGCAAGAACTACTTGTTTCAGCGCTAGATTTTTCTGAAAATTGAAAGCATTCCGCGCGACGGTTGCTGCGAACGCAGCCGCAACCGCTGATCCGATAGCAGCAGCAGTTTGCATATAAGTGTTGTAGTCAACCATCTCGCCCTCCTAGCACTTTAGTGTAATCGCACATTCATTCATTAAGCGGTCTAACGTTGTGCTTAATCGGCATTATGCAGCAGAGAAAGGCTTGTGGCATTCGCCACAAACGAACGTCGCGGAATAATGTCCGTATTTAAGCACCTTGTGTACGCCCAGCATGGGCATGAACTAATGAGGTGAAAGTCCTCTGTAGGCAGATCACCATCCTCTAGCGATTATATCGTCAGAGGATGCTAACTACTAGCGAATGGCAAGGGCTATCCCGCGAGTGGCGGTCAGAAGGAAGCCGAGGCACCAAGAGTAGGCACCATGAGGGGAAACTGCGAACTGATGAACAAGAACATCATCTGAGGCGTAGGCTGAAGGCGAATCAGCAGAGCCGGTTCCGCGAAGCGCTTTGGGTCCAAGACATCGAAGCCACGTGATCTAATGACCACTGTAAATGATGCAGCAGTGCAGTGATTGTTTTTGGCCAAGCTATAGATTCTTAACCCGCCCAATTTATGCTTTCGTGCACACAAAGAGGGTGGTTACAGTGTAACCACTCCAGTCATGCTCGTCGTACTTCCTTGTCGTGTCTACCTCGACTACCTGTTCAGCGGGAATTGAAGCTGTCCACAGAGTCCATAGGTTTTGCCCGCCACGGCGTAGCGAGCACTACACTCGCGCAGCCAAGGGCGGGGCCGCGTTTAGCGGCGCCTGTGGACCCCTGTGGTCAGGTCAATCTGTTCTGAAAGCCTGTGCCGACCATTCGCTTCAAGCTGCATGACAGGCGTTAGCCTGGCGGGTAGCTTGGCTGATAGATTTAAGTGCAGCGAAGCGCCCTCGTCACTAGTGAGCGCAGCGGGGTAGTGACGAGGGCGGGGGTTCCACGAATGGCGCGGCTTTGCGATTGGATTTCGGGGTTACAGCGGGATGATCTGTTCCTATATTGGTACCGACTGATCACTAAGATCGATTGATTTCATCCGTGGCCACTGCGTGTACAGTGGCGCTTGAGCGCACCCGGACCATTTGACGCGCTGCGGCCTTGGCCGTTGGTCCAGCTTCATACCAAACCAGATCGCAAGGTCTCTCTTCCACCCAGGCGCAAGCCTTTATCCACACGTTGAACCGAGACGCTCGCCTATGGCGTGTCGTCGATGTTCGTTTTCCATAACCCCGCGGATTGATTCCGCACAATTGAAAGGAGGTGATGTGATGAAACCACCCTGAAACAACGCCCGAGTTCGGGCAGGTTGGCCAGCACCGGGCCATTACCCAAAAGGGAAAACCGGCGTTGCCTGAGAGCAGGCATATTCAGGTCGTATGGGAGTGGTGTCCCGGACCGTTTCGCGCGAGCGAACCCGGTTAGCTACGGCTACCAGGTGGTCATAAACACTTACCAGATAGAGATTACACCGTGCGAGATCTGAACTACCAACTCAAACAGCTCTGCCACCACAATCGCGATGGCAGTTATGCAACTCAAGCAAAGCGTCTGCACCACCTGGTGCTCATCGCCAATCAGTTACATGCATTGGGCTTTCGTGCAATGAGTGCGCGCTCGATAAAACCCAAGCATGTCGAGGCGCTGGTCAAGGATTGGCTGCAACATGAGCTGAGTGTTGGCACGATCAAAAACCGGATGGCGGTGTTGCGCTGGTGGGCGCAAAAAGTCGACAAGCAGAATGTCGTGGCCCGAGCTAACGACCACTACGGGATTCCGGATCGCCAGTATGTAAGCAACGTATCGAAGGCGAGGGCAGTGAGTGCACCAGACCTGGAGAAGATCCGCGATCTCTATGTGCGTATGAGTCTCGAACTGCAACAGGCCTTTGGGTTGCGACGTGAGGAGGCGATCAAGTTCACACCCGCTTACGCCGACCGCGGTGATCACATCAGCTTAAAGGCCAGCTGGACCAAAGGTGGCAAGGCACGCGATATACCGGTGCGCAGCGATGAGCAGCGCGCGGTGTTGAATCGCGCACGACAACTTGCCGCGGGTGGTTCTCTCATTCCCCATGATAGGAATTATGTTCAACAACTTCGCAGTTATGAACGCCATACCGCCAATGCAGGACTCTCGAAGATGCACGGCCTGCGTCATGCCTATGCCCAGCGGCGTTATGAAGCGCTGACCGGATGGAATGCACCCGCTGCCGGCGGGCCGGTGACAAAGGCATTGAGTCCCGGGCAGAAGGTGGTGGACCGGCACGCCCGCCAGCAGATCAGTCGGGAGCTTGGGCATGAGCGCGAGCAGATCACATCGGTCTACCTTGGTCGGTGACAGGTCGATCCAGAAAGCGCGCCTGTCACTGAATCGATTTTCCATTTCAAGGTTGATCACACGGCGCAATGATAGCGACTCATTCATAGATGAGTGTTCTCTTACATGCTCAGAGCCAGGCCAATATGAAGCGCGCTACAGATGATTGTCGACCATTGCTCACCCGTGTGATGGCGTTGATGATCTTTACCAGCATCACTGCCCCGTTGAATGCCGCCGAGGTACAGGTGGGCCGTTATTCGTCGCTGCCCGCCATGCCGACCGTTGCCCAGGCCGACCTGTTGGCCGCAATCGTCACGGTTACTTTTCCGGCGCGCATTCATACGGTGGGTGAGGCGGTGAACTATCTATTGCAACGCAGCGGCTACCGCATGGCCGATGCAGTTTCACCAGAGACCATGCAGCTGCTGGAGCTGCCGTTGCCAGCCGTACATCGCAGTCTCGGTCCTATCACGCTGACGCAAGCATTGCAGACCTTGGCAGGGCCTGCATTTCTCTTGATCCACGATCCAGTGCATCGTTTGATCTCATTCGAGTTGTGCAGATCGACGCGGCATGTCACGTACCAAACAGACTCCAGTATCAATATAGAGGGGCCGCACGATGGAGAGTGAGAGAGACTCAGAACTGTCGCCTGCATCAGAACAGAACGCCGCGCGCGAACATCATACAGAACAGCCGAAGCCAATACGTTCATCACGCAAGACGTTACTGGTCGCTGCCACGGTCAGTGTGATTACGATCATCACACTGGTGATGTGGCGGGGGCAGATCGACGGCCTGCGTGACGAAACAGGCGTCATAAACCCCACAGTCACTTCGTCCCATGAAAGTCCAACAAATATGAGGATCACCGAGACGACTCCCACAATCGGCGATCTATCAAAAACAATCACGCGCGCCATTGATGGGCTGACAGAACAGATCAGGCAGTGGTTCGATTCCGCGATGGCCGAGCAGTCGGATATGAGTCATGAGTTAACTGCCCTGGCCAGCAATGTCAGCGCGATGAATGAATCGATTGTCGAACTGCATAAAGGTAATGAGGAACTGCTACAGCGCATCGCCGCGACACAATCACAGTTGCAAACCATTGCTAATGACATACGCCGACTCAAGACCACAACGAAAAAGGTGGCAACAACACAACGTCAGTCACTGGTCAGTGCGCCACCGTTTCAGATAGATGCGATCGACATTTGGGATGACGCTGTTTATGTCGCCGTCTCCCATGAGGGACATATCGCCTTTCTGCGCGAAGGCCAGCGGCAGGCTGGCTGGCAAGTAGTGCAGATCGATCGACTCCAGGGGCAGGTGGTATTACGTGGCCCTGACGGCCAGGACCACTCGGTCACGTTACGGAGGTAAAGCCAATGGAAGTGGTCGTCGCAATCATGTTGTTGTTTGGTGCCTTCTCGTTGGGGTCTGCAATGCACGATGGTGCAGATGCTGATCCTGTTGTTAATGAACCGCCAGCAGCACCCAGTGAAGTGCAAGACGTACCCACAGTGGGCACCGGTGATGGGCAACACCAAGAGTGCATCGCGAATCGCCACCATGTGATCTACCGGGATTTGACCCATGCGTTATCACCCGAAGAAGGTGGAGAAACAATACCCCCCGGTGATTGCGATGGAGCGTGTGCGGATGAATAACCACACCAAATGGCTAAGCATGGTCATGACAGTTGTGATAACGGTCCCAGCATTGGCCGTGGAGCTGTCCGGCACACAGGTAAATAAAACCGCTACCGGCAATTCAACAACTAATAAAGAGTCATTGACGCCATCAGAGCTAGCCCGTTCTCGTGCCTGGGGATTGTCGGAGACGGAATGGCATCGCTACCAGGCGTTGATGCAGGGCATTCGTGGCAGCATCAGCCCTGAGACAATATCGCCCATTGAGGTGTTGGGTATCCATGCGCGCGACGATCACGAGCGGCGTCGTTATGCAGAGCAATGGGCTCGTGCCATGCACGAAGACGTGGAGCGTATTCTCGCCTTTCAGCATGACTACGATGCGGCTGGCAAACGTCTGTACCCCAACGAATCACTGATCGATATCAATCGCCTACCCACGCGCAATGAAAAGACAACTGCTTTGCAAGCGGAAGATCGCGTGCTGTTTTTCACCCGGCCGGAGTGTCCCGCCTGTGATGCCGTGTTGATGAAGCTGCTCAAACACCTCGATCAGGTGGCGGGCATTGATATCTATATCGCCGCTATAAAACCCGGTGATGATGCTGCAATCAGAGGCTGGGCGGTCGCGCATGGGATCGCCCCGGAATGGGTGCGCAACCGGCGTGTCACCCTCAACCATGAGGGGGGTGTGCTGGCAAGACTTACCCAGGCAAAGGGCGAGATCCCTTACCTGCTGCGCCGCCGTGGCAAGGCGCTGACAATGCTTCGCGCCGCAGAGTTGTAACGATGCACCCGTCACGACGGTGGGGTGTTTGGCTCGGCGGTCTCTTTGTCATCGTCTGGTCGAGCGCGGCATGGTGCGCCACAGCCGTGCCCAACGGTTACCGTGTTGTCGCGGCCGAACATGACATTCCCTACACGATCCTTTACGCCATCGCCCTGACGGAGAGTGGTCGTACCTTGAACGGCAACCATATTCATCACCCCTGGCCATGGACGTTGAACGTCGCCGGGCGCGGTTATTTCTATGCATCTCGTCAGGCGGCCTGGCATGCCCTGAACACGTTTCTCGCCAGTGGTGAACGCTCCATCGATATTGGGTTGATGCAGGTGAACTGGCGCTACCACCAGCAGAAGCTGGGGGATAGCTGGCAGGCGTTGGAGCCGTATCACAACCTGCGAGTGGCAGCAGTGATCTTGCGGCACTGCTACGAGCAGCGGCGTGACTGGTGGGCGGGTGTCGGCTGTTATCACTCCCCCTCGAATTCGTTGCGCGCGCAACGCTACCGCTCACGCGTGGTCGGTCACTGGCAGCGGCTGGCGGCAAACGGTTAGCAGATGCCAATGATGAAACGCTGTAAATTAAAAAACGGATTGGCGCTGATGAGTTTGGTGTTGCTACCTACTTTGGCGTGCGCCGAAGTCACGGTGATCTACGATAGCGGAGCCACCCAGCCACTGGCGCCGTACCTTGAGATCCTCGACACTACAGCGCCGCCAATAAAACCTGCGTTGAAGCGCGGTCCCAAGCTCGGCGCTGCCGACATCAATACCCTGTTGCCGATTCACTCCCCCGGCCTGAGCCCTGGGCCGGTAACAGCAAGGTCGCACAATCGGCCGTTCGTCCGTCCCTTTTTTCTGATCGGTTCTGATCAAACCTCCAAACAGTGGCTCATCAAACATCGGGATCGTCTCAAAAAGATTGGTGCGACAGGTATGTTGGTGCAGGCGGAGACGCTGGCGGATCTGCAGACCACTGCTGAGTTATCCGGCGGGCTGCCCATCATGCCCGCATCTGCTAGCGACATCGCCGCCGCCCTGGGAATTACGCACTATCCGGTACTGATCACTGCGCAGGGGTTCGAACAGTGAGCGCCCATCCCATCGAGGCCTTGCTGCGCCCTCCGGTGGAGTTGTGGTCGATGTTGGTGGCCTTCGCGGCTGCGGCTATCGCCCTGCTCGCCCCCTGGGCGTTGATGATGCCGCCGGGCGTCGCCTACAGTAGCGCTGCGGCACTCAGCGTGATCGGTTGCATAAGGGCCAGGCAGGCCTGGCGGGTGATGCGTTATCAGCGCAACATGCGCCGGTTGCCCACCTATCGACTGCGCACCAACAAGATCCCACTCAGTCACCACAAACTGTTTCTTGGTAAAGGCTTTCGCTGGAGCCAGAAACATACACAGCGGTTGCGCGACACCCTGCGGCCCGAAGTCCAACACTACGTGCAACCGGGGTTGCTGTATCGATGGGCGCGCCGCAAGGAGGTGGCCTGGGAATCAATACCGTTCATGAGCCTGCTGGCCAGTTTGCTGCGCACACGCGCGTGGTGGAATCCCCTGGCACCGCTGCCACCCGTCGGTGGCAAGCCGGCGCTGCATGCTGTGGAACCTGACGAGCAGGATGTCTGGATGGATATCGGTGAGCGCGTCGGCCATACGCTGGTATTGGGCACCACACGTGTTGGCAAGACACGGCTGGCCGAGCTGCTCATTGCCCAGGACATCCGCCGTGGTGACGTGGTGATCGTCTTCGATCCTAAGGGCGATGCCGATCTGCTGCGGCGTGTGTACGCCGAGGCCAAGCGGGCAGGGCGGGGCAAACAGTTCTACATGTTCCATCTCGGCTATCCCGAAGTCTCGGCCCGCTACAACGCCATCGGTAATTTTTCACGCATCACCGAAGTCGCAACCCGCATCGCCAACCAGCTCCCGAGCGAGGGCAACTCCGCCGCCTTCAAGGAATTCGCCTGGCGCTTCGTCAACATCATCGCCCGCGCCCTGGTGGCACTGGGGCGCCGGCCGGACTATCAACAGGTGCGCCGTTACATCAACGATATCGAACCGCTGTTTGTCGAATATGCAAAGGCGCATCTCAACAACCATGGCGCAGAGAATTGGCAAGCAAAGGTGACCGACATCGCCGCCAACATCAAAGAGCGCAACCTGCCCAACTCACTGCGCGGCCGCAATGAAGAGGCCATCGCACTGATGCGCCATCTGCAGGAACAGGATCGCTTTGATCCGGATTGCTACGATCCGGTGCTCGATGGCCTGGTGTCGGCCTTCAAATACGACAAGACCTACTTCGACAAGATCGTCAGCTCCGTCGGCCCACTGATGGAAAAACTCACCACCGGCAAGATCGCCGAACTCATCTCGCCAGACTATCTGGACGACACCGATTCACGCCCCATTTTCGAGTGGCTGGATATCATCCGCCGCAAGGGCATTGTCTATGTCGGTCTCGATGCCCTGACCGATACCACCGTCGCCAGTGCGGTGGGTAACTCCATGTTTGCCGATCTGGTCTCGGTCGCTGGCCATATCTACAAACACGGTGTGCAAGTTGATCCGATCAACGCCACCACCGTTACCCCAAACACAATGCCGACGATCTCTATGCACGCCGATGAGTTCAACGAACTGATCGGTGACGAGTTCGTACCGCTGTTAAACAAGGCCGGCGGCGCCGGATTTCAGGTCACCGCCTACACCCAAACCTGGTCCGATGTCGAGGCACGCATCGGCAATCGTGCCAAGGCGGGGCAGGTGGCGGGCAACTTCAATACGCTGATCATGTTGCGGGTAAAAGAGTTGGCCACCGCCGAGATGCTGACCGAGCAACTATCAAAGGTCGAGGTGTTTACCCTGATGAGCGTATCGGGTGTGGACGACTCGTCGGAGCCGGGTTCAGGGGTGGATTTCAAATCACGCAACGAAGATCGTATCAGCGTCTCGGAGGTGCCCATGCTCACAACGGCAGAGCTAGTGGCATTGCCCAAAGGCCAGGCCTTCGCGCTGCTGGAAGGTGGCCAACTCTGGAAGCTGCGCATGCCGCTGCCCGATACCCGCGGCGATCAAGCAATACCAGCAGGCCTGGCGGATATCGCCAACGAAATGGAACGGACCTACATCACCAACGACCACTGGTATCGCATCCAGGAGCCATGGTGGCGAGCAGTGGCCGATGTCTCGGCACAGCAGCCGCCTAGCGAAGAGACACATGGCTGAAACGAATACCGATCCACGACGTACGGCCGTTCGCCAGGGCTGGTTCAGCAGAGCACTGGCAACAGTCTCGCAAGCGATCATGTGGCTGCTCTTCTCCCTATTGTTCTCGATCATCGTCGAGTGGACAGGCATGGTGCTGTGGTGGCAGGAACAAGGCCTCGACCACAGTCGCACCATGCTGGCCCAAGAGATCAGCTATCTGGACAGTGACTTTCGGCGTAGTGTTGTCGCATCAAATCCCGCCCGCTTCGCCAAAGCGGTGGCCGATGGCAGTTACCACTATCTGTTTGAGGTGACAAAAGTCATCGCCGTCATCCATTGGCTCACACCACCACCACAACCACAAGAGCAAGGTGTGCGGCCAACACTGCACACGATCTACCGACCAGTCGCCGAATTTGTCATCGCCGCCATGCAAGTAACCCAACTCTTCTCCGTACGCCTGGCCATTCTCATGTTGGCAACGCCGGTGTTTCTGCTATTCAGTCTGGTGGCCCTGGTCGACGGGCTGGTAAAACGGGATCTACGACGCTGGGGCGGGGGGCGAGAGAGTTCATTTATCTATCACTATGCAAAGAAAGCAGCGCTCCCCCTGGTCGTACTGAGCTGGGTCATCTATCTAGCCTTACCGTTTAGTCTGCATCCGACATTCGTCCTGTTACCCTTTGCAACACTGTTCGCGCTATCAGTCAGGATCACCGCGAGTACTTTCAAGAAATACCTTTGACGCCATTGATGCTTCAAGAGAGGAAGAGGAATTCACGTCTGTAGTCGACCCATTGCGGGCGGTCATAGTCAGCTCCTTGCCTGACCGCTGACCAGCGTGAGCAGTCCTTCGCTTTCAGATATTACGGTTGATACCTCGCTTGCCCCCTTGGCCTGCCAAGCCTGTCAGCACTATTGGCATTAATATACGGCCGCGTGAATACAAATAACATTGCACATCAAATAATTACAGTGGCATTATGGCTGTCCGTATATTAAATAATGTCCGGGCGCTGGTGCCCGGCTATTACCTGTTAGGTCACAACTATGTACATTCCGCTTTTACTCATATTGATCGTCACAGTGATGGCGCCGTCGTTTGCCGCCGCAGCGCCTCTTCCGCCGCCACCAAAAGCAGAGCGTTTTGTACCTCTCAACGTTGAGCAACTGGCTAAGCATACTTCCGCGCCCGCTTGGAGTGCCGTGCAAGAACTGATTCGCAAGCGCAACTGCCAGCAGGATGGTACTGCCGGCCACCGCAGTCGCAAACCCGGCAGCAAGGTAGTGGTAGTGACTGTGCAGTGTTATCCACCGCAGGGGCTAGCTAAATCAGATGATCGTTACTACGCTTACCTTGAGTATCCATTGACACTCATTATTTTTGGGAATCGTGTTACCGAGGTAGACCTTAGGGCGAACGGATTCATGTATGAATCGGGACACATCTCGTTCATTACTGATATCGACGGAAACAACAACCCAGAATTTTGGTTGACTGGTGCGGTTTGTGAGTGCGACGGCGAACCCGAGGACTACGGGCCGGAAGGTTGCGATTGCGACGGTGGGGTCACCGTTGAGTTCAGCGATGGAAATCTTCAGCCGAGGAAGGAAGGGAAAGGATGGAACAGTCAATAGTTCACGCCCCGCAGTGACCTAACATGACGCTCAACCTCGCTCCCTTCGGTCGCTGGACGCTGCGCGATAAGGCCGCGCAGCGCCGGTTAGCTCTACGTGTGTGCCGGGCATGGCACGTAACTATGTCGGTGAAAGTCCGGCAGCCAGGTTTACGCAGAGCCGAAGGCTAGGAGAACGGCAAGGGCGTCACCGTGAGGTGGGGTCTGAAGGAAGCTGAATCCAAAGCTGCGGGGCGATGAACAAAAACCGGATATGAGGCGTGGTGCATCTGGGGCGAGCGGGCACGTGACCGCGAAGCCCTCCATCTGCGATTGGGATGCACTTTGTAAATCCGGCGCTCGTGCAGTGAAAGTTATGTGTCTTACCCCGGGAGATCTCTTTGGTGCGGTCGAACCGCTAGGAACGACTGCTGAGAGTAGGGTAACCTGCTCTGACCGCCATGGAGAAGTCAGCAGAGGGCATAGTACTGGAATCTCAGGAAGGCCCGAACGATGGAAAGGTTTAAGGCTGAATATTGGAATGGCATTACTGCACTAGACCCGGTGAAGATGCTATTGGCTTTAGATGCACGAAGACCTGTTGTATAACGTGAAAGGGAGAGTGAGGCGCTGGTTGTTATGACAGCGACACTCAACCCAGCACCTTGATTGAGGAACTGTTTGGAAATGATCCCCTGCTTGGTGGTAAAGCTCACACCTGTGATAATTCAGACAGTGAGGAGACTATGGTGAAGTGTTTGCGTTATCCAATCAATCTGTCGAACCGCCGTGTACGGACCCGTACGCACGGTGGTGTGGGAGGGGGAGGCCGTGAGGCTTTCCCCTATCCCGATTAGGCAACTGAAAATTGGCGATGACATACGAACAATTTATTGAAGAACTAGAGAGCTTATTTTTAAAAGGTAAGGCTTTAGTGAATACAACCAACTCTCACGAGAATTCAGAGTTTCGGGCGTGGAGACACGAGGTAACTGATTTGCTCGTTACCATAAGAAATGAAGGCTATAAAATCAATAGCTCCATAGAAAGTAGACAATTCTATCAATCCGGTTATTCAGTTTATGAGTCAGAAGAAACACACATCGGTATATATAAGCAGGCCCTAGAAGATACAATAAATGAAATAAGTACAATACTTGATAAATATAAGAAGTATGGCACCCCAACATCTGAAGGTGCTAAAAGTATTCATGATCTCGAATATCCTCAAAAGATAACGTGGGGCTGGCTAAAGACTCATATTCCAGTTGGTTGGTGGTTTAAAGGGAGCGCAATTATGCTTTCTGTTTTCTTGGCTGGGGTAGCGGTTGGGCAGTCAACTATATATAAACAGCTGTTAATTTTCGGTCAGAATGTTGAAGTTATTGGTGCTGTTCAAGCCACATTGCCTAACAATGGCAATTGAGAGAGCAAGCTCCTCATTGCTGGCGTTAGAAATCGTAGAAGGAAAAGTGCATGAATTCTGTAAATCGGAAATTATTTTTGGTTGGTGAGTTTATGAACTTTAGTATTACAGCAGGTTTCGCAACACGGAATGAGGAATTTCCTGTATATGATCTAATGTCTGACTACTTCAATCTGAAGGTCGCTAAAAGCCTTAAAGCCGACATAAAAAATTATCTTTTAGAATATTACTCTGAACTATCAAAATCGTCCGTTACCGAGGGTGAGCATAAAAAGAGAATTCGATCTCTGGCAAACAATATAACAAGAAGATATAAGAAAATATTGAATAGGGGAAAATTTAGAATTGGCGTGGCTCAAAAGATTGCAAATCTATTTATAAAGTATTTGTGGGCGGCAGGTTTAATAAACGAGCCCCACCATTGCCCCTTCGATAATATAGTAAAGCGAAAAATACAGAAATATTCTGAAAATAAGTGGTTGGTTGATTGGACTGAAATGACAACCATGAAAGAGTACGAAGAGTATGTTTATGCGTCTCAGGAAGCTGGAAATATTGAAAAGCTATCCATAGCAGCGTGGGAAATGAAACACTGGAAAAGAAGATGATTTCTAACAAGGAAAATTCATGCGGACACATTTCCGTAGCGCTCGTTTGTGGTGAATGACACAAGCCTCACGCTGCACCAATGTGCCGGTTATTTGTGATATTTATGCGCGCTAGAGGTCATGGGGGATCATTAATATGGAGATGTTGAAAATTGAGTATTGAGTTTTTAGAAAACGACTTTGAAAAAGTTGGTTATCTCCAAAATACATTGATAGCTCATGCAACGGGAGGGGCTGCTGAGCAATCGGAGTACGATCAATTAAGGAGGGAGTTGTTAAGTAATTCTTCTATTGCTAGCATGTTACCTAGCTGGCTCAGGATCCATAGGAGTCTTGATTCATTCTGGGGATTTATTCAGCCAAAGTTTGCCTCGTATAGAGAAAGACGTGCTTTCTTAGCTGAGGAATTTGAGCCTGCACTTAATTTCCTTGAATATGGGGAAAAGCCTGCTTCAACAATAACTCCTCCTGCACTAGTAGTCACTGAGCAAAGCGTAGCTACTCCTCCAAAACCGAGAAGTAAAGTATTCATAGTTCATGGAAGAGATAATGAAGCAAAGCAAGAAGTGTCAAGGTTCATTGAGAGCTTAGGATTAGATGTAATAATCCTTCATGAGCAAGCTAGTAGTGGAATGACAATAATAGAAAAAATTGAGTATTATTCCAGTGAGGCAGATTTTGCAGTTGTTTTATATACAGCTTGCGATCATGGCAGAGGCGTCCACGAGACCAAGATTAATCCTAGAAATAGAGCACGACAAAACGTTGTGTTTGAACATGGTTACTTAATGGCAAAAATTGGCCGTAAAAATGTGTGTGCCTTGGTAAAAGGAGATATTGAAACTCCAAACGATATAAGCGGCGTTGTCTACGTACCACTCGACGGTTCAGGTGGATGGAAAATGGAAGTTTCAAAGGAATTAAAGGCTTGCGGGTATACACTAAATTTCTAGATATGAAATACGCTCGCATAACAAAAGAAATAAACTCTGACATTTTTCCGCGGTGTTAATTTGTGCTAAAAGAGCCTAGCACAAGCCTCTCACCGCTACAAAATTCCGGTGATTGCTGGCGTTGAAAATCTCCTTTCAGTATTGCTGTAGCCGTTCAAGCCCCTTGGTCTGATTGGCTCCACCTGGCCTGTGGCTGCCGTAGGTCAACCCACTGACCTCGAATGTCCGGTGTCCGGTGCGGTTTCAACCGTCGATCCCATTCATTCGAGTATCGCCAAATTAACTGCCCTCGTTTTCCATACAAAAAACCCCGCACCACCCTGAATTGATTTTCCGTATTTATTTATTTCTCTATCTCCCACCATCTACCCCATGCACTAACGGGGAAGACATCAATGCGTACTGCCCATCTCCTGATTCTCGGACTCATTGGTTTTAATTTGCCAGTTCACTTTGCCGTGGCTGATGCCGACGCCGAGCGTGAAGTATTGGCTCGGATTGACCATGAGCTGGAGGCACTCGAACCGTTGATCCGTGATGCCGAAGCGCAAGGCAATCCCGATGCCCGTATTCGGTTTCGTTACGACTGGCTGCGTCAGGATCTATCCAGGGTGCGGCAGGGGATTGTGGAGCACATCGCTGCGCCGCAGGCAGAGCCGAGAACCTTTCCGCCTTTGCGCGGTGATTATCGGCGGTGATGCACGGTGATGACTCCTGCTCAAAGCGCTGCATTCCAGGCGGGTTCCGGCGTTACGCCTTCGACGCTGCTGACGGCCATCGCGTCGCTGGTGATTGTGCTCGCCTTTGTCTGGGTGATGTGGGTGACGTTGGGCACCTTTCGCGCCTGGCAGAACGGGCAGGCGGTTTTGTTCGATGTGGTGTGGAGTGCGTTGCGCGCGAGCATTGTGCTGATGGTGTTGGGTTTTTATTTGCGGTGATGGTGTTGGTTTGATTTTTTACGGCATGGCCCGGGGTGTTCCCCGGTATTCATCAAGCGGGGCGCCCCGTTTATTTACAGCTAATTATTTCGAAGGAGTGCAAACATGGCGAAGGTAATTAATAAAGGCATAGCGGCAATTGGACTATTGACGATCTCCGCGTACCAGTCGGTATGGGCGGCGCTGCCGACACCGGTGGCGCCGAGTACATCACCGGCGGCGGGGGATTGGGTTGGACTCATCAAAGGCTACATCAAAGACGGTGGCCTCGTGCTTGGCCTGGCCATCGCGGTACTCGGCTTTCTGTGGATCGCCTACCTTGGCTTTGCGAAGTTTAATGAGGCGCGGCAGGGCAAGGCGGAGTGGGCCGAAGTGGGTGTGTTGGGTATCGTTGGTGCGGTGGTGTTGATCTTTGCCAGTTACCTGCTGACTGAAGCTGCCGGCGTTATTTAACAAAACCATGTCCGATCGCAAAGATATTTTGGCCAATCGGCTCAACGCCGAACCGGCGATCTTCAAGGGGTGCTCCTCTTCCGAGCTGGGACTCATCGTTGTTGTGGCTGCGTGTATCTGGTTGCCCGTCAGTCTTCTTCTGGCCTGGTTGCTGGGCGCCATCACCATGGGTTTTGGCATGGCGGGTGTGGGAGTGGTTGCAACGGTGATTGTGATGGCCACTCTGTTTCAACGTCTCAAGCGTGGTCGTCCCGACGGATATTATCAGCAACAGTTTACGATTCGTTTAGCTGACCACGGCGTGCGTCGTTCACCCTTCATTCGGCGCAGTGGCGCCTGGGATATCGGGAGGAGTCGGCGTGCGCCGTTACCGCTACGAGATCGATAATGTGCGCGCCCATCTGCGCTCGCTGTGGGTGGTTATCGGCGTGCAGATTGTCGTCATCCTGGCGTTGTGGTTTGGTTGGAGTCAGTCACCCCGGCAACTGACGGTACACGTTCCGCCGGACTTGCGCTCCGGTGCAACACTCGCTGTTAACGAAGTGCCACCGGCCAACGTCTATGCCTTTGCCTTCTATATCTTTCAGCAACTCAATCGCTGGCCCGACGACGGCGCACAGGATTACGGCAAGGCTATCTTTCGTGTTTCGCCCTATGTCACGCCGCGTTATCAGGCCGACCTCATTGCCGACATCGAGCTGAAAAGCAGACAGGGCGAGTTGGCCTACCGTGTGCGCGGTGTGCAAGAGACACCCGGCCACGGCTACGAAGAACGGCGGGTGGATCTGCTCGCCGCCGGTGTCTGGGTGGTGTGGCTGGATCTTGATCTGTTCGAATCGGTAAAAGGCATGACCGTAAAGAAGACCACCATCCGTTATCCATTGCGCGTGGTACGCCTTGCTGTTGATCCGGAATCGAATCCCTGGGGACTGGCGCTGGATGGTTTTGCCAAGGCAGGGCCACGGCGGTTGGATGAAGCTGAGCGCGGTGACGAGTCCGTGCAAAACGGCTGACGGGGATTAACAACATGCCGACAATAAATGATCTGAATCGTCATCTGACACTCTGGCTTGGAATCGCATTGCTGTTGCTCCTGCAATCAGTGCATGCCGAGTCTGAAATCACCGAGCGCATCGAATGGAACAAGACGCCGATCCAGCTCGATCTCAAAGTGGGGCACGAGCGTTTGCTGCACCTGCCGGGTCCGGTCAAGGTGGGTGTGCCTGTTCACTTGCAACCACTGCTGCGGACCCAGAGCATCAATGGCACGGTTTACCTTCTTGCCAGCGCGCCGTTTGATGCAACACGAATCATGGTGCAAACGATAGACACGGGGCAGATCTATCTCTTCGATGTGTCGGCGTCGAAAGAGGGCGGCCAGACCCATGCCGTGCAGCTGTTTGTGAAAGACGCCGATGCGGCTATATCCAAACAATCGGATTCATCTGTAGATAGTAATAATGCAACAGAGCCATACAGCTATGTGGCGCTGACCCGTTTTGCAGCGCAACAACTTTATGCCCCCGCGCGTCTCCTGCAAGCAAGGCCGGGCATCGTGCGCGTGGCGGTTGCGCGTGATCCCGTTGCCTTGTTGCGTGGCGGCGCGGTCGAGGCGGCACCCTTGGTGGCCTGGCGGGCAGGTGGTTTGTATCTCACAGCGGTGAAACTGACCAACCGCACCGACCGGCCGCAGACGTTGGATGCACGTCAGCTGCGTGGTAGCTGGTTGGCCGCCACCTTCCAGCACCATCGCCTATTGGCGACTGGCAGTGATGCGGACACCACGGCTGTGTATCTGATTTCGGCACGGCCGTTCGCGGTCTCGTACTAGGGTGAGCAGATGGCGCTAGCAACCAGTAATCGACTGTTACCCATTCTCGCCGGTGTCGTGGTGCTCATGCTGGCGTTTGTCACCATCAAGTCATGCTCGAATGAGCCAGATGATCGGGTCGTGATGGATACAGTGCCGCAAGCGCCGGTGCCGGACGCCGACACCCCGGCGGATACCATCAAGACCCTCACCGCCAATGTCGCGGCCATGACCACGGAGGTCGAAGCGCTGCGGCAGGACAACACCACACTGCGCAACGACAATCGCCAGCTGCTGAATAATCACAACCAGATCGAAGAGAGTGTGACTACACGTGTCAAACGCGACCTGTTGTCGCGCGAGAATGATCAAGCCGTGCGCCAGCAACAGGATTCGAGCCTGCTCTCCTCACTGACGGCGCGGGTGGATGCCTTGTCGCAATCGCTATCACCAACGCTATCACACGTGAAACCAACACAAGGTGTTGGTGATATCCCGGTCGGGTTGGGATTTGATAGCAGCGCGGCGGGTGCAGTCCCTGCTGCGGGAGTGGTCTGGATCGATCCACTGGATGCCAGCGCTGATGATTCAAATACGACAAACGCAAGCAACCTATTGCAGCAGGTTCGCCACTCCACCGGTGGAGCGCTGAGCAGCGCCCGTGAACAGAGCGGCAACATTGCGCGTGAATTGGACACGTTGCGTCCTGTTTACACCGTGCCGCGTAACGCCACACTCATCGGCTCAACGGCCATGACCGCCCTGGTCGGTCGGGTACCGATCCAGGGCCAGGTACGCGACCCCATGCCGTTCAAGGTGATCACGGGCGCAGATAATCTGGCCGCCAACGGCCTTACCGTACCCGGTGTTCAGGGCATGGTCTGGAGTGGCACAGCCATCGGCGATTGGACCTTGTCCTGTGTCACCGGCCGGTTAGATTCAGTCACCTTCGTCTTTGATGACGGCACTATTCGTACGATCTCCTCTGATGAGCGCGGCGGTAGTGAAGCGCGTCAGTCCGGCGGCGGCAATCGTCCGTTGGGCTGGATCTCGGACCAGCAAGGCATCCCCTGCATCAGCGGTGACCGCAAGACCAACGCCCCGGCGTTTCTGACCCAGCGTATCGGCGTGAAGGCGATTCAGGCGGCGGCCGATGCGGCGGCTGCGGCCGAGACAACAACAGTCCTCGGTCAGAGTGGTGTGGCGACCAGCACAATCACCGGCGACACCGGCAGCTTCATCCTGGGCAGGACCGTTGCCGGTGGCAGCGATGAGGTTGCCAAGTGGCTCATGGAACGCCAGTCACAGAGCTTCGATGCTGTTTTTGTGCCGGCCGGTACCCGACTCGCCATCCATGTCGACGTGGCGCTCCCCATCGATCTCGATCTCAAAGGCAGGAAACTCGATCATGCAAACGCTATTAACCCGTATCACCGCGCTCGGCTTGATTAGTTTGGTGCTGGCGGGCTGCGCCAATACCAAGGAGGCGGTGCTGCCTCAGGATGGCCCCTCCATGAAGGCCATCTACGAACAACATATCGAGGAGACGGGTGCGCACGATCCTTTGGCGATGCGTGAGGCGCTGAAGGATCGCGCGCTCATTGATGGCGATAGTGATGGTGATGGCACGCTACATGGCTATACCCGAGATGCCCATAACGAGATCGACACCCTCTTTCCCCGGCTGCCCAATCCAAGCCTGGTGATGTATCTGTTTCCGCACCTGGCGGGTGAAGAGCAGGTGCCGGTGCCTGGCTATGTGACGACGTTCCCTATGTATGAACGGGTCGAGTACGCACTGCCGGGTGAAGTACCGACCCGGTTGCAGCAGAAATAATCATGGCCAACTCTCTGCCACACGAACTATCCAAGCAGACGCCAGCGGAAGCACCCGTGACCACGGCGGCAGTCAAACGCCTCTATGATCGGCCACCGTCCTTTACCGATCTGCTGCCGTGGGTCGAGTACGACCCGGAGAGCCGCACTTTTTTGTTGGAGGATGGTGTCAGCGTCGGCGCCCTGTTTGAGATCTTCCCTGCCGGGACCGAGGCCCGTACTACCCAGTTCATGACGCAACTGCGCGATACCATCCAGACGGCACTCACCGATGCCATTCCCGAAGCGGATGACGAGCCCTGGATATTACAGCTCTACGTGCAGGATGAGCCGAGCCTGAAAGAGTTTCAGCAAGAGGTCGCGGCCTATACACAGCCGGGCGCAACAGAGACACCATTCACCAAACACTTTCAGGAAATGTTTGCGCAGCACCTGGCGCGCATCACTCGTCCCGGCGGCCTGTTTGAGGACACGGCGGTCACAGGCACCCAGTGGCGCGGACAGGTGCGCCGTGTGCGCGCAACGCTTTATCGTCGATTAAAGCCGACGGGGAAAACACCATCGGCGGTTGAGGTGGAAGAGGCGCTGAATGACGTGGCCACCAAGTGGGTCGCCGCACTCGCCTCAGCCAGTATTCATGTGCAACGAGCGACCGGCAAGCAGCTCTACGAGTGGATACTCAAATGGTTCAATCCCAAGCCTGAGATCGCAGACGGTGACCCGGACAAACTGTTGGAACTCGCCCCGTATCCCGGCGACAAACAGCTACCGTTTGGTTACGACCTGGCAGAACGACTCACACTGACCATGCCGCGTTCGGACAATGAAACCGCCACCTGGTGGTTTGATGATCTGCCCCACACCATCGTCACGGTGCAGGGACTGCGTCGTGTACCGGACATCGGCCACATGACCGCCGAACGCCAGGCCGGTGATCATGTTTATGCACTCTTCGATCGTCTGCCAGAACACACCGTGATGGTAATCACCGTGACGATCAAACCGCAGGACTTTACCCGCAACCACATCGCCCAGATCAAACGTGCCGCCGTGGGTGACTCCGCCGAGGCGGCGCTGACACGTGAGGAGGCTGAGTCTGTTGAGTGGGCGATGGCGCAAGGCAACAAACTCTATCCGTTGGACATGGCCTTTTATGTGCGTGGCGACGATTTCAAGAGACTGCGGGCCAACGTCAATCAACTCAATGCCCTGCTGCTGCCCAACGGCCTACAACCGATCCTAAAGGAGGCAGACCTGCTGGCCCTGGACAGCTACATCCGCAACCTGCCGATGGCCTATGACGTGGCGATGGATAAGGCCAGTCGTCGCTCGCGGTTGGTATTCTCCAGCCATGCCGCCAACCTGTTACCGCTCTACGGTCGCTCAAAAGGTACCGGCCACCCGGGGCTGGTCTTCTTCAATCGCGGCGCCGAACCGTTGGCCTTCGATCCTCTGCATCGCGCCGATCGCAAGAAAAACGCGCACATGTTAATCCTCGGGCCGACCGGTGCCGGCAAGTCGGCACTGCTGGTCTATCTGTTACAACAGATGACGGCGGTATACCGCCCGCGCATCTTCATCATTGAGGCCGGTGGTTCCTTCTCGCTGCTGGGGCAGCACTTCCAGGCCCACGGTGTCAGCGTCAATCAAGTCACGCTCAATCCAAACGTCGATGTGAGTCTGCCACCGTTCGCCGATGCCCTGCGCATTCTGGAAAAGCAGCGGCGCGTGCACATGAGTGAAAATCCCGATGAGCTGCTCGATGATAACGACGAGGCGGAGGAGGGCAGTGGTCGCGACATCCTCGGAGAGATGGAGATCGCCGCCCGGATCATGATCACCGGTGGTGACGAACGTGAAGATGCCCGCATGAGTCGGGCCGATCGGTTGCTGATCCGTAATGCGATTCTGATGGCGGCGCAGAGCGTCAAACAAACCGGCCGCGATCAAGTGATCACCGAAGATGTAGTCAACGCCCTGCACACCATCGGCCAAGAGCCAAACCTGCCCGAACACCGCCGCCACCGCGCCATCGAAATGGGTGACGGCATGGAGTTGTTCTGCTCCGGCCTCGCCGGCCACTTCTTCAACCGCCCCGGCACCCCGTGGCCAGAGGCCGATGTCACAATACTGGAGATGGGCATTCTGGCGCGGGAAGGTTACGAAGATCAGCTCACCGTCGCCTATATCTCCATGATGAGCCACATCAACGACCTGGTGGAACGGCATCAGCACGCCGCCCGCCCCACCCTGGTAGTGACCGACGAAGGCCACATCATCACCACCAATCCGTTGCTGGCCCGCTACGTCGTCAAGATCACCAAGATGTGGCGCAAACTCGGTGCCTGGTTCTGGATCGCCACCCAGAACCTCGCCGACTTCCCCGACGCCAGCCGCAAAATGCTTAACATGATGGAGTGGTGGTTGTGCCTGGTCAGCCCCAAGGAAGAGATCGAACAGATCGCCCGCTTCAAGGACCTCACCGACGTGCAACGCAACCTGCTGCTCTCGGCCCGCAAAGAACCAGGCAAGTACGTCGAAGGCGTAGTGCTCGCCGACAACCTCGAAGCCCTGTTCCGCAACGTACCACCGCCGTTGTCTCTGGCGCTCGCCATGACCGAAAAACACGAAAAGGCAGAACGGGCGTCCATCATGCGCGAACGCAATTGCAGCGAGCTTGAGGCTGTTTATGTCATTGCAGAGCGGATTGCGCAGAATCGTGGTGGCTGAGACGTAGTAGTGTTATAAAAAATGTGTGCGCCGCCGTGGCGGGGCGCAACAAAATATGGAGCCGGACGCATGAGCCAAATACCCACCACCCTGCAAGCGTTGATACAAGAGATTGCCCATGTCATCCAGATGGCGCGCGGCCAGGTCCGCCAGGCCGTCAATCAGACCATGGTCGCCAGTTACTGGGAGGTCGGGCGACTGATTGTCGAGCACGAACAGAAGGGCGAAGCCCGTGCCGCCTACGGCAAACAGCAGCTCCAATACCTGTCACAGCAACTGACCGGGCAGTTTGGCAGAGGCTTCGATGTCACCAACCTGCGCAACATGCGCCGTTTTTATCACGCCTTCCCAATTCGGGAGACACTGTCTCTCGAATTGAGCTGGTCACACTACAATGCACTTGCCCGCCTCGAAAACACCCAAGCTCGGCAAACTGACCCATCAGGATGTCGGGCAGATGGATATGTACAGGATGTACGGTATGTCGCGGTGGCATGGATGCCAAGGAGCGACCACCTATGCCTAACTTAAATGAACGGAAAAAAAGCACCGATGACAACCCCACCATCGGCCTGGTGTTATGCAGCGAAAAAAGCGAAGCAGTGGTGCGCTACTCCGTACTGGCCGACAACCAACAACTCTTTGCCGCCAAATATATGCCCTACCTGCCCACAGAAGATGAACTAAAACGCGAGCTGGAGCGTGAACGTGCCAACATCACGGCCCAGCTGCAAAAGCAGCACGAGGCAGGGGAAGAATAAATACAAGCCTCCGATCAACACCCCGACTGTTTCAGTCGATTTAGAGCCGGTAGCTACGGGATCTATTACCCGCCAAGTCACTCGAAACCGCCATCGAAGATACCAAGCATCACCGCCCCTGGTTCCGTGCCTACACTCAAGAAGATGCAAGCGACGTCGCTATACGCATCCACATCTGGAAGGTGATCAAACCAATGCACGATATTTGTGGCAACAACCGAGGCATCACCGATAGCTCTATTAGAGCCTCTGGCGAGGAGTACGTCGCTGTACTTCGGTAGTTTACTCGCCACGAATAGTGAAAAAATATGAGCAAATTCCATAGGCTATATGCCAAACTGTGCGATCACTTCCATGCGGCTCTTTAACATAGAGGTAAACCGCACTGAAGAGTGCGAAGTGGGGGCTGTTTAGATACCGGCGGTGTGTGGATTCCTTACCGAGGATACAAACATCAGCTGTGGTTAAGGTGGGGGCACCTGTGCGTGGCAGCAATACGCTGTGTAGCTCTGGCTATTACCTGTCGTCTGAGACTTATGACATAAGGCTCAGCTCGAATCGGAAGCCAGGTACGCAAATAAAATAATAAACATCAGGGTCGTAGGGGACTAGTTAATGAATAATCGGTTTTTTGAAAGGCCTATACTCAATTCGCCTTATGAGTATCCAGCACGTCATTGGGAGCTGGACGACACGGGGCAGCCCACCGAGCAGATTATTCAGAAACGCCGCCTTGCGGAATACATAACTCCGCTTCCCAAGCCCAAAAAACGCAAAGGCCAAGCAGTGCAATCGTCGCTGTTGTTGGATGATGACAAAGGGCTGTCAACTCAAGCGCAGGAATACCAAAAAACGGCGGCCATCATCAATGCGGTTCGCCAGGAAGTGGGCAAGTGGCGAGCGTTACCTAACCCAAGCACGTGGCATGTCACACCAGAAACTACTCGGCTGCTACAACATTGGCGGCATCACAAGTTCAGCGGCGTTCGTCCCTTCTTCTGTCAGGTCGAGGCAGTTGAAACGCTTATCTGGCTGACTGAAGTCGCACCCCAGCTGGGCAAATCCGCCGAACGGTTTCTGGATTATCTGACCAACGCCAACAACGATGCCAACCCAGAGCTGATGAGGCTGGCACTGAAACTCGCTACTGGTGCGGGCAAGACGACCGTCATGGCCATGTTGATTGCATGGCAGACCATCAACGCCGTGCGCCGCCCCACCAGCAAAAAATTCACCCGTGGTTTTTTGATTGTCGCTCCTGGACTCACCATAAAAGACCGTCTACGCGTACTACAACCGAATGATCCGTATAGTTACTACCAAAGCCGCGAACTGGTACCGAGTGACATGATGGGCGATCTGGAGCGCGCCAAGATCGTCATCACCAACTACCACGCATTTAAAATGCGCGAACGTATGGTGCTTTCCAAGGGCGGACGATTGTTGTTGCAAGGGCGTGGTGGCGAAAAACTCGATACCCTCGAAACCGAAGGTCAGATGCTCCAGCGTGTCATGCCCGAACTGATGGGAATGAAGAACGTTCTGGTCATCAACGATGAAGCCCACCACTGCTACCGCGAAAAGCCGAAGGCAGAAACCGATGATGAACCCCTAAAAGGCGACGAAAGAAAACAAGCAGAAGAAAATAACGAAGCTGCGCGCCTGTGGATTTCCGGTCTTGAGGCCGTCAAGCGCAAATTGGGTGTCCCCCTAGTAGTAGACCTCTCGGCCACCCCGTTCTTCCTGAGTGGCTCCGGTTATGTAGAAGGTACTTTGTTCCCCTGGACGATGAGCGACTTCTCGCTGATGGATGCCATCGAGTGTGGCATCGTAAAGCTACCGCGCGTGCCGGTGGCAGACAACATCCCCGGCAACGAAATGCCCATGTTCCGCAACCTGTGGGAACACATTCGCGCCAAAATGCCTAAAAAGGGACGTGGCAAAGGTGCGGCGCTTAACCCCCTTGACCTACCAACCCAGTTGCAAACAGCGTTGGCGGCACTCTACGGTCACTACGATAAAACCTTCGATCTTTGGGCCAAGGAAGGCATTTCCGTTCCACCTTGCTTCATCGTCGTGTGCAACAACACAGCGACATCAAAGCTGGTATATGACTACATCTCCGGTTTCCGTAAACCCGTCGATGCCGATGGCAGAGAGCCCCCGCCATTTTTGGGAGCCTTACCCTTGTTTTCAAATTATGACGAACACGGCAACCAATTAGGTCGTCCGCGCACCCTACTGATCGACAGTGAACAACTCGAATCTGGCGAAGCACTAGATGACAACTTCCGCAACATGGCCTCTGACGAGATCGAGCGTTTCCGCAGCGAGATAATCGAGCGCACAGGCGACCGGCAGCAGGCCGTCAACATCACAGATCAAGAGCTATTGCGCGAAGTGATGAACACCGTCGGCAAGGCTGGTCGCCTCGGTGACTCCATCCGCTGTGTCGTCTCCGTCTCCATGCTCACTGAAGGCTGGGATGCCAACACCGTCACCCACGTGCTCGGCGTGCGCGCTTTTGGCACCCAGTTGTTATGCGAACAGGTGATCGGCCGCGCCCTGCGCCGTCAATCCTATGAACTCAATGAGGATGGGTTGTTCAATGTTGAGTATGCCGACGTACTAGGCATACCCTTCGATTTCACCGCCAAGCCGGTGGTTGCCCCACCTCAAAAACCGCGCGAAACCATTCAAGTTAAAGCCATCCGCCCTGACCGCGATGAGTGCGAAATCACCTTCCCTCGTGTGCAAGGCTATCGTACTGAATTGCCGGAAGATCGGCTCACAGCCGATTTCAACGACGAATCCACACTGGTGCTAACCCCCGATCTGGTGGGGGCAACTGAAACACGCAACTCCGGCATCATCGGCGAAACTGTAGATTTGAATCTGGTGCACACTGGTGATGTTCGCCCATCACAGGTCATCTACGAACTCACCTCACATCTGCTGCTGAGCAAATTCCGCGATGCCAACGGCGAACCGCTGCTTCACCTATTCGGCCAACTCAAACGCATCGCGCGCCAGTGGCTTGAAGGTTATCTGGAATGTAAAGGCGGGGCTTATCCGGCACAGCTCAAATACAAAATGCTGGCCGACATGGCGAGTGAGAAAATTATGTCCGCCATAACCCGTGCCGAGTTTGGTAAACGCCCGATCAAAGTCGTACTCGATCCCTACAATCCAGTGGGCAGCACAGCGCAGGTCAACTTCAACACCTCGAAATTAGATCGTTGGCAGACCGATGCCCGCCGTTGTCACCTCAACTGGGTGATCCTCGATAGCGACTGGGAAGGGGAGTTCTGCCGCGTTGCCGAATCCCACCCGCGCGTAAAGGCCTATGTCAAAAACCATAATCTCGGGCTGGAAGTGCCCTACCGCTACGGCTCCGAAATGCGCAAATACATCCCCGACTTCATTGTGCTCGTCAATGACGGCCATGGCGATGACGACCTGCTGCACCTGATTGTCGAGATCAAAGGTTATCGTCGTGAGGATGCTAAGGAAAAAAAGGCCACCATGGACACCTACTGGGTGCCCGGCGTCAACAACCTCAAGCAATGCGGCCGCTGGGCCTTTGCCGAGTTCACCGATGTCTTCCAGATGCAGCACGACTTCGCCAAAAAGGTCGAGGCAGAGTTTGAGCGAATGATCGGCGCTTTCATTCAAGACGGCGAACCTAAATGAGCAATATCAAACTCTTTGAATCAAAACAGATTCGCTCCATCTGGAGCGAAGATGATCAGAAATGGTTTTTCTCCGTCATTGATGTGGTCGCGGCGCTGACCGATAGCGCGAACCCAAGGGACTATTGGTATCGCATCAAGCAGCGTGAAAAAATCAGTGGTATTGAACTGTCGACAATCTGTCGACAGTTCAAACTTGAAGCCCCCGATGGCAAATTGCGTGAAACGGACTGCTCTCACACGGAAGGTCTTCTGCGCATCATCCAGTCCATCCCCTCGCCCAAGGCAGAACCCTTCAAACTCTGGCTGGCCAGAGTGGGCTATGAGCGGCTAGAAGAGATCGAAAATCCCGAACTCGCCGCAGCACGGATGCGCGAGCTATACAAGGCCAAAGGCTACAGCGACGAATGGATCGAAAAGCGCGTGCGTGGCATCGCCATCCGCGACGAGCTGACCAACGAATGGCAAAAACGTGGTGTTAAGGAACAGCGCGAATATGCCATTCTCACTGCCGAGATCAGCCGTGCCACCTTTGGCATGACCCCGGCCGAGTACAAAATATTTAAGAGCCTCGACAAACCGGCGGACAATCTACGCGACCACATGAATGACTTGGAACTGATCTTCACCATGCTGGGCGAAGCCTCCACCACCGAAATCGCACGCAACAAAGACGCACAGGGTTACGGCAAAAACCGCAAAGCGGCTAAAGAGGGTGGTGCCGTGGCAGGGCGTGCACGGCGCGACCTGGAGAAAAAATCCGGCAAGCGTGTTAGCAGCAAAGATAACTACAAGGCGCTGCCCGAGGCCGTGGTGCGCAAGCGGCTGAAAAAGAAGGAAGACTGAACGATGGCCAAAAAACCAAAAACACCACTCAGCGTCGAAACTATCAAACACGACGACGCCACCCGCAAAAACATCCCCACCGCTGAGTATCAATCGGTGATGGCTAAGAACGAACAGAGCCCGGTGCGTGTTGCCTATGAACGCCGCAACCGCGACCTCGACCCGCAACTGGTCTGGCGCGGCAAGGACGAGCAGGACTGGTCCGACCTCGTCGTCCACGCCCCGCCGCTCTACATCCAGGAAAAGGTCCACCCCAAGGTGCTGATCGACGATCTCAAACGCCAGACCGAACAGGCCGAGGCCGGCAGGGCCGCCAGCCAAACTGGCTTTATGAACGACATGTTCGCCGACTTCAACGGCCTGCCCGACGACAACGCCAAAACCGAGTTCTACCAGCACGACGCCCACTGGGCCAACCGTATGATCCTTGGCGACAGCCTGCAAGTGATGGCCAGCCTCGCCGAACGCGAAGGGCTGCGCGGCAAGGTGCAGTGCATCTACTTCGATCCCCCCTACGGCATCAAATTCAACTCCAACTTCCAGTGGTCCACCACCAGCCGTGATGTGAAGGATGGCAACACCGACCACATCACCCGCGAGCCGGAGCAGGTCAAGGCGTTCCGCGATACCTGGCGCGACGGCATTCACTCCTACCTGACTTACCTGCGTGATCGGCTGACGGTGGCGCGGGATTTGTTGACGGATTCCGGGTCGATCTTTGTGCAGATTGGGGATGAGAATGTGCACCGGGTCAGGGCAGTGATGGATGAGGTGTTTGGGGAGGATAACTTCATCTCGACGATTGCATACGCAAAAACTACGGGGTTCTCTGGTGATACGCTTTCAAATGTCGCTGACTACATGGTTTGGTTTGCCAAGAAAAAAGACCTGCTTAAGTACCGCGATCTCTATACGGCGAAGCAAGCTGGCGAAGCTGGTGCAACAAAATATCGCGAGATATCGTCTATTCAGGCTCTTAGAAACTCTACGCATGAACGGACTCGCCTTGCGACGTCAGATCAGCTGACGTCGCAAGGCGAGTCCAATTCGGAGCAGATGTTTCCTTTCGCCGGACGTGAATGGACTGCGCCGAAAGGACTGCACTGGAAAACGACCGTTGAAGGCTTGATTCGTACCGCAAAAGCAGAGCGGATAATGGAAGAGGGCGCATCAGTCAGGTACGTACGCTGCCTTGATGATTTCGCAGCCACACCAAGAACGAATCTCTGGCTTGACATTGGAGGCGTCCAAAGCCGAACCGATCCCAAGATATATGTGGTGCAGACAGCAACGGAGGCCGTACAGCGCTGCGTCCTCATGACTACCGACCCCGGCGATCTCGTCCTCGACCCCACTTGCGGCTCCGGTACTACCGCCTACGTCGCCGAGCAATGGGGCCGACGCTGGATCACTATCGACACCTCCCGCGTTGCACTGGCCCTGGCCCGCGCCCGCATCATGGGCGCCCGCTACCCCTACTACCTGCTCGCCGACAGCCGCGATGGGCAGATCAAGGAAGGCGAAGTCACCCGCACCGTGCCATCAAGTCAGCCCACGCGCGGCAATATCCGCCAAGGCTTTGTCTACGAGCGCGTGCCGCACGTCACCCTGAAATCCATCGCCAACAACGCCGAGATCGACGTGATCTGGGAGAAGTGGCAACAGACGCTGGAGCTGTTGCGCGAACAACTCAACGAAACCCTCGGTAGGGTGGG
>CAMTXZ010000054.1:0-9513 GCA_947085765.1 uncultured Chromatiaceae bacterium | reverse complement strand
CCCGGTTCGTCGATGGACATCTGGTGCGGGAAGAGTCCCTCCTCCATGCCACTGAGAAAGACGAGTGGGAATTCGAGTCCTTTGGCGGAGTGCAGGGTCATGAGCTGCACACAATCTTCCCATGGGTCGGCCTGTCCTTCGCCGGCTTCGAGCGCGGCGTGGGAGAGGAAGGCGGTGAGCACGTCGATGTTTTCGTGTTCGTCATCTTTGTACTCAAAGCCGCGCGCGGCGCTGACCAGCTCTTCCAGATTTTCTATGCGTGCCTGGCCCTTTTCGCCCTTCTCTTTTTTGTAGTGTTCGATCAGTTCACTGGCCTGGAGCATGTGGTCGACCTGTTCGCCCAGTTCACGGTCTGTGCAGTAGCTGTTCATGGTGTTGATGAGGTCGATAAATTTCTGGATGGCGAGTGAGGCGCGATTGGGCAGGCGCTGTTCGTCGATCACCCGCTGTGCAGCGTTCCAGAGTGAGGTGCTCTGTTCACGGGCCAGTTCACGAACGGTGGTGAGGCTTTTGTCGCCAATGCCACGGGTGGGTGTATTGATGATGCGTTCAAAGGCGGCGTCGTTATGGCGGTTGGCCATGAGGTGCATGTAGCCGAGTGCATCTCTGATCTCCTGCCGTTCGAAAAAGCGCAGTCCACCGTAGATGCGATAGGGGATGCGTGCCTGGAGTAGCGCCTCTTCCAATACTCGCGACTGGGCGTTGGAGCGGTAGAGGATGGCGCTGTCGCGGTAGGCGTTGCCTTCGTTGCCCCACTGGGCGATGCGGTTGGCAGTGAAGCGCGCTTCGTCGAGGTCGTTGAAGGCGGTATAGAGATAGATCGGTTCGCCCTCTTCGCCATCGGTCCACAGCTCTTTGCCGAGGCGGTCGTCGTTGTGGGTGATGACCGCGTTGGCGGCGCTGAGGATCGTGGCGGTGGAGCGGTAGTTCTGTTCCAGGCGCACGGTCAGTGTTTTGGGGTAGTCGCGACTGAACTGGTGGATGTTTTCGATCTTGGCGCCGCGCCAGCCGTAGATCGATTGATCATCATCACCGACGATGAAGAGGTTGCCTTCGGGGCCAGCCAGCAGTCGCAGCCAGGCGTACTGCAGGGTATTGGTATCCTGAAACTCGTCGACAAGGATGTAGCGGAACCGTTCGCGGTAGTGGTGCAGGATGTCGGCGCGGTCGCGTAGCAGTTCGTGGGCGCGCAGCAGTAGTTCGGCAAAGTCCACCAGACCGGCCTGGTTGCAGTGATCCTGATAGGCCTGATAGAGGCGCACCATCTGTTTCGTATAGTGATCATCGTGGTGGTCGATATGTTGCGGCCGTAGCCCTTCGTCCTTGCAGCCGTTGATGTACCACTGTACCTGACGTGGTGGCCACTTGGCCTCGTCGAGTTCGAGGTTGCGCAGGATGCGGCGTACCAGCCGGTACTGGTCGTCTGAATCGAGGATCTGAAAACTCTGCGGCAGCTTGGCATCCTGCCAGTGGGCGCGCAGGAAGCGGTGTGCCAGACCATGAAAGGTGCCGACCCACATGCCGCCAATGGGGGTGCCGAGCAGCTCTTCGATGCGGTGGCGCATCTCGGCGGCGGCCTTGTTGGTGAAAGTGACGGCCATCATGTTGTAGGGCGAGACGTGGTCCACCGCCATGTTCCAGGCGATGCGGTGCACCAGGACGCGGGTCTTGCCGCTGCCAGCGCCGGCCAAAACCAGCTGTTGTCCCGCCGGGGCGGTGACCGCCTCCCTTTGGGCATCGTTCAAGGGGTCGATAATATGTGTAACATCCATGGGCAGTGATTCTAGCAAATTAAGCCGTGTATCTGGCGGCTTGGCTGGACAAAGAGTTGTTAACGCGGTATTAAACAAAATTGTGAATTCAATGAAGCCTGCTATGTCCTCATCATTCAAACACTTTTCTCTGGTCTCATTAACGGTTGCTTTGCTGATTGTTAGTGGCTGTGGTGGCGATGGTAAAAACGCCAGTGATAACGTCATCAGCGCACCGAAGCTGGTTCCTTCCGGTGGGGCGGGCGGTGGTACGTTACTTCCATCCCTGCCTGAGGTGGGGGCGCCTTTGGCGCTCAGCAGTGATGTTAGTGGTGATGTAGAGAGTGCCAAGGCGGTGATCGACAGCAGCGGTAATGTAACAACCGTCTGGACCCAGTCTGATGGCGCACGCATCAATCTTTGGGCAAGTCGTTACAACGTAAATGTAGGCTGGAGTAATGCCCTGAAGCTTGAGGTGGGTGCACTCGACGTAAAATCCTTCCAGCTGGTGATAGATGCAGCAGGTAATGTCACTGTGGTCTGGACTCAGGCCGAGGCTGATACCATTCTCGGTCCTCCTCCCCAGGTTAGCGTGGAGCGCACCGATCTTTGGGCCGTGCGCTACATTGCAAACAGCGGCTGGAGTGTGGAGCAGAGGATTGAGTTTGCTGATTTATCGCCCAGTGCTACTCAGAATATTGAAGATATTGGTGAGCTACAGTTAGGGGTGGACAGTTCTGGCACGGTCACCGCGCTCTGGGTTCAATACACCAGTAACCGTTATGATCTTTATGCCAGCCGTAACGTAGCCGGGAGCTGGGATGCTGCGCCAACATTGCTGGATAGTGAAAACCTCGGTGATGTGGCTACACCGCAGCTGCTGTTGGATGCCGCGGGTAACGCCTTTGCGCTCTGGACACAGTTTGATGGTACTTACTTGAATTTGTGGGGCGCGCGTTATGCGGCGGGTTGGTCAACGGCGACCAAGATTGATACTGAGGATCTGGGGAGTGTGGAAATACCCGTGGCGGTAGTGGATAACAGCGGTGTCGCAACCGTGGCCTGGCGTCAGTTTGATGGTAGTCGCTGGAACCTCTGGAGGGCACGTTATTCTGGTGGATGGGGGGCGGCGGCTACTGCTGAGGTGCTGAACGGTGATGTCAGTTCGCCACAGCTGCTGCTTTACGGCACAAATAACGTGATGCTGTTCTGGAGCCAGTCAAATGGTGCGGTGAATCAGATATGGACCTCTTACTATGCAAGTGGCTGGTCGGCCAACTTTGCCATATCCGGCAGTAATGGTGATGCAGGTTCAGTAGTAATGGTAAATGATAGTGCCGGGAACGTTACCACTGCCTGGCAGCAGCAAGACAATACTGCATTACCATTGGTGTACAGCCTTTGGGCCAGACGCTTTGCCACGGGCACCTGGGAAAATTCAGCATTGCTGGAGACCAGCAGCAGTGGTGATGTGCGGTCTCCTGTTCTGTTGATGGATAGCGCCCGGCGCCCCTCGGTTATCTGGTTGCAGGAAGAGAGCGGTCGTTTTGATTTGTGGTCAAATCACTACATCCTTAGTGGTTGGGGCACTGCTCAGTTAGTGGAGGGGATGGACGAGGGCAGTGTTGTTGATCCCCAGACAGTGATGAGTGCTAATGGTGACATTACCTTAGTGTGGCGTACACCTTATGATTCCAGTAACCATCTGGTGACAAGCAAACATACGCTGGGGGCCGTCAGCTGGGGGCCGGTGGCCAAGGTGGAGTCGCCATTAAATAACAACGGTTACAACGCCATACCTCTGGTGGCTGGCGACGGTATGGTGACGATGGTTTGGTTGCAGCCGGTAACGGATACCAACGGTAATCGTGTGGAGCTGTGGGGCAACCATTTCTGATCGTCTTCACCTGAAAGAGTGATTGCTGGGGCAGGCGGGGCACTCCCTGCCCCGGAGCGGCTGTTTTAGCCGGCTGATCAGCCAGAGATGGCGTGCACTCTGCTTGGCAGCCAAGCGACATGAGGGTGCAGGGCATCGACGGAAATCACAATCGCCATTGAGAGGCGACGGCCAATCTCGTCAAAATCAGCAGGATCATCAAACTCGCTTTGCCAATGTCGCAGCTGCTCGGTATTGAGATAGACCATGTTGGGCCAAAAGCCATGACTACGTTCAAAACTGAAAGCCAAGCGTAAAATGTAGCTTAACATTGGACTACCTCCTGGCTCGTGGTGGCGAGCGTGTTATCCCATATGTAGTGGCTACGTAACCACTTTCATACTATATATCGGTTGAGGGAGGGGCAGGCTTTAACCTTCTACTATCTATTTATATTTTTTTCTACAAACAAAAGGCCCTCATTAAACGAGGGCCTTTTGTTGTTTGACAGGGGTGAGGCGGAACTTAAATGCCCGCGTACGAGGTGGCAAAATTGGCGCAGAAGATGGCAAATGTCATAACCACCGGAATGCCTACCATCACTTGCAGCGTGTCTTTAAAGGAGTAGAGATTTTTATTTTCAGGTGTGTGCATTTTTAGAGTACCTCTTGAAGGTTGCAATGCCACAATGATGGGATTGATGGGATTGATGGGATTGATGGGCATTGGTAAGTTAAAAAGTAGACCAAAACGGTTAACTATCAAGAACATTGGTTTTGAGGTAATTGTTGATAACGTGGTTGAGGTCTCATGCTGCCCAGGTGTGCGGTTGCGGTGCCGATCTGCATGTTAGTATTCGAATCTCATGTCTATGCCCTGGGTGAAAAAATGTTGAAACTGTTGTGGCTGGGATCACTCCTGTTACCGTTGATTGCGTTAGGGGCCGACGGTGGTGATGCGGCCAAGGTCTATCGCTGGGTAGGGAAGGATGGCGTAGTCCATTTTTCATCGACCCCGCCACCCGGGGTGAAGGCCAAGGAGCTGGAGTTGCAAGAGCCTAATGTGGTGATTCACCAGGATAGTCGCAGCCAGTTGCTGGAGCAGGGCGCCCGCATCGGTGACAGCGTTGAGGCAATTCAGGCGAAGCGGCAACAGCTACAGCAGCAGGTTGAAGATGCCAAGGTGGCGCTGGAGCAGGCCAGGCAGGTGGTGGCGGACGGCGAAGCGCCTCTGCCTGAGGAGGTGCAGCCCATCGTGGGGCGCGGTATTCGTCTCACCGAGGCCTATCACCAACGCCGTGCGACTGAGGTCAAGCAGGTTGAGCAGATTGAGCTGCAAATTGAAGCCCTTTATCAACAGCTCAACGCATTACGCTAGCTGAATAGAGCCCGACTCAGGCGCGGGTTGCTATGCAGCTGCCGGTGAACCTGATAATTTAGCGCCATGCCTCAGAAATATCTCGAAAAAATCCTCAAAGCCCGGGTCTACGACGTTGCCAAAGAGACGCCGCTCGACCCGATGTCCCGGCTCTCGCGCCGTCTCGACAATCGCATTCTGCTCAAGCGTGAAGATCTGCAACCGGTCTTCTCCTTCAAGTTGCGCGGTGCCTACAACAAAATTTTCAAGCTCTCGCAGGAGCAGCGCGACAAGGGTGTCATCGCCGCCTCGGCTGGCAACCATGCTCAAGGGGTGGCGCTGGCGGCACAGCGGCTCAACATCCGTGCCGTGATCGTCATGCCCAAGACCACTCCCAGTATCAAAGTAGCGGCGGTACGCGCTTACGGCGCCAAGATTGTTCTGCACGGGGATGCCTATGACGATGCCTATCAGCACGCTGTCGAACTGACGGAGAAGGAGGGGTATACCTTTGTACACCCCTACGATGATCCTGATGTGATCGCCGGGCAGGGTACGGTGGCGGTAGAGATCCTGCGCCAGCACCCTGACCCGATCCACGCCATCTTTGTGCCGGTGGGCGGTGGTGGCCTGATCGCCGGGATATCGGCCTACGTGAAGTCGCTCTATCCCGAGGTGAAGATCATCGGCGTGGAGCCGGAGGATGCCCCTTCAATGCACCATGCGCTGGCAAAAAAACGTCGGGTGGTGCTGGATCAGGTCGGTATCTTTGCCGATGGTGTTGCTGTGCGCCAGGTCGGCAAAGAGCCGTTCCGTATCGCCAGCAAATGTGTCGATGAGGTGATCCTGGTCACCACCGACGAGATCTGCGCCGCCATCAAGGATATCTTTGACGACACCCGCTCCATCGCCGAACCGGCCGGCGCGCTGGCGGTGGCCGGGATGAAAAAATATATCGAGCGTGAACAGCTGCGCGGCGCCAACCTCGTCGCCATCGACAGCGGTGCCAACATGAACTTTGACCGCCTGCGCCACGTTGCCGAACAGGCGGAGCTGGGTGAACGCAACGAAGCGATCCTTGCCGTCACCATCCCTGAAAAGCCCGGCAGCTTCCGCAAGTTCTGCCAGACCATCGGCAAACGCAGCATCACCGAATTCAACTACCGCTATACCGATGACAGGGAGGCCCACGTCTTTGTTGGCCTCAACCTCGGCGGCGGCAGCGACGAAGCGCGCATCGAGTTGATCAGCAAGCTCACCGAGAAGGGCTACCCGCTCATCGATATGACCGACAACGACATCGCCAAACTTCACATCCGCCACATGGTCGGCGGCCACGCCGGTGTCGAAAACGAAGTGCTCTACCGCTTCGAATTCCCTGAACGCCCCGGTGCCCTGCTCAACTTCCTCGACAAACTGGGCCAGCGCTGGAACATCAGCATGTTCCACTACCGCAACCACGGCGCTGCCTATGGCCGGGTGCTGGTCGGCATTCAGGTGCCAGCATCAGATAAAAAGGAGTACCAGACGTTTTTGGATGAGTTGGGGTATGTCTATCAGTGTGAAACGGAGAATCCGGCTTACCGGTTGTTTTTGAGTTGATGGTGTTGTTTTGTGAGATGCGGGACGTTTTCCCATTCCGCCTGATTTACTTAACTCTAGTGGGTAACGCGAAATGAAAAAAGTTGTTTTAACCCTGGTATTTTCCTCTGTCGCATTAGGGCTGGCTGGTTGCTTATCTAGCTCTAATGCGGAGACATCCTCTCAAGAGCCAGCGGCTTCTCAGGTTCAGTCAGGGGGATATATTCTGAGTGGCCTTAATACGAGAAAGCAGACAAAAGTCTTAATTGATCAATACAGCTATGAAGCTGAGTTGGCAAATTACACGGATGAAACGCCAGAGCAGCTGGACTTCTCCAAAGGAAAGGTGTTGCTGGTTGATATGGGGCCAAGGAGTACCGGTGGCTATTCCATAAAAGTCACTTCGACTGAGGAGCATGAAGACTACTTGATGGCCAGTGTGACGCTAACAAAACCTGGTAATGGGTGCATGGTCACTCAGGCGATTACCAATCCGTATCAATTTCTTTATATCCCCGTGTTAAAAGAGATACTTATTACAGAGACACTTGAAGTTGTGAATTGTCAGCCGTAGGGGCGTAGGTCGGATTAGCGCAGCGTAACCCGACATGGTGGGCGGCCGATCAATCTCCGCTGTTGGGTTACGGCTTTTGCCTAACTCAACCTACATTTGGGTCAGCCCAGCATGGTGTGTTCCACGTACCAGGATCACTACAGCTTTGCTCTTCTTCGCCGATGTTATGGATAACCTATAAACAGTAGCAACCTATTATCTATGTTCAGATTTTTTAAAAGTGGTTCAAAGTCTGCGGCTGGCGATGGTCCGAGAGATGGGGCGTTGCTGGATGGCCGTGCGCTGGGCCGGGTGCTGCAGCACTTCCCGGTGGGCGGTAAGGTGCAGTTTTATCCTGAATACCGTAAGGAGATCCTGCTCGATTCGGTGGTGATCGCCTACATTATCAACGGTGAGTTCATCTACTCCTTTGCTGACCTGCAGCAAGGTAGCCCGGATGAAGTGAAGCGTAATCCGGGGCCGCTCTTCCCGGATTCCACTTCGTTTCATCCGGGCTACAGTCGGGTAGGGTAAGCTCCCCTACAGCTTTGCCCTTCTCCGCCGATGCAGTGGATAACCTATAAACAGTAGCAACCTATCATCTATGTTCAGATTTTTTAAAAGCGGTTCAAAGTCTGCGAGTAACGATGGTCCGAATGACGGGGCGTTGCTGAATGGCCGTGCGCTGGGCCGGGTGCTGCAGCACTTCCCGGTGGGCGGTAAGGTGCAGTTTTATCCTGAATACCGTAAGGAGATCCTGCTCGACTCGGTGGTGATTGCCTACATCATCAACGGTGAGTTCATCTACTCCTTTGCTGACCTGCAGTGTGACGCAAAAAGTGGCAGCTTCAGTCTTGAGGAGCAGGGGACACGCAAACTCTTCAGCAAAGTTAAAAGTTTTAACATCGTTGTGCCGGTTCATACCCAGAGCGAGGCCAAGCTCGACTATATTCGTCGCGAAGAGCTGCTTAAGGTCGGCGGTCTGGTGCCGGGCAATACCATTACCCTGATGGCTGAGCAGCAGGGTGGCCAGGTGCCCGTGCTGGAGACCGTGGTGCAGAAACGCGCCCTGATCAAGGATGGTTTTTACGCCAACCAGACGGTGGCGTTGCTGGAGGTGGATGCCGAGAGCCTGCTGCTCACGGACCAGCGTGCCCATATGCGTTTGCAAACCAACATCCCGGCGCAGTTGCAGGTGATGCGGCGTGGTGAGTACAAAAACCTCAACGCCACGATGGTCGACTTTTCTGATATCTCGCTACGCTTGGTGATAGCGTTTGCCCCGGATAGTGAGGTGAAGATGAGGGCCTCGGATGATCTGATTATCTCTTTTAATCTGCCTGGACGTTCGGAGCAGATCTCTCTGCTGGGCAATGTCTTTCGGATTGAAGGTGATGCCGTGGTGGTGATGCTTAAGGGGTTGGTGGAGAAGGGGCAGACGGCGCGCCTGGGGCAAATCGACGTGCTTAAGATCAAGGCCCATCTGTTACAACACGGTAAGGCCAATCTTTCAACGTAACGTTGGCGCGGCACTTTGCCGTTTGTTATATCCCCCTTCAAAAAATCGTAACTAACGCCGGTTTGCTGGTGGTTGTATTGTGCCGCGCAGAGGATGGCCGCTTTATAGCTTCAGTTGGCGGACGTTGTAAACCGATTGCTCGGTGACAATGGCATCCAGTGGTATGTCCCAAGATTGAAACGGCAACTGCTCCATCTTTTGAAACTCATAGGCGATGCCGACCAGCCGTGGTTTGCGCCAGTGGTGGCGGTGACGCAAAAATTTCAGGGTGCGGTCGTAATAACCTTTGCCCATGCCTAAGCGGTTGCCATCGGTATCAAAGGCGACCAAAGGCATTAGCACCAGATCAAGTCCCCATGAGAGCGTGGTCTGGTGGAGCGCAGTGGTCGGTTCGGGAATGCCGTAACGGTTGAGTATCAGTTCATCGCCCTCATCGTAGCGACCAAACCAGAGATGGTTGAGGTTGGGCAGGCCGATGATCGGCAGATGCCAGGCCTTGCGGCGCGCCCAGGCGAGCTGCATCAGTGGTTCAATGCTCGGCTCGCCATCGTTGGCAATAAAACCGGCAATGCGGCGGCTCTGTCTGAAAAGTGGGGTGCGGGCCAGATTGTTGGTGATGGCGAGTGTGGCATCGTGACGTTGCGCTGGGCTGAGTTGCTGGCGCTGCCTGCGGATCTGTTTGCGAATGTCGGCGCGGGAGGTGGTTACGGGCATGCAGGCTTCCACGGGAATAAATATGTAGAGAACATCCTCCGCCTGTGTCGTCGTAGACATCAGACCTTGAACCAAAAGTTCAAGTGGGAACATGCGAGAGTCATCAGGCTTTCCGACGAGCGGACATGCACACAGACTCTACGGGACCCGTTCCCAGGGGTTT
>CAMTXZ010000053.1:0-55537 GCA_947085765.1 uncultured Chromatiaceae bacterium | reverse complement strand
CTCATGTCGCCAAGATTGCCGATCGGGGTCGCCACTACATATAGTGTTCCGCACTGCGCCATGCTGCTGTCCTGTTGGTTGCTGAGTCTGGGAGCGGGCTATTATGCCAAATGCTATACTGCCCCGTTCCGGCATTTACGCCGCCAGTTTTTTCACTGCCTCCAAAATACGCATAACTCCATGACAACAATAGATATGGCCCGCACCCCCACCAGCCGCCAGCTACTGGCGCTCTTGCTGATCCTGTTTGCCGGTTGTGGCAACATGCCGGAGCAGGATGCCAAACAGGTCAGCAGCGCCGACCTCTACGCCCAGGCCAAAAGCCAGGAGAGCCGTGGCAATCTGCTTGGAGCGGCCCAAAGTTATCAGCAACTGGCACAGCGTAACGCCAGCCCGGCACGTGAGGGACACCTGCTGGAGGCGGCCAATCTGCTGAGTCGCAACCGCAACAATGATCGCGCCAAGGCGCTCATCGCCACTCTCGACACCAAACAGCTGACCACCGACCAGAACCTGCGCCTGCGACTCATCCAGGCCCGCATTGCCATGGACGAAAAACAGCCCCGGGTGGCGCTGGAGCAGCTCCAGCCAACCACCAAAATCACCCTGCCTGCCGATATTCAGCAGGAGTGGCTGCGCCTCCTGGGTGATGCCAATACCCTTACTGGCAACCCGCTTGGCGCTGCCCACGCCTGGGTGATGCTGGAGAAGCTGCTGCACGATGAGCTCGACATCGAAAAGAACCAGCAGCAGATATGGGCGGCATTAAACCAGTATCAGGAAAGCACACTGCGCAACCTTCGCAAACAGCCGCCTCCCGACATCTTCAGCGGCTGGATTGAGCTGACCGTAGTGGCCAAAGCCGCCGTCAACCAACCCAGCCAGCTCAGCCAGCAGCTGGCCCAGTGGCGCAGCCGCTACCCCAACCATCCGGCCCGTGAAAGCCTGATCACCGGACTACGCAGCAGCAGTCAGGCCGCCTTCGACAAACTGCCCGACAACATCGCGCTCCTCCTGCCACTGAGTGGCAGCTTCAGCAGCCAGGCCGTGGCGGTACGCGACGGTTTTCTGGCCGCCTACTACGCCCGCTCCAGCAGCGACTACAACCCCACCATTCGCATCTACGACACCACTGACAACGTCGATAGCGGCATGGCCAGCTACCGTCAGGCGCTGGCCGAGGGGGCTGATTTCATTGTCGGACCACTGCACAAACCACTGCTGGAGCAGATCAGCAGCAGCGACAAATTCACCGTCCCGACACTCGCCCTCAACTACCTCAACGACGAAAATGTGGCGCTGAACAACCTCTATCAATTTGGTCTGCTGCCCGAAGATGAGGCGCGCCAGGTAGCCGAGCGCGCGCGCCAGGATGGCCGCACCAATGCACTGGTCCTGATCCCCGCTGGCGAGTGGGGCGAGCGCATGCTGGCCACCTTCAGCCAGGAGTGGCAACGGCTCGGTGGCGAGTTGTTGGAAGTTCAGCGCTACGACGCCAGCCAGCATGATTTTGCCGAACCGGTGGTCAACCTGCTCAACATCAACATCAACTTCAACAACGGTCGTTACAACATCCCGAAGGGTGCAAATCTCCAGCGCCGCCAGGATGCCGACTTTGTCTTTGTCGCCGCCTTCCCCAACCAAGCGCGCCAGATCCGCTCGCAGCTGCGCTTCTATTTCGCCGCTGACCTGCCGGTCTACAGTACCTCCCACACCTTCAGCGGAGAGATCAATGCCAACCAGGACCGTGATCTCGATGGAGTGCTCTTTTGCGACATGCCATGGACCCTCACCAATGGCGAAGGACACACCCCCAACTGGGAAGCGTTCACCAACCTCTGGCACGCCAGCGCCGTCCCGTTCAAGCGCCTCTACGCCATGGGCATCGACGCCTATAGCCTGATGGAGCAGTACAACACTCTCGGCAACACCCCGCAAAACAGCCTGAGTGGCGAGAGTGGCAACCTCTACCGCGACACCGCCAACCGCATCCATCGCCAGCTGCAATGGGCACGCTTTCGCAACGGCCAGCCAGTGTTACTAGAAGCGCGCGCCATCACACCCGCGGGGCCGCTGTGATACCTGCAACCCCACCAGATCGCCAGCAACAAGGGCAAGCGGCCGAGGCTCAGGCGTGTCGCCATCTGCAACAGCAGGGGCTGGAGCTGATCGAGCGCAACTACCGCTGCCGTCAGGGTGAGATCGACCTGATCATGCGCGACAAGCAGAGCATCGTTTTTGTCGAGGTGCGCTACCGCAGCAACACCAATTTTGGTGGCGCCGCCGCCAGTGTCGACCAGCGCAAGCAGGCTAAACTGATCGGCGCCGCCAGCCACTACCTGCAGCAGCACCACGCCCTGGCGCAACAACCGGCGCGCTTTGATGTCATAGCCATCACTCCCACTACCCTGGAGTGGATACGGGATGCGTTTCAGACTGCTTAACTTTAATAAACGCAACACAAAGTAACAGAGGACAACACCATGGATTTTATTGCGCGCATTCAGCAGACCTTTCAGGAGAGCGCCAACACCAAGCTTGATGCGGCCGCCACGCTAGCGCCCGCCATCGCCAACGGCGCCGCCGTGCTGGTGCATAGTCTGCTCAACGGCCACAAGATTTTGAGCTGTGGCAACGGTGGTTCGGCCGCCGATGCCCAGCACTTCTCCTCGGAACTGCTCAACCGTTACGAGATGGAGCGCCCCGGTCTGCCCGCCATCGCCCTGACCACCGACAGCTCCACCATCACCTCGATCGCCAATGACTACCGCTATGAGGATGTCTTTGCCAAACAGATTCGCGCCCTCGGCCTGCCCGGCGACGTACTGCTGGCCATCTCCACCAGCGGCCGTTCACCCAGTATCATCAACGCCATCGACGCCGCCCACGAACGCGAAATGGTTGTCATCGCCCTCACCGGCCGTGACGGTGGCGAAGTACCGGCACGAATGACAGAGAATGATGTCGAAATCCGCGTTCCAGCCGACACCACCGCCCGTATCCAGGAGGTGCATCTGCTGACGATCCACTGCCTTTGTGAATTGATCGACCTAGAAATTTTTGGCCAAAAGGAATAAATCATGACTACTCGCCATACACTAACTATCGCTGCTGCACTGCTTACCCTTGTCACCCTCTCCGGCTGCGCCACCATGGGTAGCACCTCCTCCGCTGAAAAACGCACCGCGGGCACCGTTGTTGAGGACAACTCCATCGAGCTGAAGTCACAGGAGGCGATCTACACCGACGACCGACTCAAGAAGCAGGTCCATGTGAATGTCACCAGCTACAACGGCATCGTGCTACTCACCGGCGAAGCCCCCACTACCGAGATGAGCGAGGCAGTCGTCAGCCTGGTACAGCAGGTCCCCAAGGTGCGCCAGATCTATAACGAGGTCGCCATCACCCCGCCCGCCAGCCTTGCTGACCGCAGCCGCGACTCCTGGATCACCACCAAGGTCAAGACACGTCTATTCGGCAACAAAGAGGTCAATGGCCTTAGCATCAAGGTGATCACCGTACACGGCATCGTCTACCTGATGGGCATCGTCAGTCAGGCTGAAGGTGAGGCCGCCACCAACCTCGCCCGCCAGGCTGATGGTGTCGTTCAGGTCGTCAAGATGTTCGAGTACCAGTAACCATGGCACTGGCAGCTGACGTCGTCGCCCGCCTCGCCACACTGGTCGGCCCGGAACAACTCTTCACCGCCGCCAGTGACTGCTGGCCCTACGGTTACGACAACAGCCGCCGCCACGCCCTGCCTGATGCCGTGCTGCTGCCGACGTCACACCCACAGGTGGTCGGCATCGTCCAGCTCTGCCACGAACTGGCCATCCCGCTGACACCCCGCGGCCGCGGCACCGGCACCACCGGCGCCACGGTGCCGACCCACGGCGGCATCGTGCTCTCGCTGGAGCGGCTCAACCGTATTATCAAGGTCGACCCGGCCAACCGCGTCATGGTGGTGGAACCCGGCGTCACCAACCAGCAGGTCCAGGATGCCGCCGCCCAGCACGGCTTCTTCTGGGGGCCAGACCCGACCAGCGCCGCCTTTTGCAGCGTAGGTGGCAACCTCGCCTACAACTCCGCCGGGCCACGCGCCGTCAAATACGGCACCACCCGCGACAACGTGCTCGGCCTGCGCGCCGTCACCGGTGATGGCCGTGAGATTCGCACCGGCGTCTACACCACCAAAGGAGTGGTTGGTTACGACCTGACCCGACTCTTGATCGGCTCCGAAGGCACACTTGCCGTCATCACCGAGGCAACCCTCAAACTCACCCCTCTGCCCGAGGCCAAGCGCACCCTGCAAGCGGTCTATCGCGACATCAACAGCGCCGCCGCCGCCGTCTCCAGCATCATGGCACAGCCCGTCACCCCCTGCGCCCTGGAATACATCGACGGCCAGGCCATCGAGATGATCCGCAGCTACTCAAAGGCAGAGCTGCCGCAGGGCGCCGGCGCAATGTTGATGATCGAGGTGGATGGCCCCAACGCCGGGCTTGATGACGCCGTGCAGCAGGTTGCCCGCGCCGCCAGCAATGAAGGCCTACTCAACATCACCCACGCCAATACCAAAGAGGAGGTGGCAAGGCTCTGGGAGACGCGCAAGGCGCTGTCACCGGCACTGCGCAACATCGCCCCCAAAAAGATCAACGAAGATGTGGTGGTGCCGGTCTCCGAACTGCCCGCCCTGATCAACGGCCTCGAACAGCTGGCCCAGCAGCACAACATCACCATCGTCAACTTCGGCCACGCCGGCAACGGCAACATCCACGTCAACCTGCTGGTAAACCCGGACGATACCGAGCAGATGCAGCGCGCCGAGCACTGCCTTGGCGATGTTTTCAGACTGGTATTGAAACTCAACGGCACCCTCTCGGGTGAACACGGCGTGGGGCTGGAAAAGCGCGACTTTATCAGCTGGGAGATCGACGCCACCACCCTCGACCTGATGCACAGGATCAGACAGCAGTTTGACCCCAAAGGCATCCTCAATGCGGATAAGAGCTTGCCGCCGATGAAGTGATCAACACAGCAAAGCACGCCTTACTTAGTGATTGTGCCGTGAGATGATTTATATATTCAGGAAGGGGCAGTTTTTTCATAAGAAACAAAACCTCTAATGGCGACGTTGCGCCTCAGTTGAGGCGACGGAGTAGCGCACATGATGTACATAGGAAAACTTGCCAAATTAACCGGCACTTCACGAAAGGCCATACATCATTACGAGTCGCTTGGTTTGATTCCTTTGCCGCAACGCAAAGGGCGCTATCGCATATACAGCGAAACGGATGCCCATCTTATATGCATTATTAAATGCGCCCGGTCACTGGGCTTCAGCCTCAAGGAGATAACGGGCGTCGTATCGATGACGGGGAAAACTCAGAAGCTGCCCGTCGAGATGGTAGTCGATTTGATTGACCGCAAGCGTAAGGACTTGCGAGAAACAATCAACTCCGCCCTCTCACAAGATCGGCAGTTGGCAGGGTTGCGTGCGGACTTTCTCTGTAAGTCACACGAGGCATGTTCGGTTGCCCCTTGACTCGCCCCCTAGGGTGCGGGTTTAAGATTGTACCCATCGAAATCCTGCCAGGTATTTATAACCATGAGCAAACGTGTTCTTGTAATCCTTGGTCATCCAACAAACGATAGTTTCTGTAGCGCCCTAGCTAACTCATATGTAGAGGGAGCCAAAGCCGCCGGAAATGAGGTTCAGCTTATATCCCTCGGCAATCTGTCATTTGATCCCGTGCTCCACAAAGGCTATGCCGCGATTCAAGAACTCGAGCCTGACTTAGTGACCGCTCAGACAGCAATCACTTGGGCACAGCACATTGTTTTCGTATACCCGATCTGGTGGGGCGCAATGCCCGCTTTGCTCAAAGGCTTTTTTGACCGTGTCTTTCTTCCGGGCTTCGCCTTCAAGTATCGGGATGAATCGGTATTTTGGGATCGTCTTCTATCGGGGCGCTCAGCCCACCTTCTCGTTACAATGGACACCCCGCCTTGGTATTTCCGCTGGGTATATCGGATGCCAGGGCACAATCAAATGAAGCGCACAATCCTCGAATTCAGCGGCATCAAGCCGGTGACCATTTCAAGCTTTGGCCCCATCAAGGACTCAAGCCAACAAAGACGGGAAAAATGGCTTTCCCAAGCAAAGGCACATGGCCATCATGCCTAACGAATCAGCCGAGTACGGTGTGATGTGCGCACGTTGAGTGGTGAAGAGTCACGTGCGCACGGCGCAGAGCCTGCCCCGCGAGGGCCTGACCCAGAGCCTACCCGCGAAGCGCTTTGGGCAGCCTACCGCCGTGGCTCACAGCTGGCAAAGATATCAAGCTTGGCATCATAAACAGAGGTTGATACCCCCATCAGCCCCAGCACCGTATGAAAGAGATTGTCATGGCTGTACTCGCCATCCTTCTTTTGCACCAGGCAGCTGCCATCCAACCCCTTTGCCTGCTGAAACTCCGGTGAGATCCAGGCGATCATCGGCACGTGGGTCTGCTGACTCGGGGCCATAAAGTAGGGCAGGCCATGCAGATAGATATTATTTTCACCCAGTGACTCGCCGTGGTCTGAAACATATAACATCGCGCCGTTGTACTGATCCGCACGTTGTTTCAAAAACGCAATCACCTGCGACAGGAAATAGTCGGTATAGAGGATGGTATTGTCGTAGGCGTTGACGATCTCCGCCTGGCTACAGTTCTGCAACTCACTAGTGTCGCAGACCGGGGTGAACTGTTTGAATTTTTCGGGATAACGTTTGTAATAGGTCGGACCGTGACTACCCTTCTGGTGCAACACAATCATGCCGTCACCCTTCAGCTGCGCCAAATAATCCCCCAGGTTATGCAACAGGATCTCGTCAAAACACTCCTCACTGTTGCAGTAAGGGTCGATATGCAGCTCCGACATCAATTCGCTGGCGACACGATCACACGCCCCCTTGCAGCCGGAGTTATTGTCACGCCACAACACCGGAATATTGCTGTGTGCCACCACATCCAGCAATCCCTCCTGCTGCTTGGCCACCGCGTCACTGTAGTTTTCGCGGCCCAAATTGGAGAACATGCAGGGCAGCGAGACCGCCGTGGCGGTGCCACAAGAAGAGACATTGCCAAAATTAATAATCGCCTCCTGACTCAGACGCGGGTTGGTATTACGACCATAACCGTTGAGCGAAAAGCTCTCGGCCCGCGCCGTCTCCCCGGCCACCAGGATCAACAGGTTCTTTTTACCATTGCTGACCACATCGGGCCGTTCAGCAGCATCTGTACCCATCGTCTGTATCACCACTGGCCCGGCGCTGGCGTTGCCGATCAGATAGCGGCTAAAGGTGTAGAGATAGTTGCTTGGTGTAATCAAGTGGCGTAGCTCGCGATTATTGCGCGCCACCGAGGCGTATTCATCATAAAAGGCGTAGATCGATACTCCCGCCACCACCATGCTTAAAGAAAAGAGCAGTGCCTTGCTCAGCAACCCGCTGAAGAAGGGTTTGTACTGAATCCGGAAACGCCAGACCAGCAGCGCTGGCAACACCCCCCAAACGACAAAATAGAACAGCAACTTACCGTTCAACAGCTCGGTGGATTCCGCCGCGTCGGTCTCCATCACATTTTGCACCATGGTGCTGTCGATCATCACCCCGTACTGGTTCATAAAGTAACTGACCAGCGCACTGCTCAGTAACAGAAAAATGATCAACGGCTTGAATAGATAACGAAAGCCAAACAGGGTTGTCACCGCGTTAAAAAATGCCAGCAGCGCCACAAAAAACGAGGTCAGAAACAGCGCCTTGGACCAGCCACCGCCATCATCAACATTAAACAGCACCTGCCATAAAGGATCGTTATAAAAGAGCACCAGCCAAGCAGCCAGCAGTAACGACAACTGATTCACCCCGATCTTTGGCCGAAACCCGCGCCCGCGCGCCACTAGTCGGTCAATCCATCCACTATTCATCTCAAAACCCTTCGGCCAACCGTTTGGCTGTGTACCGCCATGAGACCATGACTCTCTTAATCGTTCCTTAATGGGGGCATCTTGCAAGCAAATAGGTACAATCCCCCTATGCGTCTGCTACTAAAAATCACACTGGTATTGATCAGCGGTTTCACCCTGCTGCTGGCTGCCGTGCTGTTCACCATCAGCGACAGCGAACCGCTGGCAACAGCCGCCGCCCCGGTCACCCCTGAGGTGGCACGCGAGGTCAAACAGATCGCCAAACAGATGCAGCTCGCCACCTACTCTACCCAACTGCATGCCATGACTTTTTCCGAACAGCAAATCCACTCACTGTTTGCGGTAGCGGCGCGCGCCCTGCCGCGCCTGAGTGGCGACGCCCGAATCACAACACACGGCAGCGAGGTGCGGCTGACCCTGCATCTGCCAGAGAACCCGTTTGGTGACTACATCAATCTACGTATTGGCCTGCCCGCCGTGGCCAAGGGGCTGGTGGTCGAGTCACTCAGCATCGGCAAACTCAACCTGCCCGGCAGTGTTGCCCAGCCGTTTATCAAGGGGTTTGCCAACCTTGCCTTTGGTGACGATGAGGGCAGCAAGCTCCTGGCCAGCATCAAGCTGATTCGCAGCAGTCACCAACGGCTGTTTGTCGTCTATCAGACCACGCCACATCTCGACGAAAAGCTGGTCGCCGCCCTCAACCGCCTGCAACCCTGGCGTGATGAAAACAGCAACGAAGAGACCGCCGCCATCCACGACCATTACCTGCGGCTCTGCAAAAGCAGATTCCAGACCGCCATCATCCCGCTCAGCCAACCACTCAGCGCCAGTCTCAAACATGCCACCAGCCGCAGTGATTCAAACGCAAAGGCGGTGATCGAAAACCGCGCCGCGCTGCTGGCGCTGGCGATCTACTTTGGCAACTATCGCTTCAACACCCTGGTCAACGCAATTCCCGACGCCACCATTGAGCAGTGCCAGCGCAGCCGCTCGCTCACCACCCTGGCCGGACGCCAGGATCTGGCGCTGCACTTTCTCTACTCAGCGGCGATCAAAATAATCGCCGACAGTCAGATGAGTTTTGCCGTGGGCGAACTCAAGGAGATGCTCGACTCACTCCAGGGCGGCTCCGGCTTTAGTTTTGCCGATCTGGCGGCCGATGAGAGCGGCATCCGTTTTGCCGAGTTGGCCACCGCGCCAGAACAGGCCCGTGCGCTCCAGACAATCGCCGCTGAACTGAGGGATGAGACACGCTTCTTTCCTGCCATCGATGCACTGCCGGAGGGGATTCCACAGCAGCTGTTTGAACAGCAGTATGGCGGCACTGGCGGCCAATATTACAACGAGCAGCTGGCCCAGATTAAAACCCTGATCAACACGTTGCCGCTCTACCAGCCGCTGCCATAACGGAACCAGTACCAGAGCCGTCCCAGCCACTCATGCAGTGCAACGGCGGTATTCTGCAGCGCCGAAGCAGTGGGCAACCACTGCATAAAAAACGGCTCGTCACCGGTATCACTTACCGCCACCCTTGTGGGCGCCGCCACCACCTTCAGACCACTCTTTTCAAAGATCGCCATCGCCCGTGGCATGTGATAACCATGGGTCACCAGTAGCACCGTATCAATGCCCTTGGTCTTGAGCAGCTGCTCAGTAAAAGTGGCATTTTCAGCGGTGGTGTGGCTGCGGTCTTCAAGCCACACCTGGTCCACACCAAAATCATTTTTCAGACTCTGCGCCATCACCGCCGCCAGACTCGCACCCGTACTGTCGAGCACATGACCACCACTCACCAGCAGCGGCAAACCGCTCTGGCGATGCAGATAGGCACCATAACGGATCCGCTCCAGCGTCTCATCACCAACGGTATCGTGGCCATACTCCGGCCCGCCTTTGTAACGGTTGGCAGAGAGCACCACTATCGCCTGGACATGTGACTGTTCGACCTGCTCTTTAAGCTGTTCCGGCAGCAGCGCCGGATAGCTTTGCAGCGGCTGGGTCAACACACCGGCAATGAAGGGGGTGCTCAGCAGATAGCCCATCAGCACCCCAGACCAGAGCAGCAGACGCGCCAACACGGGACGCGCACGCAACAAGATCACCCCCAACAACAACATCAGCAAAAAAAGCCCGGGCGGAAAGACCAGACTCTTCAGCGTATTGATAAGTAACAGCTCCATGAAACACCTGAAAATATCTATGGAAATTAAGGGCGTATCTTAACACCTTGGTAAAAGCCATTGCTTGCGTTACGTTCAGAAAGAGACTCCAATAGCCGATACTAATATTCAAGTATTCGACGATGCGGGGGCGTCAATAACGTGCAGCAAAAAAAAGAAAAAGAAAAACAAAAAGCGCTCTATCAGTCGATCGTCGATCTTCTGCCACACGGCGTCATCTGTCAGGATCAGCACGGCGCTATTATCGCCATCAACGCCAAGGCAGAAGCACTGCTGGGGTTTACCCAGCAACAGCTTTACCAGCACCCCCAGGCCCGATTATGGGGCGAGGTACTCTGCGATGAACAGCACCACCTCCACGATGCCACTAGCCATCCGGCACTGCAGGCATTGGCACAGGGCAGCGCCATTCATCAGGAGTGCCGACACATCAGTGGCAACCAATGGCTCGATATCGAATCAATCCCTCACCGAGAGGAGAGGGTCGTCCATGTCATCAGCACCCTCACCGATATCACCGAACTTAAACAGCGCGAACACCAGACCCAGGCCAACCTCTTCAAACTCTCCGCCATCGAACGCATCAACCACGTCGGCCTCGAATCGGATACCGTAGAAGAGATGCTGGAGCGCTCCCTTGAAGAGTTTCTCACTATCTTCGACTGTGACCGCGCCGCCCTGCTCTACCCTTGCGATCCAACCGCCAGTTCATTCCAAATCCCCATCGAGCGGACCCGCCCTGAGTGGCCAGGGGCGATGGCGCAGAAAAGTGAGATTCCCATGAGCGAGCATGCCACAACGTTGTTGCAGCAAATGCTCAACAGCCCAATACCACTCTGTTTGGGCGACAAACATGGCCACCCCATCCCTGACGAAGTGAAACAAAATTTCCACATCCAGGCGCAGATGTTAATGGCCCTGCACCCCAAGTTTGGTGCCCCCTGGGCGCTGATCATTCACCACTGCGGTCGCGACCATTTTTTCAATGATGAAGAGACCTGGCTCTTTAACGAACTAGGTAACCGCATCGCCATCACCCTCTCCAGCCTGTTAAGCCTGCGCCACCTGCGCGAGAGCGAAGAGCGCTACCGCTCACTGGTCGAAAATGCCCCCGACGCACTCTTTGTGATTGATGCCCATAGCTACCAGCTGGTCGACGTCAATAAAAACACCTGCACCCTGTTTGGCATGCGTCGCAACGAACTATTCGAGATGGAGAGTTACCGCCTCAGCCCCATCTACCAACCCAATGGTCAACACTCAGCACGGCAGCTTCGACACTACATCGACCTGACGATTGCCGGTCAGCATCCGATTTTTGAATGGGTGTTTATCAACACAGACGCACAACGACTGGAGTGTGAAGTGCGGCTGATACTGATGCCCGACGCCAAACGCACACTGATCCGTGGCAGCATCATTGACATCAGCGAACGCAAACACAACGAGGCGCACACACGCAAACTGTCGCGTGCCCTGCAACAGACCGCCGACGCCGTCGCCATCACCGACAAAAACGGCATCATCGAGTATGTGAACCCGTCATTTGAAGTGATCACCGGCTACTCCAGCGCCGAGGCGATCGGCCAGACACCACACATCCTCAGCTCCCACAAACACGAACCGGCGTTTTACCAGCAGCTCTGGCGCACCATCAAGTCAGGCGAAGTCTTCAGCGATGTCATCACCAACAAAAAGAAGGATGGCAGCCTCTTTCACGAAGAGAAGACCATCACGCCACTCAAGGATGACAACGGCAACATCACCCACTTCATCGCCACCGGCCGCGACATCACCGAGCGGATCAACTCTCAGGAGCGGCTCCAGTATCTGGCCCACCACGACATCCTTACCGATCTGCCCAACCGTGCCAGTTTCAGCGAACGGCTTCAAGGGGAGGTCAAACGGGCCAAACGCAGCCATCATCGCGTTGCCGTGCTCTTCATCGACCTTGACCGCTTCAAGATCATCAATGACACCCTCGGTCACGACGTGGGCGACCGAGTGTTACAGACCACCGCCGACCGCCTGGTCAGCAACCTGCGCGCCAGTGATACGGTCGCCCGTCTCGGCGGCGATGAGTTTGCCATTCTGCTGCCGGAGGTCACCACCATTGATGAAGTGGCAATGATTGCCGAAAAATTACTGCTTGATCTGGCCAAACCATTTTACCTCGACGAACGTGAGCTTTTTATCTCCGCCAGCATCGGCATCAGCCTCTACCCTGATGACAGCGACGACCCAGGCGTCCTCGTCAAACATGCCGACATGGCGATGTACCGCGCCAAAAGCATGGGGCGCAATACCTACAAGTTTTTCGCGGAAGAGCTAAGCAATAAGGCCGACGAACGGCTCACCCTTGAGACCCACCTGCGCCGGGCGCTGGAGCGTGAAGAGTTCTGCCTCCACTATCAGCCGCAGCTCTCATTCAACAGCGGCAAGATCACCGGGGTTGAGGCACTGCTGCGCTGGCAGCGGCCGGGACATGGCCTGACACCACCAGACCAGTTCATCCCGATCCTGGAAGATACCGGCCTGATCGTCGAAGTGGGTGAGTGGGTGGCACATAATGCCTGCCAGCAGCTGCGACTCTGGCACGATGCGGGCTACCCGATTCGCATGGCCATCAATGTCTCCAGCCGCCAATTCAACGACAACCGGCTGGAGCAGCGCATCCGCAACGCCATTGAACAGAGCGGCGTCGCCTCAACCTTCATCGAGCTGGAGATCACCGAAAGCCTGCTGATGCAGAGCCCCGGCAAGACCGAACAGACGCTCAACAACTTCGCCGAACTGGGGATCGAACTGGCCATTGATGACTTTGGTGTCGGCTACTCATCGCTAAGTTATCTGCGCCGTTTTCCACTTAACACCCTTAAGATCGACCGCTCTTTTGTCAACGACATCACCACCGACCCCGACGATGCCGCCATCATCAGCACCATCATCGCCATGGCCAAAGCACTAAAGCTGGCCACCGTCGCCGAAGGGGTGGAGACCCAGGCCCAGCTCGACTTTCTCAAAGAGCATCACTGCGACGCCATGCAGGGTTTTTTCTTCTCCAAGCCGCTGCCGCCAGAGGGGATCGACACGCTGCTGGCGCAGCACAACGCAAAAACCCTTTAATCACAAAAAGCAAAAAGGGCGCGTGGAGTCTGCTCCAACGCGCCCTTTTTTATGGCTTGCGCCGGTTCAGATATTACTGGGTGATAGGATCCAGCGTAATCTCAACACGACGGTTACGCGCCTTGCCGTCGGCCGTATTGTTACTCGCCACCGGTTGTGACTCACCATAACCCACCGCCGCCAACCGCTCGGTAGCAACACCCTGATTATTGAGGTACTGCGCTACGGTCTGGGCACGCTGCTGCGACAGGGACATGTTGTAATCATCGGCGCCGCTGCTATCGGTATGGCCAGCCACTGTTACCAGTGTAGATTTATACTCTTTGAGCACCAGGTTCACTGAATCGAGCACGCTAAAAAAGTTACCCTTCAGGGCCGCGCTGTTGACATCAAAGGTGATGGCACTAGGCATGTTGAGGATGATGTTGTCGCCATTACGGGTAACACTGACACCTGTACCTTCCAGCTGCTGACGCAACTTAGCCTCCTGAGTATCCATGTAAACACCCACGCCGCCGCCAGCGATGGCGCCGATACCGGCACCCTTAAGGGCGCGTTGCTTGCGCGACGCCTTGTCACCGGTCGCCGCGCCCAGGATTGCCCCAACAGCACCACCGATCATCGCGCCGGAAGCAGCCTTGGAGGTCTGCTTTTCACCGGTATAGGGATTAATAGTTGAACAACCAGAGACGCCCAGCGCCACAACGGCAATACCTGCCACCAACCCACAACCTTTCTGTAACTTCATAGATAACTCCTTATGCGATAAGTGCGGGCAGTTTACCCAATCGCCGCCCCGGCAACCAGAAGAGAGTTGCTGCTACCGCCCAGTTATCACGATCTTTTACGTTTATGCAGATCAGACCTCAGCACCCACCCCCTTCCCGCTATAATGGCCGCCCATCCCCAACCACGCCGTTGACCATGCATAACTTCACCGCCCTGCCACCGCTCAGCCTCTACATCCACATCCCCTGGTGTGTACGTAAATGTCCCTATTGCGACTTCAACTCCCACGAGCAGAAGCAGGCGCTGCCGGAAAAGCAGTACGTCGCCGCCCTGCTCGCCGATCTGGAGCAGGAGCTGCCCGAGGTCTGGGGCCGGCCGGTACAGTCCATCTTTATTGGCGGCGGCACCCCCAGCCTCTTCTCGGCCGAGGCACTCGACACACTGCTCTGCGGCGTCCGCGCCCGGCTGCCACTGCCACCCAGCGCCGAGATCACACTCGAGGCCAACCCCGGCACCGTCGAGGCGGGCAAGTTTCATGAGTTCCGCGCGCTCGGCATCAACCGCCTCTCCATCGGCGTACAGAGTTTTAACGATGATCTGCTGCAAAAAATCGGCCGCATCCACGGCCGCCGCGAGGCGATCCGCGCCGCCGAAGAGGCCCACGACGCCGGCTTCGACAACTTCAATCTCGACCTGATGTTTGGCCTGCCGCAACAGACCCTGGCCCAGGCGCTGGAGGATGTACGCACCGCCTTCGCCCTGGAGCCGACCCACCTCTCCCACTACCAGCTCACACTCGAACCCAACACCCTGTTCCACCACAACCCACCGGCGTTGCCCGACGACGAACTACGCTGGGACATGCAGGAGCAGTGTCAGGAACTGATAGCCGATCAGGGTTACGGCCACTACGAGGTATCCGCCTACGCCAAAAAGGACAAACAGTGCCAGCACAACGTCAACTACTGGCGCTTTGGCGACTACCTCGGCATCGGCGCCGGCGCCCACGGCAAGATCAGCAACGCCCAGTACCAGACCATCACCCGCCACAACAAACAGCGCAGTCCCAATGACTATCTGCGCACCGCCCACAGCGCCGAGCGCGACCAAGGCCGACAGATGCTGAGTCGTGCCGATGTTGGATTTGAATTTATGCTCAACGCCCTGCGCCTGACAGAAGGGTTTGAATCACACCTGTTCCAAGACCACACCGGCCTACCCATCAACATCGTCGAAAAACCGCTACAGCGTGCCGAAGAGCTGGAGCTGATTGAGTGGAGCGCTACGCACATACGTCCCACCGAGCGCGGTCGTAACTACCTCAACGACCTGCTGCAACTGTTCCTGCCGTAGTAACTCAACAAATCTTATTACTCTGTATTTATTACCATTAACAAATGGCGATTGCCTATAATGGTCACAACTTTTAGCTTGTTGCGAATGGAGAAATCAATGGCTGTTTATGCAATATGGAATAACAAGGGCGGGGTGGGGAAAAGCTACCTTACTTTTCAGATCGCTTCTGAATTCGCGTGTAAAAATCCAAACAAAAAAACTGTAGTCATAGACCTGTGTCCCCAAGCCAATGCGTCATCCATGCTTTTAGGTGGCATGTTTGATGGGGAGTCTCGGCTTAACGACATTCATGCAAAGCAGCCAAGATTAACAATTTCAGGATACTTTAACGATAGGATCGTTAGCCCTTACGTCTCTCCAAGATCTGGAGCAAAATTTCTAACAAAGGTTTCAGCTCTTAATTCTTCCATGCCAGACAACCTCTTCATAGTTGCGGGTGACGAATATCTGGAAATACAGTCATCCAGAGTTTATGGAGCAACACAGCAAGGCCCGGCCGATGGCTGGCGCATCGTACATCTGTGGGTGGCCGACCTGATTGAAGATATTAAAAACAGTTTCAACGACGAAAGTTGCACAATATTTATTGACTGCAATCCGAGCTTTTCTATTTACACCGAACTTGCCCTCACGGCGGCAGAGCGATTGCTTATCCCGTTTTCTGCAGATGGGTCCTCCAAGAGAGCAGTTAAAGCAGTCCTTTCTTTGGTCTACGGCCTAACTCGCAACCCAGGCGAACAACAGTCTGAGTTCTACCTGAACTCGGAACGTTACAGAATGGCACTGCCCAAAATATATATGTACATAGGAAACCGCCTCACACAAATGAACAACTCATCTGCCTCAGCATTTAAAACTGTCGTAGATGAAATAGGCGAGGAAATTTGGGGTGTGTGGCAAACAGCGCCACAACACTTCTGCATCCATCCATCCGGGGCCCCTACGCCCAACAACAAGAGAGCATTTAAACAAATGTTCCAGTATGAAGTTAATGATGCGAATACAGCATCCGTGGTTTCTGGTGCGCTTGGCATCCCGATATCCAAATTGACAGCAGGACCTAAAAAAGTTAGCGGAAAAGGAGTTACAGTCAACCAAAGCCAGCTCGACAAACAAGTACCAAATATTCGCTCACTCGTAACAAGCATTGAGTAATCCGCATGCTAACCAGCTAACCAGCTAACCAGCTAACCAGCTAACCAGCGGATTCTAATCCCAGCTGCCATTCGAAGATGCAACACGATGAAATCCGGGAGTGGCGTCCCTCCCGGACTTAACGACACTTCATCCTAGCCACCGTTTTCCGGTCAATTCCTGATAAACTTCCCACCCTTCTTTTGACACCCAGCATTGGAAATAGAGATGAGCAGACCCGACATTCAAGCCGTTAAAGCCTATTTGTTAGACCTTCAAGAGCGCATCTGCGCCGAGCTGGAGGCCGAAGATGGCGGCGCCAAGTTCATTGAAGATGCCTGGCAGCGTGAACAGGGCGGCGGCGGCCGCACCCGCGTGCTTAGCGACGGCGCGGCGTTTGAGCAGGCGGGGGTCAACTTCTCTGAGGTGTTTGGTGGTCAGATGCCGGCCTCTGCCACCGCCCACCGCCCGGAGCTGGCGGGGCGTAACTTCCACGCCATGGGGGTGTCGCTGGTGATCCATCCACACAACCCCTACGTGCCCACCTCCCACGCCAACGTACGTTTTTTCATCGCCGAAAAAGAGGGCGAGGAACCGATCTGGTGGTTTGGCGGCGGCTTCGACCTAACACCTTACTATCCGTTTGAAGATGATGCGGTGCACTGGCACCGTGTCGCGCGTGAGGCGTGTGAACCGTTTGGCAAAGAGGTCTATCCGAAATTCAAGAAGTGGTGTGACGAATATTTTGTGCTTAAACACCGCAACGAGACGCGTGGTGTCGGCGGCCTCTTTTTTGATGATCTGAACGAGTGGGGATTTGAGCAAAGTTTTGCCTTCATGCAGAGCGTTGGCGACCACTACATCAAGGCCTACCGCCCCATCGTCGCGCGCCGCAAGGACAACGAATACGGCACCCGCGAACGTGATTTCCAACTCTACCGCCGCGGTCGCTACGTCGAATTCAACCTGGTCTACGACCGTGGCACGCTGTTTGGTTTGCAGACCGGCGGTCGCACCGAATCGATTCTGATGTCGCTGCCACCACTGGTGCGCTGGCAATACAACTACCAGCCAGAACCGGGCAGCCCCGAGGCGCTACTGTATGAACGTTATCTGAAACCCCAGGAGTGGTTGGCCGAAAGCTAACCACACAACTCCAATTACGGCTGTCCCGCCAGGGGCGGCCTAATTCTCGCCATACTGCCGATGCAGCGCCATCACCTTTTTGACGTAGTTACGGGTTTCGGTATAGGGGGGGATGCCACCGTGGCGTATCACCGCATTCTCGCCGGCGTTATAGGCGGCCAGCGCCAAAGGGATTTCATAGTTAAACTTCACCAGCAGATCACGCATGTAGCGTGACCCACCCCAGATATTCTGTTCCGGATCAAAGATGTCACGCACGCCGTAACGGGCGGCAGTCTCGGGCATCAGCTGCATCAGACCACGAGCGCCCTTGGGGGAGGTGGCGTGAACATTAAACGCTGATTCGGTTTGAATGATGGCCCGCACCAGCGCCTTATCGAGATTAAAGGCCAACGCCGCATCCGTCATGATCTCCCGCACGGCGGCGCTGGTGGGCGGCTCGTCCAACAGCGTAGTGTTGATGGTGCCACGGGCCGTTTTGATATAGGGCGAGCCGGGTGTTTGCGGCGAGACCTTGGCGACGCTGCTGCTGCGGCTGTCGCGAATGACTTTATCGATTTTGTAGTGCGCGGGCGGTTTGATGTTGGTGGCGTTGATGACGCCGTTTTCATCACGAAACAGATAAATGTCAGCCAGCACTGGCGGGGCAATCATGCCTGCCATTACTAACAGTCCAGCTATTCTGACGATCTGTTTCATTCGTTTTGACCAATCTATCGCTGCCACACACCCTGCCCTAAACCACGGCAGTCCATCATTCTAGCCCGGATTTTTCATAAGCGACACTGATCATGCCAACCCTACTGCCTATATCGGCACCGTTGAAGGGTTGTCTGAATTCGTTACCCAGGCTGGCAGGCGCCACCACACTCAACGCTGAACCAGTGTGGCTCTAGCAGATCGATGCGCACGGCGGTGAGCTGACCGCCCCAAAGGCAGCCGCTGTCGAGCGACAAGGCGTTACTCATCATGCCCACCCCCAGCGTTGACCAGTGGCCAAAGATGATCGGCAGCGCAGCCGTCTTGCGCCCCGGCACGGCAAACCACGGCAGATAACCGGGCTGCTGCGAGCCAACCTCCCCTTTATCCTTGAGGTTCATCACCCCCTCGGCGGTGCAGTAACGCATCCGGGTAAGGGCGTTGGTGATAAAACGCAACCGGTTGATACCGGCGAGTTCGGGCGACCAGCAGTTGGGTTCATTGCCATACATGTGCAGCAGAAACTCGTTGTAACCGGGGCCACGCAACACCGCCTCCAGTTCGCGGGCGCAGCCCTGTGCCGTGGTCAGATCCCACTGTGGCGGCAACCCGGCGTGCACCATGGTGTAACCCAGCGTGGCGTCGTGGTGCAACAGCGGTTGATGGCGCAGCCAGGCGATCAGCTCCTCGCCATCCGGGGCATCGAGGATCGGCTGCAGCGTATCCTTAGCCAACTTTTTGCCACAGCCAGCGGCCACCGCCAACAGATGCAGGTCATGATTGCCCAACACCGTCACGGCGCAGTTGTTCATGTTACTGATCAACCGCAACACCTCCAGCGACTTAGGGCCACGATTGACCAGATCACCACAAAACCAGAGTGTGTCGCTGGCTTCGCTAAAGCCGATGTGGTCGAGCAACCGCATCAACTCGTCATAACATCCTTGCAGATCGCCGATGGCATAGACCGCCATAACATTGTTGCTCCCACTATATATAAGAATGTCGCGCCATCGCGTCGGTGGCCTTCACCAGCGCCGTCTCCCCAGCCAACCATAACATCCCAAAAACAGAACCACCCCCTCGGGGCGGCCTCTGGTTACTGAACCCTGCGGTTGTCGTTATCCACTGTAAGTGGTTTGGTTATTTTCAACGTCGATGTCCAGACATTTACTTAACTATGCGACACAACTCGCTCCCCGACTTAAAGCCCCGCAAACGGAACGAGCGTATAGGCATTGCTGCCCTAGCTAGTCCGCTTTACCAAATTTTTACGGACGTCTCAATGGGCAGGTCAACTATCATTTTGCTGCAATTTCCTTGAGACCGGTTTCATCAAGCGTGCTCGTCGGGCAGGCTCATCGACAGCTGCGTAACTGCAATCTTAAGTTTTTTGGTAGTTCTTTCGCTGCAACCCCAACTTGGTGCGCCAAGGCAAGGCTGTTTGTTCATGACGGAAACACCACAGGCTACGACTGAAATAGCCGCTATCTCTCCTCCAATTTCTCGTTGCCAAATAGCTTATCTTGATCCACGCCGTCTATCTACAACGTAAAAATTAAGGGGTACACCAACGATAAGGCCAGAACAACGTCCCTGCGCTGGAACGCCTGTGAACCTGAAAATACCTCGTCAAGGTGCATCCCTCTTTAATGACGTGTTGGGCGTCAATGAGCCACAAACTGAGGCACATCAAAAGCAAGAATCGTCAAGAACAACTCTCGATTCTTGTCGTCCTTGTGGGCAAAACAATAACGAAAAACTGTTTCAGTCGAGCCAGCTAACTCGCGCTTGAAGTTGGCGTGCGTCTTTGCCGTCTCGGGGATGGCTGCCAACACACGCGAGAAATCTTTGTTCCTATTGAAGACAACCACAGCGACCTTTGTGTCTCTCCACGATGTGTAACCGAGGAGTTGGCTGATGGTGTCGGTGAGCATCTTCGGCCCCGACCAGAATTTGCACTCGGCGATGAAAATGTTTTTACCCTCAGACCGGACAAGAATATCCGTCTTCCCCTCGTAGTTGAATGTCTCGCCCGTTGCTTGGCCTTCGTAGTGTCCGTTCAGTTGAACCAAAAAGTGTGATCGAATTGACTCTTCGTCCATAGTGGAAAACGCCGAAGGACTCCGCTCCATAACTTCAACCATGTTTTGGAGCACTCCGAGAATGTGTTCATAGTCTGCATTTAAAAGGGTTGGCTCGGGTTTATATGGCGCTGAACTGGCCGCCGGAAGTGCAGGAACAATTTTCTTCCGTACTTCAGGGGCGGCAAACGTGTGTTGTGTCCCCGGACGTTCCTTCATCTTGAACCCAAGACCGCCAACAAGGTTACGATCAGCGAGCAGCTTCTGACGACGCGACTCAATGGTCAATCGGACCTGACTTTGTAGCTGGGTCTTTAGTCCTGCCGCGTTCCCGCGAAGCGTGGAGAGGTGACTTTGAATCTCATTGATGGTCCGATCTATTTCGGAACGTACGCCGTTAGCGTTGAGGTCAGTTCCGACAATCCGTAAGACAAGAGCATTTCCCCGCACCTCACCACGAGGAGGACTCATTGTGTACGATGTCGGTTGGATCTTGAAAGCATCAGCTTCGCCTGTGAACGGTATCTCCACCTCGACTTCGGTTCCCGTGATGTGGTAAGGCCTGCTACGGTCGGTTATCCAGCGGTTTGTATCTCGACTGACATCAATCTTTGTTTCGCGTTGGTCAACGACGATTTCATCGGCAAGAAGTGTCGGAATCTCAATTTGAAACTTTTGTTCAAAGTGGCTGCTGAGATCGTCCACTGACGTATTGAGTAAGCGGTTTCCGTCCATAGCACTAACGGCCTCACGCATCTCTTGAAGCTGATTTCTCTCTACATCGTGCCAGTTAGTGCTGGAGAATAGATATTGTCGATCTCTCATGTACTTAACCCTAGATTATTGACGCCCAACATTACATTGATGGAGATGGCTTTCATCACTTGCTCTCCATTACCTTGTTCGATTGTTTCACCATATCTCTGTCTGACATGTCCCCAAACCACACGCCGTGTTGTAGAACTCTTTCCAATAATGGGCCGTCGCCACCACATTGCCCGCCTAATGCAACAGGGGCTAATGGCGCAACCCGGGGAGGCAATCCGCGCCATCGGACAGATCAACCCGCCTAAACATAAGGAAACCTCTGAATAAGCCCGTGCCCAAAGCACTACGTGGGGCACGGAGGACTTATTCAGCGGTTCCTTAGCGCAGCAGCCGCGCCATCGCGTCGGTCGCCTTTACCAGCGCTGCCGTGGTATTTGGCTCGCTGGCGGAGTGGCCAGAATCGGCAATAATCTGTAGCTCTGAGCTGGGCCAGCGCTGCTGCAACTGCCAGGCGTTTTCAATCGGGCAGACCACGTCGTAACGGCCGTGCACGATGATGCCGGGGATGTCGCTCAGTTTGTCGGCGTCATTGAGTATCTGGTTGTCACTCAGGAAGCTGTTGTTCATGAAGTAGTGACATTCGATTCGCGCCAGACTCAGGGCGGTGAAGGGATCACTGAAGTGGTCCGTCACCGTCTTGGATGGCAACAGTGTGGCGCAACGCCCCTCCCAGATCGACCACGCCTTGGCCGCCGCCATGCGCTCCACTTCGTTGTCGCTGGTGAGCCGTTGGTAGAAAGCCGGCACCAACATGTTGCGCTCTGCTTCGGGAATTGGTTTGAGGTAATCCTGCCAATAGTCGGGGAAGAGGCGGCTTGCCCCCTCCTGGTAGAACCAGTGGATCTCCTGCGGCCGACAGAGAAAGATGCCGCGCAGGATCAGCCCCAGCACCCGGTCGGGATGGGTCTCGGCATAGACCAGCCCCAGCGTTGAACCCCACGAACCGCCAAATACCACCCATTTGTCGATGCCGAGTCTGTTACGGATCAACTCCATGTCACTCACCAGCGCTTGGGTAGTATTGCCTTCCAGCGCGGCATGCGGCGCTGAACGGCCACAACCGCGCTGATCAAACAGCACAATGCGATAACGTTTGGGATCAAAAAAACTGCGGTGATACGGTTCACAGCCGGAGCCGGGGCCGCCATGGAGAAATACAACGGGTATGCCATTGGGGTTGCCACACTCCTCTACATAGAGGCGATGCGGTGCATCAACATCAAAGTGGTGGGTAACGTAGGGATTGATGGGGGGATAGAGAGTGGGCATCGAGTGGGTCCTTTGTGCGGATTTGTCGAGGCCCAATATACAACCCCTCCCCCGCGATTGGGAGAGGGGCGTTACTGCGGGTTACGAACCGGCGCGTGTAGGACGCTTGCGGCCAGCTTCGGTGAGCTGCTTTTTACGCAGACGGATGTGGTTAGGCGTTACCTCAACCAGTTCGTCCTCATCGATGAACTCCAGCGCCTGCTCCAGGGTGTGGCGGGTCGGCGGTGTCAGCACCTGTGCTTCATCAGTCCCTGAGGCACGCATGTTGGTGAGCTGCTTGCCCTTGAGCGGGTTAACCACCAGATCGTTATCACGTGAGTGCAGACCGATGATCATGCCTTCATAGACCTCATCACCATGGCCGAGGAAGAGACGACCACGATCCTGCAGGGCGAAGAGCGAGAAGGTCAGTGCCTTACCGGCGCCGTTGGAGATCAGCACGCCGTTACCACGGGTACCGTAAGAACCCTTCTTCATTGGGCCGTAATGGTCAAAGACGCTGTACAGCAGACCAGTACCCTGAGTCGCCGTCAGGAACTCGGTACGGAAGCCGATCAGGCCACGTGAAGGCATGATGTAGTCAAGACGCACACGCCCCTTACCATCAGGCATCATGTTTTTGAGATCGCCACCACGTATGCCAAGCTTCTCCATTACGCTGCCCTGGTTGACCTCTTCTACGTCAACGGTCAACTGCTCGTACGGCTCCTGCTTTTCGCCATCCACTTCGCGGAAGATTACTTCCGGACGGGAGACACCCAGCTCGAATCCTTCACGACGCATGTTTTCGATCAATACTGACAGATGCAGCTCACCACGACCAGAGACGCGGAACTTGTCTGGATCAACGGTATCTTCAACGCGCAGGGCGACGTTGTGGATCAGCTCTTTATCAAGACGTTCGCGAATCTGACGTGAGGTGACGTACTTGCCATCCTTACCGGCAAACGGTGAGTTGTTGACCTGGAAGGTCATGCTCACAGTCGGCTGGTCAACACTCAATGGCACCAGCGCTTCAACAGCGCCTGGATCACACAGGGTATCGGAGATACGCAGCCCTTCAACACCAGTGAAGGCGACAATGTCACCGGCACGGGCATCGGCCACTTCAATACGCTCCAGACCGAGGAAACCGAAAATCTGAAGGATACGGGCGTTACGACGTTTGCCAGCGGCATCTACAACAACAACATTGGTGTTGGTTTTGACACGACCACGGCTGATACGGCCGATACCGATAACACCGACGTAGTTGTTGTAGTCGAGCTGCGATACCTGCAACTGGAATGGACCTTCAATGTCCACCTGCGGTGGATGAACCCTGTCGACGATGGTCTGCAACAGCGGTGTCATGTCGCCGCTGCGCACGGTTGGTTCCAGACCGGCAAAACCGTTCAGGCCAGAGGCGTAGACGACTGGGAAGTCGAGCTGCTCATCGGTAGCACCAAGGCGGTCGAAGAGTTCAAAGGTCTGATCCAAGGCCCAGTCGGCGCGGGCGCTGTCACGGTCAACCTTGTTGATGACCACAATCGGCTTCAGGCCACGGGCCAGCGCCTTCTGGGTTACAAAACGGGTCTGCGGCATCGGGCCGTCAACGGCATCCACCAGCAGCAGCACCGAGTCAACCATAGAGAGTACACGCTCTACCTCACCACCAAAGTCCGCATGACCGGGGGTATCAACGATGTTGATGTGGTACTCGCCCCAGTTGATGGCAGTGTTTTTAGCCAGGATGGTAATACCGCGCTCGCGCTCCTGGTCGTTGGAGTCCATGGCGCGCTCAGCCAACTGCACCCGCTCGCCGAGGGTGTTGGACTGTTTGAGCAACTGGTCAACCAAAGTAGTCTTACCATGGTCAACGTGAGCAATGATGGCGATATTACGGAGATTCTCGATCACGACGGGAGGCCTCAAAAATGGAAGTGCAGAATTTAAAGACGGCGGATTATATCCCAAATCGAGCAAAAAAGCCGCAACGACCGCAACAGCCCGAGTTTCTATTCTCCTTGTTGTTGCTGATAACCGTCATAGGCTTCGCGTTCAGGGCACACTTGCCCCTGTGTTTTTTGGCACTCCAGCTGCTGCCGAGTCTGCAAAGATTCATAGGTCAATCTTCTGGCCCCCTCACTACAGCCCTGCATCAGGCACAGCGTTGCCACAGCTATTAGTGCACAGATCGCCCTTTTCACCGCGTCTACTGTCATCAAAACTTAATCCTCCTGACCCCAAACGGTAAAACTCCCTCCTCAAAATAGCGCCACCCAACAGCGTAACAAGGAGAACGATATGGAGTTTTACATTAAAGAGTGGGCCGACAAAAGTGCCTCACTAATCACCCCGGATGGTTACCGCCTTTGGACCTTTGCCAGCGTTGAGTCGGCCCTGACCGCCTGCCGCGACTGGTACCGCGTCTCTGAAGAGCGTGTCATCCCCAATTTTGATGACGGCGCTGGCAACCAGACCCTGACCTGCTCCACCTGTTCGATCTAAACCTCCAGCGCTGACAACGTCTCCAACGGCCAGCGCGCCCGCGCCTGGATGGTTAGCGATTCACGCTGGCCGGCCATAAGCCGGGCGCAACCGGCATAGGCGATCATGGCGCCGTTGTCGGTACAAAACTCGGCGCGTGGATAGTAAAGTTTGGCGCCACGTCCTGCCGCCAACTCCCCCAGTCGCAAGCGCAGACGCCGATTAGCGCTAACACCTCCCGCCAATACCAACCGTTTCAAACCGGTCTGCTCCAACGCACGACGGCACTTAATGGCCATGGTCTCGGCCACCGCCACTTCAAAGGCGAGCGCGATATCGGCCTTGCTCTGGTCATCGCCCGCCGACTCCGCCAGGGTGTTCACCGCAAAGGTCTTAAGCCCACTGAAACTGAACTCCAGCCCTGGCCGGTTGGTCATCGGACGGGGAAAACGGAAGCGCCCCGGCGTGCCCTGCTCAGCGATTTTGGCGATGGCCGGGCCACCCGGATACCCCAGCCCCAACAGTTTGGCGGTCTTGTCGAAGGCCTCACCAGCCGCATCATCGAGCGTCTCACCCAGCAGTTGATACTGGCCGATGCCATCAACCCGCACCAGCATGGTGTGACCGCCCGAGGCCAACAGGGCAACAAACGGGAACTCAGGAACATCCTCTTCCAGCATGGGTGCCAACAGGTGTCCCTCCATGTGATGCACGGCAACCGCGGGAATATCGAGTGCCCAGGCCAGACTGCGACCAATGCCCGCCCCCACCAGCAGCGCGCCGATCAGGCCGGGGCCGGAGGTGTAGGCGATGCCATCCAGATCGGCCAGCGTCAGCCCCGCCTCTGCCAGCAGCTGTTTGATCAGCGGCACGGTTTTGCGCACATGGTCGCGCGAGGCCAGCTCCGGCACCACGCCGCCATACTCAAGGTGCAGCTCGATCTGACTATAGAGGGTATGTGCCTCCAGACCACGTTCGCTGTCGTAAATGGCGACGCCGGTCTCGTCACATGAACTCTCAATTCCCAATACGCGCATGGCTCTACCTTCAATGATTTTGCCCATTTTATCAGCGCCGCCCCCTTTTATCCCGCCAATTGATTGCGGGCGCTAAACTATGGCGATTAGGGATCGTTAAGCTATACTGCGCGGCTATTGCCTGAAAAACGGGATTTAAAACAAGATCATGATCCGAGTCAGCGGTTTAACCAAAATTTTCGCCACCGGCACCAAGGCCATCGACGATCTGTCGCTGGAGGTAAAACAGGGGGAGATCCTGGCCCTGCTCGGCCCCAACGGGGCGGGTAAAACCACCACCATTCGGGTGTTGTCGACCCTGAGCGGGTTTGACGAGGGTAGCGTTACGGTGGCGGGGCACGATGTCGATGTTGACCCGGAGGCAGTACGCCGCGCCATTGGCCTGGTGGCACAACAGACCGGGGTTGATTATTTTTTGACCGGCCGCGAAAACCTGACAACGCAGGGCCACCTCTACCGCATGGGCAAGGCCGAGATCGAAAAACGCATCGATGAGCTGGCCGGTTATTTTGGCCTGACTGACGCCCTTGACCGGTTGGTGACCACCTACTCCGGTGGTATGCGCCGCAAACTCGATATCGCCACGGCGCTGATCCACAACCCCACACTCCTGTTTCTCGATGAGCCGACCCTGGGGCTGGATATCAAGAGCCGTCAGAGCCTCTGGCAGTACATCAACAAACTCAATCGTGAACAGGGACTTACCATTCTGCTCACCACCCACTATCTGGAAGAGGCTGACCATCTAAGCCACCGCGTCGCCATAATCAGCCAGGGCAAGATTCAGGTCATCGATACCCCCGAGGCGCTGAAAAACAATATCCATGGCGACGCCGTAATGCTCACCTTTGCGGATCAGGGTCCCAACGTCGGTGACTTCACCTTCGCCATGCACGAAGACCCCACGGTCCAGAATGTGGTCTGGCAGAACGACAATCTCTACGTCTATGTCGACAACGGTGGTGAAGCGGTACCGCGCTTTGTGCGGTTGGCCGAAGAGAAGGGGCTGACCATCAAGTCTCTGTCTCTCGCCCACCCAACCCTGGATGACGTCTTCCTCAAATATACCGGCACCACGCTGGATGAGACCAAGGAAGAGGAGGGTGAAGAGTGGTGGCACCAGTGGGCCGGCAAGGGCGGCGGTGGTGGCAAGTGGCAGAAAAACTGGGAGAAGTGGCAGGACAAGGTCGAAGCCACCGGCTCTGAAGCCGATAAACAGGGCTGGCAAGAACAGATGCAGAAGTGGCAAGGTGATGACAAAGGCAGCGTGCAAGCGACACCTGCGGCCAGCGCCAAGCCCGTAAAACAGCCTCCAACTACCGCACCACTGCCGGAGAGCAAGCCAGCGGATGCCAGCAACGAAACTTCCGACCACTACCGTAACGAGGCCATAAAACGGCGTGATGATGCACAAGCGCGGGGCGACTGGCAGCCCGGCGCGGGCAGCACCCCCGAACAGGGTGACTGGTTGAAGTGGCAACAAGCCGACAAAACCGATAAAAACAAGTAGCGCGTGGCCCGCTCCAGCGCGATATCACACCGCATAATCGAGAGAGAAAAACTGTGTTAGCCGATACCTGGTACCTGTTCCTGAAATACACCAAGATTACCATGCGCATGCCGCTGTGGACGCTCTTCACCCTGATCCAGCCGCTGCTGTGGCTGCTGATATTCACCCAGCTGTTCAAGAACTTTGTACAGACTCCGGCGCCCGGTGCGGGCGGCGGCAGCTACATCGACTTTTTTGTGCCCGGGGTGCTGATCATGACGGCGCTATTTGGCTCCTCCTGGTCCGGCGTCAGTCTGCTGCGCGAGATTACCGCAGGCACGGTCGACAAGATGTTGGTATCGCCCGTTTCACGGGTTGCGATTGTGCTGAGCCGCGTTATGCACTCGGCAGTACAGGTGGTGATTCAGACGCTGATTATCCTGCTGGTGGCCTGGGCCATCGGCGCCAATCTCAACCTTGGGCCGGTCAATCTGTTCCTCGGGATGTTGAGCATCTTCCTGCTCGGGGTTGGCCTTGCTGCACTCTCTAACGGTTTTGCGATCACCTTGCAACGCGAAGAGCCGCTGGTGATGATCGGCAATCTGATGACGCTGCCACTGATGTTTCTCTCCACGGCCATGGTGCCAAAACCGTTTATGCCGGGCTGGATCGAGACCATCTCGCTGATCAATCCAATCACCTACGCGGTAGAGTCTGTACGTGCGGTGATGATTGGCACACCCGATTATCAGACCTACGGTTTTGGCGTAGCGATCATGGCGGTATTTGCCGGGGTATCACTCTCCTGGGCGGTCAGCGCGTTTAACAGTCTGCGCGATTAACAACAAAACCCATCGCCACATAAGACCGGGCGCCCGTCCCTATTACAAACTGGTCAGGGGTTAAAAACTATAACGGACACTGAAATTAACACCACTACGGACATAACTGCCTAGTGAGCTGCTTTGGATCCCCTCAATCACCTGGAGCTGGTTGTAAATAAAACCAAGCGGCAAATTGGAGCGCTGAATAGTGTAGTCATAGCTCCCGGAAAAACTCAGCGTGGGGCTATAACGGTAACTAACACCAGCACCGATCCCTAGACTCAGGTTGACCCGTTTTTTCTGAAAGTTTGTATAAGAGTCGGGGTTGCTGTAGAGATAAAGCGCCATATTGCCATTCAAATAACCAGACCAGTTATCGACCAAAAGTTTATCCACCCGACCATTCACCGCATGGTTGACATACGCATAATCATTGCCTTGGCGCTTGAGGTTTTGATTGATGGAAAGGGTATAGCCATAACTCAAGGGCATACCATGCTCGCCCATTGTATTGGCACTGATGCCAACGGTATAAGTATTGGCATCAAAAAATGGGTTCTGCTGGGAGCCAAAACCACGATAACTGAAATTGCTCTGGTAATTAGTACCCGTGCCTTGCCAACCGACGCTGCCAAACAGGGTGTCTGTGGTGGTGCCGCTCTGATTGGGTCGCAATACACTGGACTGGCTGGCACGGTTGAGTCCCAGACTCCACTGCTGGTCACGCCATTTAAAGGCCAAGCTTGGTGTCATGGCGAGGGTAAAAAAATCATACCCCGCAACATGATAAACAGTGTAGTCCGGATTGAACCGGAACGAGAACTGTAGCCCTTTTTTGATCTTGTAGTTATAGGTGATGTTGGCCAAGGTTTGCGTACGATACTCAAACAGTTTGTTGGTGTAACCGACATTGGCATTATCATCAAACCCCACTGAATAGCCGACACTGTAACTTAGACCATTGATGGTGCGTTGCACCTGCTTGATTCGCTCCGCCGCTGCACCCAACAAACGTTTATCTTCGGTGTTACTCACCAATACCTTGCGATACTCAACGATGGCCTGCTCCTCATCTTCCTCCTGCTCCAGCAGTAGTCCGATATTAAAACGTGCCGCCATATAGGTCGGATCCAAATCAAGCAACTTGTTGTAATAGGCTTTGGCTACGGCAGTATTTGCCTGACGCGACGCCACCAGCGCCAGATTCCAGAACACCTCCAGATCACCACCAAACTGGGTCTCTACATTGCTAAACGCGGTAAACGCCTCCTCAAGCCGCCCCTCTCTGGCGTGGTGCTTACCCAGCGTCATCAGCAGACGCTTCTGAATCTCCAGCGCCTTGACATCATCCTCTGTCATAGCGGCCAGTGCCCGCTGATAGTAATCAACCGCCAGCCCCAGATCATTTTCACGCTCAGCGATTTCACCCAAACGCACATACGCCATGCCCAGCAGCGGGTCAGTTTGCACTGCCTTCAAAAACTGCTCTTTAGCCTCAGGCAACTTACCCTGGGCCTGTAAAATATTACCTAAATCGACACGTGCTGCGGCATCAGCCGGGTCTTGCTCCAGCCGGGCAAGCAGCGCATTTTTATCAGCCGATAACTTGCGAATGCCCTGCAGGCGCCCACCAAGCTGTTGATCAAGACGGGCATAAACATCATTTACCATCGCCGTCATCTGCCCATCACGATCGTTGGCGAGCACGTAATCAAGCTCCTCAATCGCCTCAAGCGGACGCTTGGCATCAAGATGCAGCAAACCAATACGAAAGTGAGCTTCGAGATTGCCCGAATCAACCTTGAGCATGCGCTCAAACGCATCAATGGCAACATCAAATCTACCCGCCGCCTGACTCAAGCGGGCGATGTTGCCGTTTACCACAATGTTCATAGGATCAAGCTTTTGCACCTCCAGAAAGGCTTGCAGCGCCTGTTCATTATTACCTGCCTGTAACAACTTAAAGCCATGAATTAACCCCAGTTTGATATTGATCTGCTGCGCCAGCTCGTTGTTAGCACCTTTCTGCAGCGCCAACTGGAAGTTACTCTCGGCCATCTCCGCATTGCGCATCGTTTCATAAACATTGGCCAGATAGAAATAAGCTAACGGGTTATCAGGCACCAGGGCAACCAGACTTTGGTAGCTCCGCTCGGCCTCATCAAGCAGCCCCGCCCGCACAAAGGTAGAACCAACCACATGCAACAGCTGCGCATCGGTTGGATATTTGCCCCGCAATTCGTTACCGATTTCCAGCACCGCACCTTGATCACGCTGCGCTTCCGCCCGACCCAACAGCAACAGCCCCAGCGATCTATCCGCACGGGCAACTGCCGGCGATTCCGGAGGCCATCCTGTTTGAGCCAGCACATACTGATATTCACTAATCGCTTCGTCGATACGACCAATCTCCTCCAGTGCTTTAGCGCGGGCCAGGCGCAACATGGAGTTTTGGGGTTCCAGTTCAACAGCCCGCTGTATATAACCCATGCCATCGACATAATTTTTATTCTGAAAATTTATAATTGCCAGACGATAGAGCGCCTCCACCTGATTGGGATCAATTAATAACAGCTCAGTAAATATCCGGGAAGCCTCATCCTGGTGGTTTTCAAGAAACGCCTTACGGCCTGTCTCCAGCAAACGCAACTCCGGCCCAGCCTCTTGCGGAGTGGAAAAACCCTCCTCAATGGCAAGCTCCTGGGCCAGCGCCAATGAAGTCGGCAGAAGGAGGGCAATGCTCACTAAAAAGCTTAAGAAAAGTGATGCGGTTTTAAGTAAGAACAAACGCCACATCAGAAATAAATATTCATCTTGAACAGCAGTTTCCAACCATCAAAATTGAGACGGATAGTTGAATAGTCTTCGATCGTTTTAAAATCCTGCCGCAAATAGCCTAGATTGCCTGAGGCAGCATCGACTCGCTGCGGCAACCAAAACGTCAGGTTATCGGTGGGTAAAAAATTGGTCCCCGAGGTACCATCGCGTAGCGTCGGACGTTTCAGACCAATCACGTATGACGTTTCGACGCCAACAGATAACCAATCATCAAAGAAGTAATCCATGCCAAAACCCGGTTGCAGCATTAACAAGCCAGTAGCCTGGGATTGAAGGATGATCGTTTTCTTCACGCCAGCGGCCTTGCCAGCAGTAAAAAGAAACACCATGTCCTCACGGAAATCGATATCAAACACCTCGTTTAACGTTAGCCGGTAATAGAGTTTGTACTTGCTATCGATATCAACGACGTTGCGTTTCAGACCAAAGTAGAACTCGTTGTAAGAGAGCTTGGCCACTCGTTCACTAATAACATCGGCCGGGTCCCCTTGAACATAAAGCCCCCCCGCCGCCACCGCCCGCGAGGTCGCCTCCCAATTACCGCCGCCAAATAAAAAGGCGTAGTCATCATTGAGTCGCCACTGAAACTCCAGCCCACCATTTGCCCCCATCTCCAGTGCTGGCAGAGGGTTTTGATAGTTGAGTGGTATCTGCAAATTATTACCCGAACCGGCAAACAGCGTGGCAAAGCCACCAATGGATGACTTGAATTCATGATCATTAAGATCTTCCAGCGCTGGCCTGTGCACCCCCAGATAGATGCCGACACCAAGCGACTTATCGCTCGCCGCCATAGCCGGCAAACTGACCATAGAGACAAGCAACAGGAGCAGGACACTCTGCCGTTGCATCATTGACAATACCTACGCTGCCTTAGCATCTGCACGGGTACGCAGGAACAGTGGCAATATCAGCAACGCCGCAACACAACTGACAACCATATAAAGCACCACAAACACCCCGAGCTTAATGTGCGGTGGAAACTGCGACAACAGCAGCACAGAGAAGCCGGCCACCACCACCACGGCATTGAAGATGATAGTACGACCAACACTCCTGAGCGTCTCGGACACTGCCGCTTCGTGTCCCAATCCTGCCTTTCGCTCTGCCGTATAACTAAACACATAGTGGATGGCATAATCGACACCCACCCCTACAGCGATACCCGCCGCCAATACACTGGAGACATCCACCGGAATCCCCAGCCAGCCAGCGCCACCGCCCACCAGCAAACTGGCAATCACCACCGGCAATACCACCGCCGCACCAATGTAGAACGATCTGAACCAGATTACCGCCAATATCAAAATAGCCACCTTCGAAAAGAGCAACGACCACACCTGGCTATCTATCAACATCTGCGCCCAGATATAAGAGTTGTTGGCCGAACCCGCATAGTTAACCTGGACCTGTTCGTCGGTGAAGTTTTGATCGACGTAATTTTTAATACTGCTAATAATATGCTTCAGATAGAGCGTCTGATCGGTCTTGATCGAGACAGTAATATTGGCATGCTGATAATCAAAATCCACCACCTCATCCAGCAACTCAGGTTGACCAGATATGGAATAGAGATAAAGCCCCTCCGCAATCTCGCCGCGATTCTGCGGCAATTTGTCATAGGCCGGATCCATTGAATGAAGCGTCTTGTTCAGACTCTTGAGATAATCAACCACCGACACCGTATCGCCAACATACTCAAGGCTCTCGGCATAGGTTTGCAGCGCCTCCATCTTTGCCAGCAACTCCGGCGATTTAAGGCCATCCTTCTCAGCCGTCTCCACCACAATATTCAGAAATAACGAACCATCAAAGCGCTGGTTCACCAACGACGTTGACTGCACTACCTCACTATCACTTCTGAAATCACTCAACCAGCTGGAGTTGACCTGTAGCTTGAGCAATCCGGCGCTGACTATCACCACCACCACTACCACCGCCACCGACGCCAGCTTGCGATTAAACATTAAAAACTGCCCCAACTTCACCAGCGCCACTGTCATCACATCCTGCTCTGCCCGCACCCGCATTGAACGTTTACGTGAATGATACCCAGGGACGTTTGGCTTCATGAGTGTCAGAATGGCGACTGCCATTGTCATCGTAAGCAACCAGCTAAAAATGATACCCAGAACCGTAAAGAGACCAAAAACCTTGAAGGGTGGCATCTCAGCCATCAGTAGCGAGAGGAAACCGACAGCGGTGGTGACAGATGTGGTTACCAAGGGCGGCCCCAGCTTGACCATCACATCAGAAATAATCTCACCACCACTCCGATAGGGATTCTCCAGCACCTTATTGTAATAATGGCTCAGCAGATGGACCGAGTCGCCGATTCCCACCGCCACCAGAATCACCGGCAACATCGTCGAGATTGTGTACAGTGGCACATCCAGCACCACCATCGCACCCAATGTCCAGATGATCGAACCCGACATGACCAACAACGGAATCAGGATGCCACGTCCAGTCTTAAAGATAAGGAACAACGCTACCGCCATCACCGCCACCAACAGCGGCACCATAACTTTCATATCAGCCATGGCATTCAGACCGGAGGTCACTTCAATAACAGGGCGACCTGCCAGATAAATCACATCGCCATTATCGAGCACTACCGCTTCGATATTGCCACTCTGCTGCTGCCAATCCTGATTACCCTTGCCCCACTCCTGATCGCCACCTTGCTGCCAGTCAGCGCTACTCTCGCCGCTCCACCAGCTGTTACCCGCCTTCGCGCCACCCTCCGCCGCAACGATCCCCTTTATCTGCCAGAAAGTTTGATAGCGGTTAGTCGCCCCCTCTTTGAGTTTGGCGCGAATCATCGTGGCGCTGCCATCGGCAGAGACAATATTTCCCACCAGAATGTCAGCGTGCTGTTCGACCTTAGCTTTTAATTGTGCGATCTCTGCATCGGTAGCCATACCGTCAGCCATCAGCCGCACCGCCCCCATGCTCTCGTCATTGCCCTCAAACACCGTGGCCGTGGCCAGCGACGCCACATCCAATACCCGGTTTGCAATCACACCGGGAAGTGCCGCCACCTTCTCACTGATTCTGCCAACACGCTCCAGCGTCTCTTTGTTATAAATGCTCTTATCATCATTCTTGATAATGATCACAATGGCATCTTTGGCGCCAAACAGATGTTCTATTTTTTCATCATATTTAATCGCCGGGTGACCCTTGGGCATATAAACACGAGCATCGGTCTCCCAACGCAACTGACCCAGCTGCATCAACATGAAAACGGTTATGGCCGCAATGACCGCAAGAATAATCTTTGGGTATCTAACCACAACACCGTATAGCAACTTCATCTACACCATCCCTCTAAAATGAGTATTTAAACTCAAAGAACACCCGGTCGTTATCATGAAAATTCCCTACGAACTGGGCTTGCTGAATAGCCGCATTGAACTGTCCCTGATCATCAACGCTGGATGTCCCGAAGTCAGACTTTGGTCCGGCAAAAATATCCATACCTACCGCTATCTGAACGCGGTTTGTTACATGAAAGGTCACCTTTGGTTTTAAATAGCTCTCATGCATCGTCTGCAAATAGATCCATAGCGCCTGCGCTGTCATTGAATATTCCGGGAACTCGCGTCGCACAAACATGTTGAACGAGGTATCTATTTCTTTCTGAATGATCGAGTTTTCATGGTCTAAAATGATCCACTGCATCGCGCCAAGCGCTACATCCCAACCGAGCAGGTTAACATCCACTCCACCGCCCCAGCGAATATGATCTTTTTGGACCTCGCCGTTTGAATCAACGTACCCGTCACCATCCGCATCGGCAATATTACTTAGGCCAAAAAACTTATCCTTAACGTAAGCCAGCTCACCTTTAAGAATATAACCGCCCATCTGCCGCACCGCAGTTGCACCAAATATAGAAATCCGCGTATAGGTTGGGTAAAAATCCGGTACTTGCCCGCCAATTTTGACATTTCTAAAAACCACAGGAAAATCATCCCAAGTATAGAAATAACTCAACGAGACCTCGGTATCGGCAACATCCGTTGACCACCGCATGCCAACCTCAGAGTTGGCCAACGTCCAGGACTCCGGCCGTCTTGTTCCAGGAACCTCCTGCAGCAACTCCCACTCGGAACCTGGTGGTGCCGGTTTATGAAACTGCAAATCAGGAATCCAGACAAACTGAAAGTCTCCGTGCGTTGTATAGTAATCTAACTTGGCGCTCCACAATGAAATGCGGTAATCCAGCAGATCGGGAAGTATCAACTCTCTGAAGTCCATCGGATTCATCTCATCAACGATGCGCACCCCCTCCAACACACCCCAAACAATGTACTGCTTACCCACGCGGGCATCCCAGTTATCAGCTGCGACATCAAAGTAAAGTTCTCTGACCGCTGCGACAGGAGTATCTTTTTCTTGAGGCAGGTTTTCAACAAAGGCGATCGGCTCTTCGGAATTACGCTCCAGGCGAGCGGTAATTGTCTCGTAGTTGAAAAGATCATAAGCATGGTCATAATAAGCCCAGCCCGCAAAATTAAATTTGAGCCGATCTGTCACAGGATATTTGGTATTTAGATAAGCGATATTGCGGATTTTTGTAATCGCACGAGGCTCACGAATTCGGTAAGCGACCTCATTTTTAAGATATCCACTGACCTCCAGTCGAGACGCCGGAGTTTCAGTTTCGACTTTGGTTTCACTGCTGACATCTTCTGCCCCGGCACCATTATTGGTAAACACGGAGCCAAAATCAGGAAGAGATTGAGTCTCCTGAGCGGAAATAGAGCAGAATGGCTGCGCAAATAAAAGGACCATGCATGACAACCACAGTTTGCGCACAGCCAATCACCACTTCTCTATTTTGATCAAATAGCGACTTTGCATACATCACATAGGATGACGGGCAGGCTAGCCCCGAACCCCAACGCCACTCCCTTGCCGGCCGGTAAGTCTACACCACAACCACTGCATAACGCGGACTTATTTAATACAACCTGCCCCCAACCTAGCACCCTATCAAAATCACCTGCCACTGACATTACCGCCGCATCATCCGCTAACGGCAATGGTTGCAACAAAATCTCTCCCGCCTCTTCTTTGAAGGCATCTTCGAGGATGTTGCGAATTAAAATGGAGACGGGTATCCCCAATTTCTCGGCACGTTGCATAACACGATCACGAAGCTCCTTTGGCACTCTCGCACCCAGATATCCTTCTTTGCGCTTCATCGCCATTGCAACAACCTCGTCACGCCGTGCCATGGCCTCGTCCCGCATTGATCTTGTCATAGCAATCTTTCCCATTTCCGCAGATGTTATACATACGTTATACGCACAACAAGCTCACGTCAAACACAATCATCACAAAATAAAACGCCAGCACAAACCCCTCATGCTGGCGTACTACTCTAACGACAAGCCATATCAGACCTACGGCCCCTTTTTCAGCTCACGCTCTGTAAACTGCCTATCCTCCAAACCCACCCCGAACTTCACGTTAGTCACTTCGAATATTGACTTATGTTTAGTCTGATAGTTCTCCACCTCAACTCGATCCCAAGCCCAGGCGCCATTCAGCTGTTGCCACACAAGGGTTTGTATTTTTAATAAACTTCCCTGAGGGTCATAATACTCAGTTTTAGCCTTATAACATGCATTCCAGTCAGCAGCCTTGGCATACCAGGAAATCCTTTTACTATACTGCGGCCGCGCCTCCTTAGGAGTACTTTCTACCACGTGAAACTTTACCCCATCAACCTCATCCACACGCAACAGCCGATGATTATCCGCATTCAATACCCGCTCTTCTATATCTCCATAGGTGAGGTCAGAGCCAAGAAAGCTATCACCCGGGTCGCGCACCGACACTCGACGAATTTTCCGCAACTGCGGCAAATACAACCACTGATCAGCCAGCTTGCCCGAAGCAGCGGTGTAACCCCAGCGCATAAAGCCAGTCCCCTTAGCATCCGGGGGAAACTCGGTATACAACACCATCTTATCCAGGGTGTTATCTTTCCCATGATAATTCTTCCACAAACGTGCATACACATTTTTACGTTCATTAGCATCTTTATCTATCAAAGTAATGGATAGCCGTGACAACTGATCTTCACCAGGATTTTTATATTCACAATTCTGAACGATCTCACTCCCTGCTAGGTCAGCCGCCACCACATTACCAACCAACAAACATGCTGACGCCACCGCAATCACAGAGCGCACCAACTTATATCGCATGCAACACCTCCCTAATAATTTTCATGAAGATTAATACCGCACCGAGCCGTCACCCAGAATACAATCAAAAATCAAACAACCATATAATAGATCACATAAAAAAAGAGAGGGGCTTACGCCCCTCTCTCAGATCAATTACAGATCTATTAACTACAAACTAAGGCCAAGGCTGGAACGGATCGCTGATTGTTCCTTTCGTTATCTGATTACCCCAGACCGCAGTATCCCAAGCGACAGCAGGCATAGCCGACAAGCTAAAGGTAGAGATGAAGTCATTCGCTGCCGTTGTCTTATTGTCATAAGAGGTAAAACCAAACATCTGACCGACGATTGTGCTTAGATCCTGGCCAATCCATACCGCCTGCACACGATCACCAATAACACCGCCATTACCCTTGACTGTATCATTAGTCCAAGTCATTACCTTCGCCGGCGTACCTGGAATAGTCACGCCTGACTTACCAGCCGACGGACTATTAGAAACGACACGTGCATAGTCACCCGACAAATCAACCAATACAAAGTCCTGTTTGTCTGTACCCTGAATTGGTACATACGCCGTAATCTTCATGCCTTTAGCAGTAATGTCAGTAGTATTTGTCGCATTACCCTCTTGGCGGAAGATAAAATCAGTCTGGAATGTATCAGACGTATCTATCAAAGACTGGGTCAATTTCAAAGAATTTCCAGCCCAACCAGACGACAACGTAGTCGATGCTTTGAATGAGACGGTACCACTAACCTCAGAAATACGTTGCTTGTCAGCCAGACCAACAACATTTCCTGTACGAACATAGCTTTCGTCAGCAAAAATAAGCGCGTCAAGCGCCGCAGGATTTGCGGCATTTGCATTATTCTCAGTTATGATAGTCTGGAAATACTGCTGCCCAGTGGCGGTTTCGGTAACCATTCGCTGAAAAAAACCAGTATCCGACATGGCGGTGCCACAGCTAAAACCTGTTGCACATGCGCCGCCACTAATTGTGCCGTTACTAACAGTCCATGCGTCGAACGCAGGTGCTGCTGCCAACACGGAACCCGAAAGCACCAGTGCAACGGCACCGGCCGAGCTTGCTGCTTTATAAGATTTACTCATTTTGAAGCCTCCTGATCTTTTTTTAAAAATTTGCAGAGACAAAATCCCTCTCTCCCCAGCAAAAATCACCCTGTTACTTTACTATACCACGTATAGCATCTATTTGACATCCGCGCCAACACACCAAACCACCATGCGGCCATCGCGCCTTTAATTAACAATGCCTCTCGCATCTTCACGGCCCTGAAAACTCTATAGGCACGTTTTGCATCTCCTTACTATACCGATATCGGCCTCACGCCAGCAACACTTTAACCTTAAACAGCGCAATTAACATTCTGCCGCTTGATTCGCCCAATGTCTTTTGTGGAAGTTCATTAAAATCAAATTATTCTGCGTTATTCCATAATCAATCACAGTAATGGAGGCCGGATCGACACACAACTGTCGATACGCTCCAATGGGGATGCCCAGCGCCTCCGCTACCAGCACTCTGATAGGACCCACATGCGCAACCACTATTACAACTTCACCGCGATGGCGGGCAACAACATCACGTACAAAGGGAACAACTCGATCCGCCAAATCGTAAACAGACTCCCCGCCCTTTGGCTTAAAAGAGGCCTGATCTCGCTTCCATTTTTGGTATTCAGTGGCAAAATCACGCTCTATCTCACTAAAGCACAACCCCTCCCAAACTCCAAAATGACGCTCACGCAAACAGTCATCTGGAACGGCCAATAGCCCGGGATGAGGGAGCGACAAAATATCAGCCGTCATTCTGGTCCGTAAAGACGGGCTTACATATAATGCGGCCGGGTGCGCCAAACTTAACGACTCCGCCGCCTGCTCCACTTGGACAAGACCTAAATCATTAAGAGGAGGATCTTCCACCTCATCGCAATAGATCCTGTCTACCGGAAAGCTTGTCACCCCATGACGCACAAAAATAATTTTCGTACTACGCTCTTTTTCCCTCACACTGTCGCCTTAAATTTTTCCCACCGCACCACTCTGACCAACATCTACGGTCCCAAACGCTTACTCGGAATCAACACCCGCAATCTCAGCCTTTGGATCTCGTGAGTTATGCTCAACCCAACGTTTCTCTCCTGTCGGTGTGGTTTCACACTTCCAGAAAGGTGCCCGCTCTTTCAAATAATTGATAATATAACGGCACGCATCAAAAGCATTGGCACGATGTGCAGACCACACCGCCACGAGAACAATGGCATCATTTGGATGCATATCGCCATAGCGATGAACAACCAAGCTATCCATAATATCCCAGCGCTGCCCCGCCTCTTCGCACACCTGTTCTATATGTTTCTCTGTCATGCCGGGATAGTGCTCCAAACGCATGGCAACCACATCTTGTCCATCGTTGAAATCGCGCATGGTTCCAACAAATGTCACGACCCCACCATGCTTGCCTTTAGGCAAGCTGTCCTGATAATCAGCCACTGCCTGGCCTGGATCAAAGGGGCTTTCCTGCACAACGACCTTCATTATTATTTTATCCCCCAGTTACTGGCGGGAAAAACGCCAGCTCATCACCATCTTTAAGTGTCGCAGCCGCGTCTGTATACGTCATATTGACAGCAATCAATGTACTTGCAGGTATTGGCTTGCCATCTGAAACCTGAGACCACACGTCGGCAACCGTTGAAACCACACCGTCGATTGATACAATTTCATCAGCGCACCCCATACGATCACGCATGCTCGCAAAATATCTTACTGTGACATTCATTTCAGCCTCCGCATTACTGAGCTTCACGCCGCCAAGTTCCCGATTTGCCGCCTGACTTCGCCAGCAGGCCAACCCCCTGTATCAGCATGCCACGATCTACAGCCTTGCACATGTCGTAAATAGTCAGCAACGCGACCTGAACAGCCGTCAATGCTTCCATTTCGACACCGGTCTGTCCCTTGCAGCGAACCTTGACCTGACAGTAAACCGAACTCTGCTCCGGCTCTGGAGACAAGTCCAGCTCAACATTTGTCAGCATAATTGGATGGCATAGCGGCACCAAATCTGAGGTTTTTTTTGCCCCCATTATACCCGCAACCCGCGCAATCCCAAGCACATCGCCCTTTTTATGATTGCCTTGCATGATCCTTTCCAAGGTCGCCGGCTCCATGAAAATCCGGCCCTCAGCCACCGCCTCACGCTCAGTCTCAGCCTTAGCCCCAACATCAACCATATGGGCCTCGCCTGCGGCGTTAAAATGGGTCAACTCACTCATCATTCACTCGCTTAATATATTTCAAATAAAACGCAACGCCAGGAGCATTGTTTGTGATCACAAACAATGCTCCTGCGCCCCGGGTTAGCCGCCTATTTGGGTCATGCTAACCCGGCCAATATCCTTGACTGAGATCTGATGGGCGGACGACGCCTTCTTAGATTCAAAGCCATCTTTCTCTTTTTCAGAGAATGCCTTACGGAATGTATCGACGATATCATCATCGCTACAGTTGTCACGCAGCATCTCTCTCAGACTATATTCTTTATCCGAATAAAGACAATTACGAATATTCCCATCCGCAGTTACACGAATCCGAGAACAGTTACCACACAGACTACGAGTAAAGGCGGGGATTACAGCTATCTTGCCCTGGTAGCCCGGCGCTTGGAAAATATGGTGCTCTGTGCGGGTTCCAGGCGCTAACTGAATCCCTGGGTACATTGCCTCGATCTGACTAACCAAGCTTTCAGCACTGGCAAAATGAACGCCGCTTTCCCATATTTGATGCGCATCAAACGGCATGAATTCTATGAATCTCACCGTCAAACGATGATCTCGGGTCATTTCAGTGAAAGCCCCCAGCTCATCCTCATTAAAGCCACGCATAAGCACGATATTGACCTTAACCCGCGGAAAACCCATATCCAAAGCCTGTTTAATACTCTGCTGGACCTTTTCCACCCCTTCACGACGGGTGATTCGAACAAACTTCTCAGCATCAAGGGTATCAAGACTAATGTTTACTCCGGTCAAACCTGCATTCCGCAGCCCTTGTGCGTACCGATCAAAAAGCAGTCCATTTGTTGTGACATGCACTGATTTGATACCTGGCGTCGCAGCAGCCCCGGCCACCAAATCCACAATATCCTTACGCACTAATGGCTCGCCACCTGTGTAGCGGACTTTTTTGACGCCCATACGGGCAAGCACGCCGATGATGCGCATTATTTCATCACTTTGAAGGATTTTATCGCGCCCCTGAAAGTCAACTCCCTCCTCAGGCATGCAATAAGTACAACGGAGGTTGCATTTTTCAGTTACAGCCACTCTGACATAGTCAAATGTACGACCGAAGCGGTCCTGCAATGGCGGCAAAGGGTTCAGGACTGGATTAGCCCCAGCGTTTTGATTTTGCTCAGCAGGCGCGTGCCCCACTTGAGTGTTTTGATTCAGTTTCATAGTAGCCTGACCGACAGCTTCCATATTAAATCCCTCTCTTCAGTAGATTTATTCACGCCACCAGAGTGGCTTTACACCCCAGCGCAGACCAAATAACTGGCCCACCAAGGCTGTCTGAATTTTATATTTCTAAGCGCGTCTTTATACTAACAAAGCATCGCAATCATTAGCCGTTACGATAATTATCGGCACATATCCAGCACGGCTTTAAACATCGAATATGGGTGCCTGCAGTTCAATCAAAACATCCTCGCCTAGACGGGCAATCATAACGAATCACCAACCCACAAACAAGTGCACACTTAACCCCACGAATCACCATAGATTCAACGAGATAACGATCACGCTCAACCCCTGTCGCGCTTGACAGTAAAACGAAAAAGGGTAGAGTCCTTCAGCCTCACTAAAATACAGATGGATATCATGAACCTAACAAAGCCTGACAGTCACTGGTCTCAGCTCACCCCGCTAGAGATTGCCCGTTCACACCCATCCGTAGCCAGTTATAATGGCAAAATATACGTGTTTGGTGGGGGCGGCCCCGGCTTTAAAAGCCTTAACTCTTCAGTCTGCTACAACCCAAAAAACAATCAATGGAGCAAATGTACCGAGATGCCCACCCTTCGTTCAGGCACTATGGCAGCCACGATAGGTAACTGCATCTACGTCATGGGCGGTGGATTTCGCCAGGAAGATGGCATGTTCCGTTTTTTAACAACCGTAGAGATCTACCATCCAGAGACAGATAGCTGGGAGCGCGGTCCCGATCTGATCATGCCCCATGACTATCCCGCTGTTGCGGTGCTGGGCGAAACCATCTATATCCTCGGCGGCCACCACCCTGACGCCACTCAGGGCGGCCCCAAATCTGACCCGGGGTTCGATTTTTGCGAGCGGCTCGACACCAACGGCGGACAATGGGAGGAGATCGCACCACTGCCCACCCCCCGCTTCGCCCTATCTGCCACCGCCTTGAGCGGTAAAATATTGGCCATGGGCGGCGTCGCTTTCCGCCCCGAGGGGTTTAATAACTTCACCACCATAGAGACTTACGATCCATCCACCAACCGCTGGACACAAGAGGACTCATTTGCCCTGCCATGGGCAGCCGCCGGACTGGGCAGCGCGCGCCTCGGCGACAATGTTTACATCTTTGGTGGTTATAGTGATGACAGCATTCATAACCGCACCGCCTATTACTCTCTCGCGGACAAGCAATGGCATCAGGCGACAGCACTGCCCGCGCCCGTCGCCGCGATGGGGGTCACAACGCTCGACGATACTATATATAGCGTTGGCGGATGGGCCAATGACGGGCGCACCCCCATCACTGATGTATATCGCTACGAGCCATGATTGAACAGCAGCTCAGCGACGCCCAACTCAACCGCTACAGTCGCCACCTGCTCCTGCCCGAAATTGATTTGGCTGGCCAGGCTCGCTTGGCGGGCGCCAAAGCACTGATCATTGGCGCAGGAGGGTTAGGCTCCCCTGCCGCCATGTATTTGGCTAGCAGCGGTGTGGGCAAAATCACTGTTTTTGACCACGACCGTGTGGATCTGGGTAATCTACAGCGTCAGATTGCCTTTAAAACCGGCGACATCGGCAACCCGAAAGCGATCAGTCTCTGCCAGACACTAAAACAGCTGAACCCGGAGATCGAAACCGAGGCCTTCTTTCAGCGCGCCGAAGGACAACCGCTGCTAGACGCCGTAGCTACCGCTGACGTCGTCGTCGATGCCTGCGACAATTTCGACACCCGCTTTGCCATTAACCAAGCATGCTTTGCTAGTGGCACGCCGCTGGTTAGCGGCGCCGCCATCCGCTTTCAGGGGCAGGTTACCGTTTTTGACCCGCGCCTGCATGGCTGCCCCTGTTACCACTGCCTCTACCATGAAGAGGGCGACCTACCTCAAGAGAGCTGTCGTGAGCGAGGCGTCTTTGCCCCGTTAGTCGGCATCATCGGCAGCATTCAAGCGGCCGAAGCACTAAAGCTCCTACTAGGACTGGAGCAGACACTCACCGCACGGCTCCTGCTAATCGACGCCTTGAGCATGACTCCGCGGATCGTCAACCTACCGACAGACCCCGACTGCCCGATCTGTTCGCATCGCCTTAAAACTTAACTTTGCATTTGCCGTTAATTGTCTTAGAATAGCGCCCCTTCGTTGTATCAGTATGAATTTAACTTTAAATTAGGAAACGAATACATATGCCATCGGTACGCCTCAGAGAAAACGAACCGTTTGAAGTCGCAATGCGCCGCTTCAAGCGTACCTGCGAAAAGGCTGGCATTCTGGCCGAAATCCGCAGCCGTGAATTCTATGAAAAGCCCACTGCAATCCGCAAACGCAAGGCTGCTGCCGCTGTAAAACGCCAGCACAAAAAAGTGATGCGCGATATTTCTCAGCGCAAGCGCCTGTATTAAGCCTCACACATTAGGCCCGCAACCAACGTGTTGACCCTAAGAGAGCGCCTAAAAGATGACATGAAGACCGCCATGCGCGCCAAAGAGAAGGTGCGCCTGGGGGTTATTCGTCTCACGCTTGCGGCAATACAGCAAAAAGAGATCGATGAGCGCATCACCCTGGATAGTGACGAGCAGGTGACTGCCGTTATCGACAAGATGATCAAACAGCGCCGCGACTCCATCAGCCAATACCAGAACGCCGCGCGTAACGATCTGGCTGAGATAGAACAGCAGGAGATAACCATCCTGATGGACTACATGCCCAGCCAGCTAAGCGCCGCCGAGATCGAGGCCGAACTTGCCGCGATCATCGTCAGCACTGGCGCCAGCGGTCCACAGGACATCGGCAAGGTAATGGGCGTTGCCAAGGGCAAATTTCAAGGCCGCGCCGACATGGGCCAAGTCAGTCAACTGGTCAAGAGCACACTCGCCGCGCTTTGACGTCAACCCCAACGCGGCTAAACTGGCAGCATCCGCTGCAACCCTGAAGAGGCCAGCATGGCCGGTCGCATTCCCCAGCACTTCATTGATGAACTTCTAAATCGCGTCGACATCGTCGACCTGATCGATAGCCGCGTGCCGCTGCGCAAAGCAGGCCGTGACTTCCAGGCACGCTGCCCCTTTCACGAAGAGAAAACTCCTTCATTTACCGTCAGCCAGACCAAGCAGTTCTACCACTGCTTTGGCTGTGGCGCCCACGGCAGCGCCATCAGTTTTTTAATGGAATACGAACACCTTGACTTCATCGAAGCCATTAAAGAGCTCGCCCAAAAGGCGGGTGTGTCCTTGCCCAATACTGAAGAGGAGCCGGCACATAAGGCAATCGACAAGGACCTCTACGGCATCATGGATGAGGCCAGCAGCTTCTATCGCCAACAGCTGCGCAGCCACGCCGATGGGCCAAAAGCGGTGGAGTACCTCAAAGGGCGCGGCCTGACCGGCCAGATTGCCAGCGAATTCAGCATCGGCTTCGCCCCTCCCGGCTGGGATGGCCTGCTCAAGGCGATTGGCAGCACACCCCAGCGACAGGCGCAGCTGAGCACCACCGGCATGACCATCGAAAAAGAGGGCGGGCGATATTATGACCGCTTCCGCAACCGCATCATGTTCCCTATCCGCGACCGCCGCGGCCGCATCATCGCCTTTGGTGGGCGGGTAATCGACAATAACGACACCCCCAAATACCTCAACTCACCGGAATCCCCGCTCTTTCACAAAGGCAGAGAGCTCTACGGCCTGTATGAGGCGCGTCAAGCACAGCGCCAGATCGAACGACTCCTGGTGGTGGAAGGCTATATGGATGTAGTCGCCCTGGCTCAACACGGCATCCGCTATGCGGTCGCCACCCTCGGCACCGCCCTCACCCTCGACCATATCGGACCGCTGTACCGCACCACACAAGAGGTGGTTTTCTGCTTTGACGGCGATCGCGCCGGTCGCGACGCCGCCTGGAAGGCACTCGACATCATGCTGCCTGAACTCAAAGAGGGGCGCACCGCCCGCTTCATGTTCCTGGCCGATGGTGAAGATCCCGACACGCTGGTACGTAAGATTGGCCAGACCGCCTTTGAAGAGCAGGTCAAAAATGCCGTGCCACTCTCCACCTTTCTACTCGACAACCTATTGCAGCACGTTGACATGGGCGCCATTGATGGCCGCGCCCGCCTGGCGGAGCTGGTCCGCCCCAAGTTAACCAAAATCAACAACGCCATCTTCCGCCACATGCTCATTAACGCCTTAGCGGCGCGCATCAACATCAACGCCCCGGAGCTATCGCAGCTACTCGGCGAAAAATCACCTTCCCAATCAGCAAGGCAGTCACGCCGACCACAACAACACAGTTTCGAACCACGCAATCTCTCGCCGATACGCACCGCCATCACACTGCTGCTCAACCAACCGCAGCTGGCACAATCTGCGGGTGATCCGCAGCGCTACCTGCAACTAACGGAACCTGGCATCCGGCTTTTGGTCGAACTGCTTGAACTTGCCCGTCACAATCCCCATATCAACTGCGGCACCATTCTGGAGCGATGGCGCGACCAGCCCGAAGGCAAGCATCTAAGTAAGTTGGCCAGCACCACCATCAATACCCCGGCCGATGGGCTGGAGACGGAGTTTCAAGGCGCACTGAGGCTACTCGACCGGCAACGGATAGAGCAGGAACACGAACAGCTCAGGCGCAAGAGCGAAACCAGCCCACTCAGCCAAGAGGAGAAGCTCAGATTTACCCAACTCTTGGCCGAGAAACACGCCTTAACACAACCGGCTGGCGGCCGATAACCCAGCGCACCCAGCAAGCTCCCGGCAGATAAAAGCAAGCACGTCTGCCAATTTTAATATAGAATGATCGGCTATTTTTTTGGCCGTCCAGGTGATCTTTCGACATCCACGAACGTGAGACTTTAGAGATATATGAGCCGCGAGCAGCAAGAATCACAGATCAAACTACTCATCGCCAAAGGGAAGGAGCAAGGCTACCTGACCTATCGCGAAGTCAATGACCATCTGCCTGATGAGATCGTCGATCCTGAACAGATCGAAGATATCGTCAACATGATCAATGACATGGGCATCCCTGTGCACGAGGTGGCGCCCGACGCCGACAGCCTGATCCTGTCCGACAACGCCGTCACCGACGATGACGCTGCCGATGAGGCCGCCGCCACCCTCGCCACCGTCGATATCGAGTTTGGTCGCACCACTGACCCAGTGCGCATGTACATGCGTGAAATGGGCACCGTGGAGCTGCTGACCCGCGAAGGTGAGATCAAGATCGCCAAGCGCATCGAAGATGGCCTGCTACAGGTCAACACCGCGCTCGCCAGCCATAACAACAGCATCAGCCGTCTGCTCGGTGAGTACGACCGCGTCGCTGCGGGTGAAGCGCGCCTGGCCGAAATCATCCGTGGCTTCATTGATCCCAATGCCGATGCCAACGAAGAGCTGCCTATCCCCGTCATACCCAACACCGCCGCCAAAAACAGCGACGACGATTCGGATGATGATAGCGACAGTGACGACGAAGCCGTCGCCGATACCGGCCCAGACCCGGAGGAGGCGCGACTGCGCATGGTGGCCCTCTCCGAGCTACATGAAAAATACAAAGCTACGCTGAAGAAACATGGTATTGCCCCTGACAAGCTCGAGCCACTGCGCCAGCAGATGGCTCTTGCCTTCCTTGAATTCAAGCTCGCCCCCCAGTTCAACGACAAACTCGTCAACGAACTGCGCGACATCATTGAACAGATCCGCAGCTATGAACGCATCATCATGGATATCTGCGTCGAGCAGGCCCACATGCCGCGCAAAGAGTTCATCACCTCTTTCCCGGACAATGAAACCAATCTCGACTGGCTCGACCAGCAGATCAAGTCAAAAAAGAGCTTTGCCGGTATTCTCAAAGAACACGAAGAGGAGATCCGCAACGCCCAGCTCAAACTGATCGACATCCAGAATCAGTGCGGTCTGACCATCTCCGGCATCAAGGATATCAACCGCAAGATCTCTGTCGGTGAAGCCAAGGCGCGTCGCGCCAAGAAAGAGATGGTCGAGGCCAATCTGCGTCTGGTCATCTCCATCGCCAAAAAATATACCAACCGTGGTCTCCAGTTCCTCGACTTGATTCAGGAAGGCAACATCGGTCTGATGAAGGCTGTCGACAAGTTTGAATACCGTCGTGGTTACAAGTTTTCAACCTACGCCACCTGGTGGATTCGTCAAGCGATCACCCGCTCGATCGCCGACCAGGCGCGCACCATCCGTATCCCGGTGCACATGATCGAGACCATCAACAAACTCAACCGCATCTCGCGCCAGATGTTGCAGGAGATGGGCCGCGAAGCCACCCCGGAAGAGCTGGCCGTGCGTATGGAGATGCCGGAAGACAAGATCCGCAAAGTGCTCAAGATCGCCAAAGAGCCCATCTCCATGGAGACCCCAATCGGCGACGACGAAGACTCCCATCTGGGTGACTTCATCGAAGACAGCAATGTCCTGGCGCCGCCCGAGTCCGCCACCATTGAAGGACTCAAAGAGGCCACTCAAGAGGTACTGGAGAGTCTTACCGCACGCGAGGCCAAAGTATTGCGCATGCGTTTTGGCATCGACATGAATACCGACCACACCCTTGAAGAGGTTGGCAAACAGTTTGACGTCACTCGCGAACGTATTCGTCAAATCGAAGCCAAGGCACTGCGCAAGCTGCGTCATCCGACCCGTTCGGAAAACCTGCGCAGCTTCCTGCAAGACTAAGGCACGCCATAAATACCCGTCCAGAAAATTACTGGACGGGTATTTTTTTACCGCATCTGTTTTACCGCGTCTGGCAACCATTGGCACCACACGCTATACTGCGCAGCACAAATCAAAGGGCCTATAGCTCAGTTGGTTAGAGCAGCGGACTCATAATCCGTTGGTCCCAGGTTCGAGTCCTGGTGGGCCCACCAACTATTCAAAAGCTTACGAGTTTTTCGTAAGCTTTTGAACTCTCAGAATTTCCCATATAGACACTTCGATACACCCGCTTCCCCGGTCACAGCTCTGAAAAAGACACACGTCACCATCACTGAAAGAAATGACTTGTCGATCCACTTGAGCCTCTATCGTAAGATGGTATGAGTCTCCTATGGACAGGACGTCCTAGGGTATCTGGACTATGTAAATACCTACATTCAACCTAAAGCAGTCAATTGGAGATATTGTTGAACAGGCACCCCACCTCAGAATTCTGGTTTATATAAGGCCAGCTCCCTGGCTGAAAAAACACTTCTCCCGAGAGCGCGCCAATTACGCTTTCCTTTGTATTGGTTTTCAAGCAGTATTGGTCTATTGAGATGGGGGCATCTAGATAGGCATGGCAGTCATACCACATATCCAGCTTTATTCATCGATTTCAGGTTCATGTTCGGACGCAGACATATTCGTTGATACACACGCTCAACATTTACCACTTATAGAACAAGAATGGATGCCGCTCTTATATTCGATTGCACATCCATTGGCGGATACGGCCACGGATCAAAATCATCTAAAAGAATTACTAACGGAATATTGTGTCGTTGATTCGTGCTGGAACTGGGAGCAGATTGTTCATCAGCACGATCCCGGATATACCCGACACACCTTTTATTTGGTCTGCAATAACTCTGTTCAGGGTGCATTGCATGCAAAATTCCCAAAACAATCACAGCTATCCAGTGACAGCGAACTTGTATATGTTGACTTTATCGCAACAGCACCGTGGAACCGGAATATCCCAGGACATCCAAAACAATTCTCGGGCATAGGCACCAAACTGATGATTTATGTCATGCAATTTAGCCAATCCGCTGGGTATTCAGGAATTATTGGACTTCACTCTCTCAAGCAAGCTGAGGACTTTTATAGAGCCATGGAAATGGTAGAGCTAGGGCATGACGAATCATATGGAAATATGCTCTACTTTGAAATGCCTACAAACAAAGTGGCGAAACACCTGCCATCTCAAAATGGTTAATCCCAATGGCCCAAAATAGAGACATTCGCTCAGAGCTGGAGCAACTTGAAGACAAAACTGGGTTTTGCTACAGCGGAAAATCTACAGCGAGCATAGATGCTGCATCAAACATGATGCTCTGGCTTAAACACCATAAAGAATACATACCGATTGAAGACTTGATTGAGAGGGGTGTGATTGCGTCGGAACACTATGATTTCGATCTGTTTAAGTTTTTTTCAAGAAACTCATCAAGTGGCAATCTTTTATTTCGAAAAACCACAAAAGAAGATGATAAAAAAGCATGTCAACAAGAGGCTCTCGCTGCAACATGGGTCGCCCTCGTTTTAAGAAGCGCCAACAACCTAGACCTTCCTGAGCATATACCAGGAACACTTTCTGACAACATTCTTACACAAGTTGCCAGAATGAGCCGCGACCCCAAAAGAATCACTGACGTGTTCGAATTTCTTAAAAAAATCGGCATAGGGCTGGTAGTGTCAACATACATAAAGGGCTCCAAAGTAGACGGCATGGCAGCCAAGAATTGTCGTGGGAATCCTATTGTTGGCATATCACTTAGATATGATCGGTTGGACAACTTTTGGTTTACATTGCTCCATGAAATGGCTCACATAGCACATCATTTTGAGGAGCTTGATACTGCGCTAATTGATGACCTAAAAAATCCGGCAGAAAATGAAATTGAACGCGAGGCGAACCATTATGCAAAAGAGGCGATTGTGCCTCGCTCAACATGGTCAAGAAGCAAGGTAGTAAAAACTCAAAGTGAGGCATCTATTCGTGAGCTTGCAGAGCAACTCCAAATTCATCCCGCATTAATTGCCGGACGATTGCAGTTTGAAACAAATAATTTCTCACTTCATAGAAAATTAGTTGACGGGTTCTCAGTCAAAGCAGCTCTTGATGGCATAATATCAAGATGAGGCACTATTGTTTCTTAAAAGCAAAAGCGGGGGAACTTAAGGCTATTAAACATGCCAATAAAGATAACGACCTGATCCCTGTTTTAGATGTCCCCACACAGCGTGACATCGATCCTGATAAGCTTTTTAATCAAATAAATAAATCACACAAGCACATTCGCTCAAACTGCCAAAAAGAAAAGTTAATATATATCGATCATTTCGATATCGATTTAAACATAAAACTCCCAAATGGTGACCACCCTATTTTAATGCATGAGCTGTTAATAAATGATGGCTATAAAATAGGGTTCGTTACCGGGCTGGATAGAGACAACATTTACGACAATACAATCTCACATCTATCTAAAAAGCACGGATCACATGTAGCAGTACGGCTACTGCTCGATGACATTTTAATTCCGAGCATAACAATAAAAAAAATAAAGAGCCTTATCCCTAAGATAAGCAATGTAAAAGGCACGCTCATTTTTATAGATTGCAGAGTAGTTGACTTCGTTTCACTGCCAAAAATGTCATCCGTGGTGATTGATTTTATTAAAAAATTGAACACGGAGTTAATCGTTAACGAAATCGTACTGACATCCTCATCCATTCCTCAGTCAATAGGCAAGCTTGTAGAAACAGGCGAGACAAAGACACTCGATAGGTTGGAGTCATCACTGTGGGGTCATGTTCATAGCGCATGTTCGGAACACTCAAACCTAACATATGGTGATTACGCAACAGTCTCTCCAGAATATGTTGAGATGGATTTTAACGGCCCACCTCCGATGGCCCCCAAAATAACTTACACTCTTGGAACGGGCTATATTGTAGCCAGAGGAAAGTCAGTTATTCACCACCCCGATGGTTTTAAGCAATTTATTACTCTGGCAGATAGCATTGTTCTGGACGGAAGATTCAGAGCCCCGGGCCACTCATTTGGCGAAAAATATATTTTTAAGATTGCTCAAGGCGTGAACGGGACTGGCAATGCGACCACATGGATCACTGCATGTGTAAATCAACATATAGAATTTATTGCCGGACTATAAAAAGCTATTTGCTTCGGTAAGATATTTTGCTTTTAGTTAAATCGTAAATTTCTTTTAAAGATAAGTGTTGAGAAAGCAGAAATGCAAGTTCATCCCTTTTTAACTTTTTACTAAACACTACCCCTCTATCTCTCAACTCTTTCCTTAGCTCTTCATTCCATAGCATAGTAAGAAGATTTTTCTTTACCGCACATTTATTATGCAAAGACTTTCTGTAATAACTAAGCTTTATTTCATGCTTCCCTTGCTTGGCGACAGCAATTCCCCACCAGTTAGGAATTATGCTTAATGATTTTTTTAAATGCTTATCCGTAGTAATCAGAGAAACTTTTGGGAAGAACAAACTATATATTTCAGACTGCTTACTAAGCCGCGCCAATGAATCAAAGTCGCTTTTAATTTCAAAACAATGAGGAGTCTTAAAGAATGCAACAATATCTGCAATCACCCGCCCCCTGTCAATGGCTATCTCTTCGACAATCGATGCAGGCATTGCTCCCTGAGACAGCAACCGTTGTCGCAAAGCTAATCTAATATGCTTATCATCAACCCTCATTGACCCATTGCCCCACGTAAAACCAACCATTCTATCGCTATTTCTATCCCACTTACAGAACCACAGTAGACAATAAGCGCCGACCCTCTCTATAAAGACCTAAATCATCAACGCACATTACTTTTTACTTGCAATATGCTGAAGTATTTAGGCAGCAGTTCTTAATCACTCTCGTACAGTTATTGACAGAACTCCAAGTTAGAAGCGGCGCTGTGCGCCTTTGACTTTGAAAAACCATGCAACTGTTCTAGCCCGGTTCCGGCCCCACGACTTGCTCCCCCTTGGGTTCACCATAGCGCCCAGACTCTGCACTGAAGAGGCGGCTTAGTTTTACCGGTTGATCTTTACGACTGGCAGTGGGGCCGCCCATCAACAAAGTGAACTCATTCCATTGGCCAGCATCGGCGGCGATTCTGATTTTTTCAAACTCGGGGTTATCTTGTGGCCCCATGCGACGTAGTTCACGCCAGACCGTTACTGATGGTCCGCCAAATTGTTGAAACTGGCGTATGCCCCAGATGGCGGCCCAGGCGGAGACACGTTCCGCAGAGGTGGCCGCGTTGTGGCCGTAGAGGTCTTTATCAACGCCAAAGCCATCGATGTTCTTAGAGATGTATTTAGCGATGTAACCGGTTGCGGTCCCTTTTTTGGGATCAATCACTTCAACAGTAAACCGGTGTTCCTTTGCCCCTGGCTCATCACCCTCTTCCTGGAGGGCGTAGGTTCTGAAAATCGTCTGAACCATTTCTGAATTTTCAGGAGATACAAACAATAAAAAGTGGGCGTGTGGTGTGCCGTCGTTCATTGGCTCAACCACTCGAAAGCCATAGACCTCTATCCCATCACGTTTAAATTTTGAACGGATGCAGCTCCAGACCTTCTTGTTTAAATACTGGTTAGCCTCTCTTGGAGTGGTGCCGTCATAGTTGGCAGCCTCTTGCCCCGATTTTGAATACCGGGCATGCATACGAGAGGGGCAAGTTACTGTTAGAAATAGAGCCATGTCCCCTCGTGTTTTTGCGACTGCTTCAAGCCCTGCAATGCGGGTCATTAATTCGTTTCGTCTGTTTCTGGGGTTGGATACAGAACTTGCGGCGAGTTGTTCCAGCGTGAACTCTTGCCCATCTTCATTGATTGCCACAAGCTCTGCCAGTAGATCACTGGCCCTCTGTTTCTGGTCGCGACGTCTGTTGACCGTCTCATTACTGGCATAGATGCCCGCATGTTTATGAACCATGTCAATGGAGATAGCGAATGCTTCAGCAGTACGGCCACAATAGCGGCGCAGTTGTCGCCGCCACCAGAACTCATCACAGAGGCGTTTTATTCCCCCTTCAAGTGTCACCTTGTCTTTAATGATTGGGGGCTTCAGACCATGTTCGGTGGCGATGGATGAGAGCAAGAGAAAAGCATCTTCAGCCGTTCTCACGGCTACAAGCCGACCACAGCGGGCGCTGTGTGCTTTGGCGTAGTCTCGCAATGACTCATCACCCGTTGGTCCCAGGTTCGAGTCCTGGTGGGCCCACCAACTATTCAATCGCTTACGAGTTTTTCGTAAGCCTTTAAACTCCCCAAATATCTCATATAGCCGTGATGCAGTCGCCCAACAGCAGCTGCTCATCCACTTGATGAAAAATCTTGGCTCCCCTCCCGCCACACCGGACGGAAGAGGAACGGCCAACAATCATTGCCTTTCTATTATTTATTCAACCGTTGCTGCACTGCTTCAAAAGTTGCAATACTGCTTTCTGAGACGTCACTTTTTTTGCTAAACACCAGCGTAGCTATCGTCGCCACAATAAAGCCTGGCAGCAACTCGTAGACGTCGAAAATCCCACCTTCCAACTGTTTGTAGATGATGACTGTCGCCGCTCCGGTCAACATGCCGGCAATGGCGCCGGTTTTGGTGATGCCCTTGTGGTAGAGCGAGAGAATGATGAGTGGGCCAAACGCTGCGCCAAACCCTGCCCAGGCGTATGACACCAGCGCGAGCACACTGGAGTTTTTGTCGGTCGAGAGATACCAGGCGATGATGGCGATACCAATGACTGTAGCGCGGCCGACCCAGACAAGCTCTTTGTCACTCGCCCCTGGACGCAGCACTGCATTGTATAGATCTCGCGTCAGCACCGATGAAGAGACCAGCAGCTGCGAATCGATCGTACTCATAATCGCCGCCAGAATAGCTGCCAGCAGAAAGCCGGCAATCCATGGGTTAAAGACCAGCTGCGACAGGGTGATAAAAATCTTCTCACTATCTTGCAGATCAACGCCGTTGGCAGCGACATAGGCAAGCCCGAAGAAGCCGACCGCCAGCGATCCCGTCACTGAGAGCACCATCCAACCCATGCCGATCTGTTTGGCACGTTGCATCTCATCTTCATCACGTATCGACATAAAACGCACCAGGATATGTGGCTGGCCAAAATACCCCAGCCCCCACGCCAGTAGCGACACTATGCCAATGAATGAGGCTCCAGAAAAGAGATCGAGATGTTCGGGTTTGATGGCAGCAATGGTCTCCAGTGCAACTGATACACCACCCACTTCGGAGATCACCACCAGCGGCGTCACCACAAGTGCCAACATCATTAAAATCCCCTGAATAAAATCGGTCCAGCTAACGGCGTTGTAACCACCCAAGAAGGTGTAGGAGACAATGACAACACTGCCCACCAGCAGCGCCGTATCGTAGTCGAGCCCGAAGGTCGCCTCAAAGAGCTTGGCGCCGCCCACCAGACCCGATGATGTATAGAGCGTATAGAAGAGCAAAATCACCACCGCAGTGATGATGCGCAGAGTGTTACCACTATCTTCAAAACGGTTGGCGAAATAGTCGGGGATGGTGATGGCATCACGCAGATGGTGTGTATAGACCCGCAGTGGTTTGGCAATATAGTGCCAATTCAGATACGCCCCGATAATCAGCCCCAGTGCAATCCAACTACCCACAATACCGTCGCTATAGATCATTCCAGGCAGACCCAGCAACAGCCAGCCACTCATGTCCGATGCTCCAGCACTCAACGCCGTGACACCGGGGCCGAGGCCCCGACCACCCAGTACGTAATCGGAGAGATCATTGGTTTTAAAATAAAAATAGACGCCTATGGCGATCATAAAAAGCATATAGATGCTAAATGAGATGATGACGGGCAGTTCCATACTAAACTTT